>JAEUHT010000287.1 GCA_016793265.1 Planctomycetota bacterium
AGGCGACGACGCCCGACTCGCGCTGATCACCGACGATCGTGAACTGGCCGCCGAGCACGAGGAGCTCGGCCTCCGGACCGGCGCCGTCGGGGTCCCACCGCACCATCGTGTGCACCGTGCCTGCCACCCCTGGAACCCCAGCACCCGGGGCCCAATCGGCACACTGCGCGGTCAATCCGGTGACGAGCGACGGCAACAACAACACCACGACCGCTGCGGTCGCACACGCTCCAGCCCATTGTTTGCTCATGATCCGGCCTCCGAGGCGGCAGCTCGCGCCAGATCCACCGAGGGGTCTCGCGCAGGGGCGACACGATACCCGACGCCGCCTGGACCACGCGCGAGCCGGCAGGTGCGGGCAGCGCCCGCGGTCCGTCACCGCAGTTCGAGCTCGGCGAACACGACGCGGCCGCCGCGCGCCAGCAGGCTCATCGGCACGTCGGCGACGTCCGGAGGCAGGGCCTCGCGGAGCTCCCCACGTTCGGGGCGATCGACGAAGCCATACTGCAGCAGCAGTTCACCATCGCGGCGCGACACGGTGAACTCGACGCCGTGCGCGCCGACCGTCTCGATGCCGCGTGGCGTGTTGCCGGGCAGCGGCCGCAGCGTGAGGCCGGCGCGACCTTCGTCGCGCACCACCTGCTGCAGCGACAACAGCCAGCGTTCGCCGTTGGCGCCGTCGCGGTTGCAGACGATCGCGACCTGCCGCAGCGGGGCGAGGCGGAAGACGACCGCCGCCTGCGCGAACAGCACCGCACCACCGGGACGGGGCTCCGGCTCGCGCCGATCGAACGCACGGCGCTCCGGGCCGCGTGGCTCCGGGCCGCGTTGGTCTCTGCATTCGGGCAGCATCGTACCGGTCACGCACCACACCGGACCGGCGAGGGCGCGCGTGCGCAGGCACGGCAGTTCCCCGGCCATGGCCACCACGGCGCCGTCCTCACGCTGCCGCCAGGCCTGCCGCACCCGGCCATTCGGCGACCACGGCGACTCCGGCGCCAGGAAGTCGACGAGCAGGTTGGTCGGTTCGTCCGGTGCGATTCCTTGCGGCTCGACGCCGCGCGGTTCGCTGGCCGGGACCGCTGGTGGGGTGGCCCCGATCGGCGGCGCTTCGCCCGGCGGTTCGTGGCGCCACCACGGCAGGGCCGCGACGGCCAGCAACGGGGCCACCACGGCCGCCGCGGCCAGCCAACCGCGACGGCGCCGCGGCGGCGCGATCGCCACCGCGCGCACGCCGATCACGCGCGGCGCCGTGACGGACCTGCCGGGCGCGACGGCGACCCGCGGCGGAATGCGCGTCGGCACCAGTTCGCGCGGCGGAGCCGTCGGAACCTGCGACCTTGACGGCGACGGTTGCCCGGGTGGCGACGCCGACGCCGGCGCACCCGGTTCTCGGACGCGCGACACGAACGCATCGCCGCGTGCGACATCGTGCCCCGCGGCGAGGAACTCGAACTCGGCGGTGCGCAGCAGGCTCTCTTCGGTGACGACCCGGTCGCCGGTCGCACGCGGCGCCATGGTCGGCGCCGCCGCCGGCTCCGGCGCATTCGCGAACGTGTCGAGCCGTGCCCGCAGCGCGGCGTGGTCGGCGGGCCGGTCCTTCGCCTCGGGCGCCAACATCGCCGCCACCAGCGCGCCGAGCTCCGGCGGCATGGTGACGGCGCGTTCACACGGGTTTGGCGCGTTCGCCTGCCGCTTCTCGACCACGAGGTCGGTGAGCCGCTTGCTGGCGAACGCCGGCGCGCCGGTCAGCATCTCGTAGAGCACGCAGCCGAGCCCGTAGATGTCGGCGCGGAAGTCGACCGTGTCGGGCGCATCGAACTGCTCGGGCGCCATCGTCGCCGGCGAGCCCATGACCGCGCCCGGCATCGTCTGCGCCAGGTCGACGCTGCCGGCCACGAGCCGCGCGAGCCCGAGGTCGACGAGCTTCGGCACGAACGGGAAGCGCAGGTCGGTCGCGCTGCCGGCCGGCGTCTCCAGCAGGATGTTCGCGGGCTTGATGTCGCGGTGGATCACGCCGAGCTCGTGGGCGGTGCCGAGCGCCGCCGCGAGCTGGCTGGCGACGCGCGCCGCCGACCGCACCGGCACCGGGCCGTGCTGCGTGATCCAGCGTTCGAGATCCGGCCCCGCGACGAGCTCCATCACGAGGTAGTGCTGCCCGGCCGACGTCACGCCGGCGGCATGGCAGGCGACGATGTTGGGGTGCTTGATGCCGGCCAGCAGCTTCGCCTCGCGGCGGAAGCGCGCCGTGAAGCGTTCGCCCTGCAGCTGCGGGGACAGCACCTTGACCGCGACCTCGCGGTCGAGGAAGTCCTGGCGACCGCGGTAGACGATGCCCATGCCGCCGCGCGCGAGCTCGTGCAGCAGCGTCACCTCCGGGATCACCGGCAACTCGGGCGAGCTGGAAGCCGCGCCATCCGGCGCCCCGTTCGTCGTCATGCGTGCGTTGGTTTTCGACCGTCGGCCGGTGGCGACGTGACGCCTTCCCGACGACGCCGGATCCGGCGATGGCATCGCCGCGATGCCACGCGGGGCCTGACGGGACCGCGGCGGTCAGAGCTTGAAGCTGCTGGCGGCGTTCTGCAGGTCCTCGGCCAGCCGCGACATCTCGTTGCCCGCGGTCTGCACCTGGCTCGCGCCCTGGGCCGTCTGCCGGGCCGCCTGGTCGACACCGGCGATGTTGCGGGTGATGTCCTTGCCGGCCTCGGCCGACTGGCTGACGCCCGTCGTCATCGCCGCCGCCGCGTCGGTGGTCTGCGCCACGTTCTGCGCGATCTCCTTGGTGGCGAGCGACTGCTCGGCCATCGCGGTGGCGATCGAACGCGACACCTCGTCGACCTTGGCGATCACGCCGCTGATCTCGCCGATCGACTGCACCGCGTCCTGGGTGGAACCCTGGATCGCTTCGATGCGGCGGCGGATGTCGTCGGTGGCCTCGGCGGTCTGCCGCGCCAGCGCCTTGACCTCGGAGGCGACCACCGCGAAGCCCTTGCCGGCCTCGCCGGCGCGCGCGGCCTCGATGGTCGCGTTCAACGCCAGCAGGTTGGTCTGGTCGGCGATGTCCTGGATCACCTCGATGACGCGGCCGATGGCGTCGGCGGCGGTGCCGAGCTGGCGGATCTTCTCGTTGCTGGTCGCGGCCAGACGCGCGGCGTCACCGGCGACCGACGCGGCGCTGCCCGCGCTGGTGGTGACCCCGGCGATGCTCACGGTCATCTGCTCGACCGCCGCGGCGACGGTGCGCACGCTGCTCGCCACCTGGCCCGCCGATTCGGCCATCTGCGACAACGTCGACGACATCTCCTCCGCCGCGCCCGCGACCGTCGCCGACTGCGCCGTCGCCTCTTCGGCCCCGCTGGCGAGCTGCGTCGACGTCGCCGACAACTCGGTCGAAGCACCGGCCAGGATGTCCGCGCCCGAGGTGATGCGCTTCAGCAACGCGGCGAGGTTCTCGACCATGGCGTTGAGCGCCCGCGAGAGATCGCCGATCTCGTCGCGCGAGGTCGCTTCGAGACGCTGCGTGAGGTTGCCGGTGGCGACCAGCTTGGCGAAGTCCACGCTGCGGCGCACCGGACGCACGATGCTGCGGGTGATGACGAGCGCGAGGCCGATGCCGATCAGCATCGAGATGCCGATGCCGGTCAGCGTGCTCCAGGTGGCGGTCGTCAGCTGCTGCGAGGCGTGCTGCGCCTCGTGCGTGGCGGCCTCGGCGCAGGTGTCGGCCAGCCCGGCCGCCTTCTCCTGCAGATGGCTCGCCTCGGCGAGGCGAGCCCGATCCAGATCCTGACGGCTGACCAGGTGCTTCGACAACGCGCGCAGCGCGGCCATGAACTGCCCGGTCGCACCATGGACCCGATCCAGCATGGCGACGTCATCGCGCTCACTGGTGATGCGCTGCAGCGCCTCCAACCGCTGGCTCACGCCATCGAGCTGCGGCAAGGCCCCCAGCAGCAGCTTCGCATCCTGGTTCACCAGGGACTGCCAGGCCGCCGAACGCACCGCCTCGAGACCGTCGTGGATCTCGTTGGCGGCGTCGATCTTGCTCTGCCGGTTCTTCAGCGCCTCGACCAGGGCCCGGCCCTGGTCCGCCGACGCCCCCACGACCTGCGCGATCTCGGCCTGCATCTGCTCCTGCTGGCGGCCGAGGTAGCTACCGAGCGCCGCCGCGCTCTGCGTGCTCGCCTGCTCGAGCAGGTGGCGCGACTCGGTCACCGCCGCGATCAGCTGCTCGGTCTCGTCGGCCAGGCGCTGGTAGGCCACGAACGCCGTCTCGGCCGCCGCGTGCAGCGTCTTCGCCTTCTCCGCGTCCTTGGCGTTCGCCAGCAGCGACCCCACCGTCTGCAGGCTGTTGCGCACGTGCTGCATCGCCGGCCGGGCCTGCTCCAGGTAGCTGCGGTCGCCGGTCAGCGTGAAGCCTCGCATGGCGAACAGGGTGTCGAGGCAGTCCTTCTGCAGCTCACCGGTCTCGGCCAGCATCGGCACCTCCTGGGTGCTGAGCAGGGTGGCATCGTGCTGGGCCTCGCGCATCTGGGTCACGGCGAACACGCCGGCGACCGCGCTGAAGCCGATGACAACGGCGAATCCGGAACCGATCTTCTTGCCGAGTTTGAAGCTGGCGAACACTGTGGTGGCGTCCCTGGCGCGAACTGGTTGAGGTGCCCTTCTTCGGCTCGCGCACGGGTCCGGCTACAGGCGCAAACCAGTCCAGGGGATCTCCCTGAGCTGCCCGCACCATGGCCCCCGGACCGCGCGTCCGTAAGATCCCCGCCCCCGCATGTCGATCCGCCGCGAAGGCCCCGTCACCGAGCGCCTGCTCACGCTGCTGCGCGAACACCCAGGCCCCGACCCGGAGCTCACCGGCCCGCTCGACGCGCCGATCGCCGCCCACTCGCCGATGACGCGCCGGCAGGCCGTCGCCATCTTCGAGTCCGCCATCCAGTCGCGCCTGCAGGACCTGCTGTCGCGCGAGATGAAGGACAAGGGCCTCAGCTACTACACCATCGGCAGCGCCGGCCACGAGGCGAACGCCATCTGCGCCGCGCTGCTGCGGCCGACGGACACCGCCTTCCTGCACTATCGCAGCGGCGCCTTCATGGCGGCGCGCCTGCGTCAGGGCCGCGGCGAGACGCCGTTCTTCGACGCCATGCTGTCGTTCTGCGCCTCGTCCGAGGACCCGATCAGCGGCGGCCGCCACAAGGTGCTCGGTTCGCCGACGCTGAACGTGCCGCCACAGACCAGCACCATCGCCAGCCACCTGCCCAAGGCGGTCGGCTTCGCCATGGCGCTGCAGCGCTTCGAACGGCTCGGCGTGCAGCCCGCCGGTGACGTGCCCTATGACGGCATCGTCTACTGCAGCTTCGGCGACGCCTCGCTCAATCACGCCAGCGCGCAGGCCGGGTTCCACGCCGCGTCGGCGGCGGTGCTGCACAAGCAGCCGTGCCCGATCCTGTTCGCCTGCGAGGACAACGGCATCGGCATCTCGGTGCGCACCCCGGACGGTTATGTCGCGCGACTGATGTCGCATCGGCCGGGCATGCGCTACTTCGCCTGCGACAGCCAGGACTATCCCGGCGTCTGGAACACCGTGCTGCACGCGGTCGACTACGTGCGCAGCAAGCGGCGGCCGGCCTTCCTGCACACCCGCACCGTGCGGCTGATGGGCCACGCCGGCTCCGACGTCGAGGTCAACCACATGAGCCTCGAGCAGATCGAGGCCAACGAGAAGCGCGACCCGCTGCTGGGGTTCGCCGACCTGCTGCTGCGAACGGGCGCGATCACGCCAGGCGGCATCCTGGCCCTGTACGACGACACCGATCGCCGCCTGCGTCGGGCCGCCGCCGAGGCCTCGGCGCGGCCGAAACTGACCACCGTCGAGCAGGTCGTGGAGCCGCTGCGGCGGCCGGCCGCCGCCGAGTGTGAAGGACAGGTCGCCAGCCACGAACGGCGGCTCGAGGTGTTCGGCGGCAAGCTGCCCGAAGACGACCCGCGGCCGCGCCACCTCGCCTTCCGCATCCCGCAGGCGCTGACCGACCTGTTCGCGGCCTACCCAGAGGCGTTCCTGTTCGGCGAGGACGTGGCCAGGAAGGGCGGCGTCTATCACGCCACGACGGGCTTGTTCGAGACCTTCGGCGCCGGCCGGGTTTTCAACACCATCCTCGACGAGACGACCATTCTCGGCCTCGCGCAGGGCATGGCCCAGGCCGGCGGCCTGCCGTTCCCCGAGATCCAGTACCTCGCCTACATCCACAACGCGCTCGACCAGATCCGCGGCGAGGCGGCGTCGCTGCAGTTCTTCAGCCGCGGCAAGAGCCACAAGGACCTGCCGGGGCAGTTCCCGAGCTACCAGAACCCGATGGTCGTGCGCATCGCCGGCCTCGCCTACCAGAAGGGCTTCGGTGGCCACTTCCACAACGACAACTCGATCGGCGCCCTGCTCGACATCCCAGGCATCGTGCTCGGCGTGCCGGCGCGCGCCGACGACGCGGTGCTGATGCTGCGCACGATGGCGGCGGCGGCGAAGCAGCACGGCATGGTCAACCTGTTCCTGGAGCCGATCGCGCTCTACATGCAGAAGGACCTGCACGCGACCGGCGACGGGCTGTGGCAGTTCCGCTATCCGCCGCCGCACGAGGTGATGCCGTTCGGGGAAGGTCGCGTCTACGACGCCGCGGCAGGCGACCAGCTCACGATCGTCAGCTTCGGCAACGGCCTGTGGATGAGCCTGCGCGTGGCGAAGCGGCTGCGCGAACGTGGCCTGCGGGTGCGCGTGTTCGACCTGCGCTGGCTGTTGCCGATGCCGATCGAACAAGTCAAGGAGCACGTGCTGGCCACCGGCCGCTGCCTGATCGTCGACGAGTGCCGTCACACGCACGGTGGCCCGAGCCCGATGCTGCTCACCGAGCTGTGCCAGGACCCGGCGCTGCGTGGTTGTGTGTTGCGCCGCGTCGCCGCCGTCGACAGCTACGTGCCGCTCGCCGCCGCTGCCAATCTCGTGCTCGTGCAAGAACCCGACATCGAACGCACGGCCCTGGCCATCTGCGCCGAGCAGGTGACGCGATGAGCAAGCCCATTGCCGTGTTGTTCTGTCCCGGCCGCGGCTCCTACACCAAGGACGAGCTCGGCTTCGTCGGCCGCACCATCCGGCCGGGCCCGGTCACCGACGCACTCCTGGCGTGTGACGAATGGCGCCGTTCGCAGGGCCGGCCGACGCTGAGCGAGGTCGACGGCGCCGAGAAGTTCCGCCCGGGCCTGCACCTCGACGGCGAGAACGCGGCCGAGCTGATCTACTTCGGCACGATGGCGCACCTCGAGCTGCTGCGCGAGCGCTACGACATCGTCGCCGTCGCCGGCAACAGCCTCGGCTGGTACACGGCGCTGCCGGCCAGCGGTGCGCTCGACGCGACCAGCGGTTGGCGACTGGTCGCGACGATGGCCGCGCTGCAGAAGCAGGTGAAGGGCGGCCAGGTGCTGATGACCAACGTCGACGACGACTGGCGACGCGACCTGCGGCTCGTGGTGGCGACGCAGGCGGTCGTGCAGGCCCTGCGCGATCGCGGCGACGACACCTTCTGCGACTTCAGCATCCGGCTCGGCGGTCACGAGGTGCTGGCCGGCACCGAGGCGGCGATCGGCGAGCTGCTGACGCACCTGCCGAAGGTGAAGGTCGGCGACCGTGAGTTCCCGTTCCGCCTCGCCGGCCACGGCCCGTTCCACACCCGCCTGTGCCAGCCCACGAGCGAGCAGGCGGCGGCGATGCTCGCCGACCTGCCGGTGACGATGCCGCGCTGCCACCTGATCGACGGCTTCGGCAACGTGCACTCACCGTGGTCCGCCGACCCGCGCGAGCTGTGGCACTACACGACGCACGCGCAGGTGTTGGAGACGTTCGACTTCTCGGCGTGCGTGCGCACGGCGATGCGCGAGTTCCAGCCCGATGTGCTGCTGTGCGCGGGCCCGGGCTCGTCGCTGCGGGCGCCGGTCGGCCACACCGTGCTACAGGAAGGTTGGCGCGGCCTGCACGACAAGCAGGCGCTGTTCGCCAGCGGGCGCATCCGCATCGACTGACGCTGACGGCTGTCAGCGCGCGACCGTCAGTGCACGAACAGCTGCACCGCGGACCCGAGCTGCAGCGCCGCCGCCGGCGTCGAGCCAGCCGCCTGCATCGCGAACGGCAGCCCGATCAACTGCGGCAGGTTCGGCACCGTGACGAAGGTGTCCATGCGCCCACTGCGGTCGGCCGGGCCCTGCGCCAGGGTGTAGAGCGAGCCCAGGTCGAGCATCAGCGTGCCGTAGACCGTCGGCACCCCGGGGCCGGTCGTCAACGCAGCCAGCGCACCGGCCAGGCCACCTTCACCGAGCACCGACACGCGCACGGTGTTGCCGATGGTCGGGTCGGTCGCCGCCCATACCTGTGGTTCGATCACCTGCTTCTGGAACCACAGCAGGCGCGGCGCGGCCATCGCGGTCGGCCCGACGCAGCGCTCCAGTCCGCCGGCCCGCACGTCCAGGAAGCGATCGAAGAAGCCCGTTTCCACATCGATCACCTGCTCGAACAGGCCAGCGGGTCCTGCCCACAGCCCGACGATGTTCATGTGGTCACAACTCGAATCGACCACGTGCAGGAACTTCAACCCCGAGGCCGGCGCGACGTCCAGGTAGTAGGGGTAGGAGAAGATCGGCCAAGGCGTGATGTTGTCGCCGTGGCCGACGACGATGCCGAACGGCACGTCCACCGAGGTCACCGTAGGCCCCGGGTAGACAGGGGCGATGGCGATGCCACAGCGGTAGCCAGGGTTGTCCGCGAGCACGAGGCCGACGACACCACCACCCATGGAGTGGCCGAGCAGACCGACTCGACCGCAGTCGAAGGCGCCCTGGAGCAGCGGCGACGGCGATGCGGAACCATTGGCGACCCCAATGGCGGCGAACATCGCGCGACCGTCGGCCTCCAGCTCGATATGGGACCACTGCCCGGTATCCAGCATGACCATGACGAAGCCGCGCTGCACGAAGGCATGCGCCAGGCGCACGTAGTCGCTGCCTTGCTTGCCGAGGCCATGCAAGAACACGATCGTCGGCCAGCCGCCAGCGTGCGGCGCCACCGGCTGGTCGACGCCTGCGGCGGTCGCCGGGTACCAGACCTTCGCTTCGAGCACCGGCGAACCGACGCCTGACGCGTTGCTCCAGGTGACGTCGTGGCTGCTGATCGGCACGGACTGCGCCGTCGCCGCCGCGACGAGCAATACGGACATGAGGGGGGCGAGGTGTGGGCGCATGGTGCTTTCGGCGAGGGCCGGGACCATACCGAACCACCCTCGCGGGGAAAACCACCGGCAGGGCACGGATTCTCCAAGCCGCAAGTCCGGCGGGACCTTCACACGCCGTAGCGCTCGGCCAGCACCGACAGGTGGTGCAGTTCATGGCCGGCCACGATCCACGGCAAGCTGCGCACGGCCAGCGACTTCTGGTTGGCGGTGCCGCGGCGTGCCCAGGCGGCCCCGTCGAAGCCGCGGAACAGCTCCAGGGTCGCGGCTCGCACCGTCGCGTACTCGGCGGCGATGTCGGCCAGCAGCCTGCCGTCGCTGCCGTCATTGGCGGCATAAAGATCCTCGTCGAAGCCCGGCAGATTGCCGGTGTCGCCGCGGGCAATGCACAGCGCGCGATAGCACAACAGCCGTTCGCCGTCGACGACGTGCTGCAGCACGCGCCGCACCGGCCACTTGCCCGGCGCATAGATGGAACCGGCCCGCGCCTCGCCGATCGCGAACAGCCGCGCGGTGGTGACCTTCGCCTGGCGGGCGAGGTGCTCGAAGACGTCGCCGTCCGGCACCCGGTCGATGTAGGCCTGCAAGAACGGTGCGTGGTCGGCGGCATCGGGTCGGCGCATGCCGAGAGCCAACGGCACGGGCAGCTCGCGCGCAAGACGCTATGGTGAGGCCACCGGCGATGGTGCCGGTACGAACGAGGAGCAGAGATGCGAACGACCCTGATCCCGGCGCTGCTGTTGTCTGCCGCCGGACTCGTCGCCCAGGAGATCGCCAAGCCGGCGCCGGAGCTGCGCTGGACCGCGACGTTCAACTTCGGCGACCTGCCGACCGGCAACCTCGCCGAGCTGCAGGAGTCGGTGGTGCTGCTGGAGTTCATCAGCGTGCAGCAGAAGACGACCGCGGCCGAGGTCGGCAAGCTCGACTCGATGTACGCACAGCTCGGCGAGAAGGGCCTCGTCGTGATCTCGGTGACGAGCGAAGCTGCCGAGGACGTCAAGAAGTGGGTCGAGAAGCACGGCGTCAAGCGCCCGGTGGCCTGCGGCTTCAACAAGGCCTACGACGTCTTCTCGGTGCCCGATGCCTTCCTGATCGACAAGGACGGCAAGCTGCTCTGGCACGGCACGACCAGCGCGCTCGAGCGCCCGCTCGTCGACAACGCCCTGGTCGGCGCCACGCCGGCGGTAGTGGTCGCCGGGCTGGAGGAGGTCGCCGCGCTGCGCCGCAGCAAGGACTTCGGCGGCACCTACACCAAGGCGCAGAAGCTGCTCGGCGGCGGCCAGCTGTCCGAGCTCGCGCAGGTGCAGGCGAAGCGTTGGTGCGAGCGATACGAACGCGAGGTGGCGACGGCGACGGCCGACGCCGCCAAGGCGGATGGTGAAGGGGACCTGTTCCGCGTCTGGAGCCTGCTCGACCCGATCGCGCGCTACTACCAAGGTGTGCCCGGCGCCGAAGCCGCCAAGACCCGCGTCGACGCGCTGATGGCCGACAAGAAGGTGGTGCGCGAGATCGACGCCGGCAGGGCGGTGGCGGAGGCGAAGGCGAAGGAGGCCGAACAGGACTACGACGCGGCCTTCACGCTCTACAAGGCGGCGGCGCAGAAGTTCGGCAACACGCGCGCCGGCAAGGCCGCCGGCGTCAGCGCCAAGGACCTCGAGACCAAGGGCCTGCTCGGCTACGACGCCCGCTGCCCCTACTGCAAGGCCGCCGAGAAGGCGTGCCCGCAGCACGACCCGAAGAAGAAGAAGCGCAAGTGACCGCGTCGTGGCGGCTCAGCGCGCTTCGCCGCGCGCCGCCACCGCCACGGTCTCCGGCGTACGGTCGGCGTCGTCGTACCAGCCGACGAAGCGCTTCGCCTCGTCGGCCTCGGCGTCCCGCAGCGCGTCGACCCACACCGGCGGGATGGTCTGGTAGAGCAGCGTCGCGCGCACGATGACGCGGCCGCGGCGCTGGTCGTCCACCGGCACACGGAAGTGCACGGTGTCGCTGCCGCCGAGGAAGTCGGCGTCGCCATCGGTGCCGACCGGCGCGATCTTGTCCATGTCCTTGGCGTCGTTCTTCCAGCCGCGCGGCAGCAGCCGGTTGTCCTTGCGCCGTTCGACCATCCTGGTCAGGAACGTCGTCGGCTGGCCTTCGGGGTCGCCGGCGACGAGCTCGTAGACGACCACCTGCTCGGGCTTCTCGACGACGTCGTAGTGCGGCAACCGCAGCTCATCGGCGACGCCACGCAGGTTGCCCTTCAGGCTCGGCTCGCCCGACTCGAAGATCGTGCGGCCGCCGTGATCGACCTCGACGTGCAGCCAGGCGCGTCGCGACGGATAGCCGGTGGGGAACTTGTGGCCGGTCAGGTTCTCGACGCGGATCGCGAACGTCGCCACCCCTTCGCCGCGTTCGATCGGTGAGATCGTCAGCCGCGCCGTCGACTCCGCGAGCTGGCGCCGCGTCGCCGCCGCCACGCGCAGCAACACGTCGGGCTCGGCGCTGACGCCGATCACCGCGCGGTGACGGCGCAGCATGTCGGTGATGAAGGCGTTGCCGCCGACGAAGACGTGACCGGCGTAGTCGTCGCGCACCTCGGTGAAGAAGTCGAAGCCCATCGGGTTGCGGGCGATGCGCGTCGGCCCGGTCTTCGGCATGTGGCACTGCTGGCAGCTGCGCGTCTCGTCCGACGGGCCGTCCTCGTCGTTGAAGTCGCTGTTGCGCCACTCCAGGTAGGGCGTCTGCTCCGGGAACTTCCTGCCGGCGTGTTCGGTGGTCAGCGTGTGGCAGGAGCCGCACATCGCCGAGTCGCGCACGTGCAGGCCCTGCGTCGGCGTGTAGCGCGCGAAGTTGCGCATCGGACCGGTGGCGACGTCCTGGAACGGACCGAAGATCTTGCGCTCGCGGTTGAACTTCGGCTGCCCGGACCAGGTCGCCTCGGTGCCGAGGCCATCGGGCAGGATCATGTGGCAGACCGTGCAGGACACGCCGTCGTCGGCGAACAGGTCGCCCTCGGCGTCGGCGAGCCGCGGCGGCTTGTCGCCGTTCATCACCGCCGTGTGGTGCACCATCGGCGCGTGGCAGCGCAGGCACAGCTCCTGCACTGCCTCCCCCGACAGCGCCGACTCCTTCGCCATCTGGGCGCGAAAGTACGGGTCGCGGAACGAGTTCGCCATCATCGTGCCCTGCCACAGCGCGTACGGCGACACGTCCTCGCCGGTCGCCGAGCGCATCGCGTTGGCGCCGGGGGCCGCCGAGTGGCAGTTGGCGCAGACCTCGCTCGAAGTGAACTGCTCGTGAGGGTCCTGCGGGCCGCGCGACGCAGCCGACGCAGGCCAGGAGCAGAGCACGGAGGCGAAGACGCCGGCGATGCCGACGAAGGGGGTGCAACGGACCGACATGGGGCGAACATCCTAGCGCGCAGGCCCTCGGCGCACCCAGGGCGTGCATCACATGCGGAAGCGGTAGACGCGCACGCCGTCGACCTCGACCGCGGCGGCGATCCTGTCGAGCTCCTGGCGCAACGGCGAGTCGTGGTGCCTCGGATGCAGGATGAAGCCGAATTCGCCCGGCAGCTTGTTGGCGCGGCAGATCGCGAGCAAGGCGGCGAGCTTGCCGGCGTCGTCGCAGCCGTACTCGACCGTGGTGCCGCCGAACTGGAACTGCGGCGTGACGGTGGCGCTGGTGATTGCCGTCGAACAGCCGGTGAGGTGCGGCAGCGCCTTCTCGATGATGGTGATGCTGTCGGTGGTGTCGACGAAGGTGAACCGCTGCTGCAGTTCCCGGGTGCCGAGCACGCCGAGCACGGCCGCTGCAACCGGCAGCGCGAGCAGCGCCGCCCCGACCACCACGCCGCAGCGGCGGCCCGTGACGATGGCGAGCGCCGGCACCGCGGCCGCGAGCACGGCCAACCCGGCGAAGCCGTGCATCGACCAGAACACGTGGTCGACCGCGTGGCGGAAGAACAGCCCGCAGTTGAGCAACCCCGGCAGCAGGGTCGCGGCGCCGAGCCACAGCAGGCGCGCGCCGCGGCCGTCGAGGCAACGCCGCGCCGTCGCCGCGGCCAGCGCGCCGAGCAGCGTGAGCCCGAGCAGCCAGACGTTCTGGTGGTCGAGCCAGAGGTAGTGCATGGCACGCGAGAAGTCGGCGAGCTGGACGCTGCCCTGCACGGCTTCGTGTTCGAGCCGCAGCATCGTGAACAGCTCGTGCAGGAAGCCGAACGGACCGCCGTAGTGCAGGCCGTAGTGCAGCGCCTGCACGGCGAAGGCCGCCGCCGACACCGGCAGGAAGCTCATCACCCATGCCATCGCGCGCCAGCGCCGTTCCTGGTCGATCGCGAGCACGAACATCGCCGGCCCCCACCAGTAGCCCGAGTAGTCCCACGAGGCAGCGAGGAAGAACGCGGCGGCGGTGGTGCACCAGCGGCCGAGGCCCGGCGCGTCCACGAACCGCTGGAACGCCCACAAAGTGACGAGGCCGGTGCCGAGCACGGCGCCGTCCTGCAGCACCATCGGGCCGTAGTAGGCGACCAGCGGCGCAGTCGCGAACAGCAGCGCCGCGAAGCCGGCCGCGACGTCGCCGGCGCGGCGCCGCACGAGCGCGAACAGCGCCAGCAGCCCGGGCAGGAACAGCGTCAGGTGCGCGAGTCGCAGCACGAGCTGTGAGTTGCCGAACAGGGCGCCGAACGCCGACAAGTAGAGCCAGTAGTAGGGCGGGTGGTGGCAATTGACGCCGCGGATCACCTGCCCTTGGTCGATGGTGACGAACGCCGGCAAGCCGAGCGTCTTGCCGAGGCCGTGGGTCACGTGCTGGCCGACGGTGACGTGCGAGAAGCGCGACTCCAGGCCACCCCGCACCGTGTTGGTGTCCCACTGTGCGTCGAGCCCGCGCGTGCTGAGCCAGGCCAGCAGGGCCACTGCGAGCAGCAACAAGATCCGGCCCGGCCACGGCGCCCGGTCAGGGTCGCTGCCGCGGGCGATCGTGGTTGGTGGCGTCCCCGCGGTGGCGGTCATCGGCCGAGCAGACTAGCACGCCGCGCGGCACCGCACCTCAGCTGGCGCGAGCGTCGGAACGGGTCAAGCCTGGAGGCGGGGCGGCGCCGATACCGGACCATCCCTCGTTCAGGCGCTCCACCGGAACACCCGCATGCTGCACCGCGCAACCCTCGCGCTCCTGCTCTCCACCTCGGGCCTCGCCGCACAGGAGCCGCCGGTCAACGACCCGCTGCAGCACCTGCTCGCTGGCAACGCACGTTTTGCAAACGACCAGACCCCGGTGCCGCACGGCGCCCGCCGGGCCGAACTCGCCCAGGGTCAGGCGCCGCGGGTCGTCGTCGTCGCCTGCGCCGATTCGCGGGTGGCGCCGGAGCTCGTGTTCGATCAGGACCTCGGGGAGGTGTTCGTCATCCGTTGCGCGGGCAACGTCGTCGAACCTGCCGACATCGGTTCGGTCGAGTACGCGGTCGACCACCTCGGTTCGTCCCTGCTGGTGGTGATGGGGCATGAATCGTGTGGCGCGGTGAAGGCGACCTTCGACGTCGTCGCCAGCGGGGAACACCCCCATGGCCAGGTCGGCGCCATCGTCGAGCGCATCCGCCCGGCGGTCGAACAGGCCAAGGCCCAAGGCCTGGCGGCGAACCGGCTGCTCGACGCCGGGGTGCGGGCCAACATCGCCAACCAGATGCGCGAGATCCTGGCCGGCAGCACGATCGTGCGCGAAGCGATGCAGAAGGGCAGCTTGCGGCTCGCCGGTGTGCACTACTCGCTGACCACCGGCCGGGCGGACATCGCCTTCGGGACCGAGGTCGCCGCGAGCTGGCTGCCTGCCGCGGTCGCGGCCGCCGCGCCGGCCCACGCCGAAGGCCAGGCGGCGCCGCTCGGTGAGACCCACGCCACGACCCACCCCGTGCGCGGCGCCGGGCAGGAGCATGCGAAGGCCGGCACCCCAGCCCACGTCGTCGTCGCCGACCCGAACGCCGACGGCGGCACGACAGGCGCGGACTGGATCACCATCCTGCTGGCGGTGACTCTCGCCGCGACGATCCTGCTGGTGCGGCGCGGCATGCGGCAGCAGATGCCGGATGGCAGCGTGCGCCGCGGCTTCACCATCCGGAGCCGCATCGTGCTCGGTGCCGGCGGCATCGCCGTGACCTTCCTGGTCGTCTGCTGGCAGGCCGCCGCCAGCATGCAGCGCATCGGCGACGAGATCGCGGCGCTGGACCAGGTCACCCAGCCACTGCTGGTGGCGACCAACGAGAGCGAGGTGCTGTTCCTCGAACAGGAGGCGCTGACGGCGCGCGCCGAGGTCGCCAGGTCCAATCGACAGCTGGCGCAGCTCGGGGCGCTCGGGGCGCAGTTCGACGAGCGCACCGCCGCGGTCGAACGGGAACTCGGCCAGAGCCGCGACGTGCTCGCCGCCGGCAGACGCAACGGCTCGGCGACTCGACAGCAACTGCTGCGTGAGTTCGAGCAGGGCATCGAACAGCTCACCGGGCAATACGGTCGGTATCAGCGCCTCGCCGCCAACGCGTTCGTCGGCAATGGCCTGTCGGCGGCGGATGCCAAGCACCTGACCACCATCGCCGAGTCGCTGCAGCAGCAGTGGGACGAGCTTCGCGTCGCCATCGACGACGATGCCGGCCACGCGGTGCGTCAGGCCCGGCTCGACGAGCAGGCGGCGTTGGGTTGGATGCTCTGGCTCGCCTTGGCCGGCGCCGGGCTCGGCCTCTTCATCAGCTGGTGGTCGGCGCGCAGCGTCGCGCAGCGGCTGACGGGCGTCACCGAGCGTCTGCGCGACATCGCCGATGGCGAAGGCGACCTCACCAGCCGGCTCGCCGCCGGAGCCGTCGACGAACTCGGTGTGCTGTCGCACTGGTTCAACGCGTTCGTCGGCAAGCTGCAGCACACCATGCAGCAGGTGCGCGACCGCGCCAACAGCGTCAGCACGGCGGCGGCGCAGATGTCCAGCACCGGCGCAGACCTGGCGAAGAACGCCGAGGGCACGCGCGGCCGGCTCGGCCATGTGGCAGCCGCGACGGAGCAGCTCAGCGCCAACATGACGACCGTGGGCACGTCGAGCGAGGCCTTCGCGGGCACCTTCCGCACCGTCTCTGCCGCCGTCGAACAACTGACCGCCAGCATCCACGAGGTGGCGAAGGGCGCCGAGAACGCCGCGGCGATCGCCGGCGACGCCGCCACGCTGGTCAAGGGCAGCAACGAGCAGGTCGGCATGCTCGGTGCCGCGGCCCAGGAGATCGGGCAGGTCATCGAGACCATCAAGGACATCGCCGAGCAGACCAACCTGCTGGCGCTCAACGCCACCATCGAGGCCGCGCGCGCCGGTGAGGCCGGCAAGGGCTTCGCGGTGGTCGCCAACGAGGTCAAGGACCTGGCGCGCCAGACCGCGGAGGCGACCCAGGACATCCGCCAGCGCATCGAGCGCATCCAGGCGTCGTCGGCGGAGTCGATCGAGGCGATCAGCAAGATCGACGCCGTGATCGCGCGCGTCAGCTCCAGCTCGGCCCAAATCGCCCGCGCCGTCGTCGAACAGACCTCGGCGACCCAGGAGATCTCGACCAACCTGGTGCAGAGCAACAACACCGTGTCGGTGGTGACGACGAACGTGCGGGACGGCGTCACCGCGACGGCCGAGATCACGCAGAACCTCGCCGAGGTCCACCGGCAGGCGGATACCACGGCGGCCTCGGCCACCGAGGCGTCGTCCACGGGCGAACTGCTGGCGAGCACCTCGCGCGAGCTGCTGCAGATCGTCGACCAATTCAAGGTCTGACGTCGGCGACCCGGCGAACGCAGCAGGGCGAGCTTGTTGCTGCGGTGGCGCTTCGACTACACCTGCAGGGCCGTGCCGAGCCGCAACCCGATCGACCAGCCCATGCACTGCGCGCACTTCGGCGTCTGCGGCAGCTGCTCTCTGCTCGACCAGCCGATCGCCTGGCAGCTGCACGACAAGGTCGCCGCGTGCGAAGCGCTGCTGGCGCCGTTCCTGGCCGGCAACCCGCTGCAGTGGGAGGTGCCGCGGCTGCCACAGCGGCACTTCCGCACCAAGCTGCTGTATCCGGTGCGCACCGGGCCGGACCGCCGGCCGGTCGTCGGCATGTTCGAGTGGCGCAGCCACCGCGTCGTGGCGATCGACGAGTGCCAGACGCAGGACGAATGGCTGACCGGACTCGGCCGGGCCGTGCAGCCGATCCTGCACGAGCTCGAACTGCGCGCCTTCGACCCAGGGCGCCGCCGCGCCATCGTCAAGGCGATCTGGGCGCGGCTCGCCGGCGGCACCGGTGAGGTGCTGGCGGGCATCGTCACGGCGCCTGGTGCGTTCGCCGAAGGCGCCGAGTTCGCCGCGCGCTGGCAGGCGGCCGCCGCGGCGCTGCGTTCGCGGCGACCGCGCCAGCTCGTCGGTGTCGTGCACAGCGTCAGCGACCGCGACGACGACTTCCTGCTCGGCGACCGGCATTCGCCGCTGCTCGGCCGCGACCACGTCGTCGACCGCCGCGACGGGCTGACGTTCCGCGTCAGCGCCGGCAGCTTCTACCAGGTGCACGCCGGCGCCCACGAACTGCTCTACCGGCCGGCGCTGGCGCTGTGCGGCGACGTGCGCGGCCAGACCGTGATCGACGGCTACGGCGGCGTCGGCACCTTCGGCCTCCGCCTCGCCAAGGCTGGCGCCGCGCGCGTGACGATCGTCGAGGACAACCCGGCCGCCTGCCGCGACGCCGAACACAACGCCAAGGGCAACTCGCTGCCGCAGGTGCGCGTCGTGCGCAGCGAGTTCGGCGGGGCCAACCTGCCGGCCGGCGCCGACCTGCTGGTGGTCGATCCGCCGCGCGCCGGCCTCGGCGCCAGTGGCCAGAAGCGCGCCCTCTCGCTGCAGCCGCGCCGTGTGCTGTGTGTCGCCTGCGACGCCGACTCGCTCGCGCGCGATCTCGCCGTGCTGACCGCCGGCGGCTACCGCCTGACCGCCGCCCGGCTGTGCGACCTGTTCCCGCACACCGAGCACGTCGAGGTGCTGACGATGCTGGAGCGCAGGCAGTGAGAAACAACGCCAAGAGCCGGTTTGCCCTCGGTTTCCGGCAGTCTAGCCCCTCGGTGCATCGGTGTGCAACGATGCGCATCCGAGCACGCGAGAAGTGGACAAAACGGCCCGTTTTGGACAGTGGACTGTCCAGAACGCCGGACCGGCTCCGGTAGCCTGCGGCCATGGTTGCATCGCAGGGCTTGAGGGAGGCGTTCCTGGCGTTCCGCCAGCAGTCGATCTGGCTGCGGACCTGCTTCAACACGTTCGACGCGCTGTTCCAGCAGGAGCACCGGCCGAAGGACCTGCTGCACCGCACGGCACCGCTGTTCTTCGACGAACTGAACAACGTGCTGCTCGAATACTGCCGGTTGCAGGCGTGCAAACTGACGGACCCGGCGGAGTCACGAGGCGACGAGTCTCTGACGGTGTGCAACCTGAACGGGCACCTTCAACGCGAAGGGCTGTTCACCCAAGCGATCGAAGGGGCAGCAGCCGGCCTCATGCGTTACCGCGACCACGTGAAGCGAGCGCGCAACAAGGTCATCGCGCACTTGGACAAGAAGGCCGTGCTCGCGAACCAGCCGATCGGCGCACACTCGGAACAGGACGTGATCGACTTCCTCGACGCCTTGCAGACCTACAACGACGAAGTGGGTCGCGCCGTCGGCGAGGGG
>JAEUHT010000298.1 GCA_016793265.1 Planctomycetota bacterium
GTGCGCTTCCACAAGGACGGCTACACCGACCTGCGCGGACGCTTCGACTACGCCTCGGTCTCCGACGACCCCGACAGCAACGCCACCAGATACGCCGTGCTCGTGCTGCACGACCAACGCGGCGCCGCCATCCGCGAAGTCGACCCGCCGACCAAGTGAGCGCGGCGGGCCATCGGCCCCAAAACGCCGCGCGGCCCATGCGGGCCGCGCGTCACCGACAGCAGGCGTGCGTCAACGGCTCAGGAGCCGCCGTTGTCGAACTCGGCACCACCACCGGCGCCGTTGTTCTTCTTCGGGCTCTTGCTCTTGTTCGTGCGAGGCCGACCGGCCTTCGTGCCGCAGCCCTTTCACTCACCGGGCAGCGGCAAGCCCTGCAGGTCTTCGATGTCGAGGCGCGCGAGGCGGATGGCGGCTTCGAGGTCGCCCTGGTGCTCGGCCACCTGCTCGCCGTCCTTCGACTGCTCGGCGAGCAGACGGTAGTTCTGCCGCGCGGCTTCGATCTCCGGCTCCCATGCCTCGCGGTCGAGACCTTCGAGGCGCATCAGCCAGGTCTTGTAGAACTGGGAACGCGCCAGCGCCTGCCGGGCTTCGCGCACGAGGCCGGGATCGGCCTTGGTGTCGGCGTCGAGCTGTTCGACGAGCGTCTGCAGCGCGTCGCGTGCCTCGGGCAACTGCGATGCCTTCATGCGCGCCTTGTTGAGCTCGAGCTGCAGCCGGTAGTTGAGCGCCGGGTCGACGGCCCCTTCCCCGGTCGGCAGCTTGCCGATGGCCGCCTCGTACTTCTCGACGGCACCGGCGAAGTCGCCGGCATCGAAGGCGGCGTGCGCCGCGACCAGCACCGCATCCGCGGCCTCGAAGGCGACCCGATCCTGGCCGGGACCTTCGTGATAGGCCCATGCCCCGATCGGCAGCATGAGCCAGCCCACCAACAGCAGTTTGCGCATGATCGACTCCGTCGCGAATGCGGCCAACGTGGCGAAGTTGCGGGATCGCCGCAGGGGCGCCCGAGGTGACGCGGGAGTCTATCGGGCGGCCGCGAGCCCGGGGGCGAGGCCGGCGGAAAAGTTACGACCGGCCGGTGCGGGGGTGCGATCCTGGCCGGCGCGCGGCGCCCGGGCGCGAGAGTCGCCACCATCCGGCCAGCGCGAGCGCCACGCCGGTGACCTGGGCGCAGAGGTCGGCGACCTGGAAACCCTGCCCGAGCAGCAGCGCCCCGACCCGGGTCCGCCGCCAGGCCACGAGCCACGGCCACGGCAGCAGCTGCGCGCCTTCGACGGCGAACGCCAGCGCCAGCGCCACGGCAGCGAGCGTTCGTGACCGCGCCGATGGCCAAACGCAGGCCAGCACGAAGAACACCGCCGTCGCATAGAGGGCGTCCCCGGCGTGCTCGGCCAGCAGCCCGGGCAGCGGCCAGCGCCGCGAAGCGAGGCCGGCGGCGATGGTGACGGCGAGCGCTGCCAAGGCCCGGCCGCGGCTCACGGCGCTGGCACGGCGTCGACGGCGACCGGCGCCGCACCCGGCCGCCACGCCGAGCCGCGGTAGTGCAGCAGCAGCGGCAGCAGCGCCAACAGCGCACCCCCGAACCCGATCGCCAGCAGCGCGTACTCCCGCAGCGTCAGTCGTTCGATCAGCGGCTTGCGCGCATCGGCCGACGCGGCCGCCAGCACGTCGCTCGGCACCTGGCGTTTGTTGCCGTTGTGGAACTCGCCGCCGAGGCGATTCGCGACCTGCCGCAGCGTGCTCTCGTCCTGGCGCGACTGGTGGCCGGCGATGAACTTGCCGGCGAGGTTGTCACCGACGCCGATGACGAGCGTGCCGCCGATCGACGGCGGCAGCTCGGGCATGCCGCTCGCCGGCACGGTGTCGCCGTCGCTGACGATCACCAGCAGCGAGCTGCGCACCGGCCACGTCTTCGCCAACCTGGCGGCCTCGCTGATGCCGTCGAACAGGCGGGTCGTGCCGGGCTGGAACGCGAACCGCATGTCGACCTCCGACAACAGGTGCCGCACCACCTCGAGGTCCTTGGTGTCCTCGACCACGGGCTTGGCGCCGTTGTAGGTGGCGATGACGCTGACCTTGAACTTGCCGATCGGCACCCGCTCGAACAGCGAGTCGACGAGTTCGCGCGCGCGCTGGTGCCGGGTCTGGTCGCCGTTCACGCCGGCGTCCTTGAGGAACATGCTCGGCGAGACGTCGTAGACGAGCAGCAGGTGCCGCCACTCTTCGTCCTTGACCTCCTGCCCCTGGTGCACGACCGGGTCGGCCTGCAGCAGCGTCACCAGCCCCCACGCCAGCGCCCCGTGCGCGAGCACGCGCAGGAACGGCACCGTGCAGAGCCACGCGCCGGGCGCGCCGTCGGGCCCGAACACCAGGTGGGAAAGCCGCCGCAGCCGGTTCGTGTGCAGCAGCTCGGCGATCGCCGCCACCAGCACGACGCCGAGCGTCACCCACAGCGTCACCATGGCGTGTACCTCAGCCCGAGCTGCACGAGGCCGTAGAGGCCGAGCACGGCGAGCCCGGCGATGCAGAACGGCGCGAACCAGTCGACCAGCTCCGCGCTGCCCTGTTCGAGCTTCGCCTTGGTCATCTGGTCGATGCGCTGGAACACCTCGGCGAGCGCCTTGGTATCGCCGGGGCTGAACACCTCGCCGCCGGTCAGCCGCGTCATGTTGACGATCTCGCCGGGCGCCTGCCCGTCGGTGATGTTGACCGCGAACAGGGTGATGCCGTCGCGCTTGAGCCGCTTGGCGATCTCGAGGTCGGCGCCGTTCATGATGTCGCCGCTCATGCCGTCGGTGACCAGGATCAGCATGCGGTCGCCTTCGACGCGCGACGTCAGCACCTCGCGCGCGCCGAGCACGGCCTTGCCGATCTCGGTGCCACCGAACGCGGGCGGCGCGTTCTCGGGCCGCATGAACGGGATCGAGCAGCGGAACGCCGACGGGTCGCTCGTCAGCGGCACCCAGTGCAGGTAGTTGTTGCCGAAGAAGGTCAGCCCGAACGAGTCGCCCTGGCGGTAGTCGAGGAACTCGTTGATCGCCTGCATCGAGGCGTCGTAGCGGCTGCCGCTGCCGAACTTCGCCGTCATCGAACCGGAGATGTCGACGAGGAACTGGATGTTGGTCAGCGCCCGCTTCTGCCGCGGCGCCGCCAGTTCCTGCGGCAGCGACAGCAGCAGCACGGCGACGGCGAGCAGCAAGGCCGGCAGCGACTCGCCGACGCCGAGCACGGCGCGCACGAAGCGGCCGCTGCCGCGCGGGCGGCCGTCGGCGGCGGTGTCGAACGGCAAGACGACGCGGCGGCCGCGGCGCTGCCAGACCCAGCACAGGTGCAGCAGCGGCAGCACCAGCAGCAGCAGGAGCCATGGGCGCGCGAACATCAGGCCTTCCCCGCCGTGGTCTGGCCCGGCGCCGGCAGCGGCGCGAAGTCATCGGCGGTCACCGTGCGATACGGCGCCAGCAGGCCGGAGAGGTCGACGCGCGCCGGCGGCGCCGGCATGTGCAGCCAGGCTTCGATCTGGCGCAGCAGCGCCCCGGCCTCGGGGTGCCGTTTGATGGTGAGGATGGCGTCCGCCGCCTTCTGCTGCTGCAGGTCGAGCCGCGCCCGCCAGAACGCGAGCAGCAGACGTTCGAGTTCGGCCTTGGCGGCGCTGTTGGCGCGGTCGCCGGCGACGGCCTCGACCAGCGGCCGCAGGCGGTCGGCGAGCGTCGGCTTCGGCGGCGGCGGTGCCACGGCGGCGCGACGTCGACGGCGCCCGACGAACAGGATCAGCAGCAGCCCGACGGCCCAGGCGATGCCGGCGATCCCCTGCAGCCGCGAGTAACCGTCGAGCCGCGGCGCCGGCGACGGCGCTGGTTCACTCGGCTCCATCTGCTGCTTCGGCAACGTACGCGTCACCACCACCGCGACCTTCGGCAGGTCGTCGCTGGCGGCGCCGTCCTTGCGGCGCAGGAACTTCGCCAGGTCGTACTCGCCGGCCTCGAGCCCGGTCCACTCGAGGTCGTAGCGCAGCTGGTTGCCGTGCGGCCACACCTTCAGCACGCGCACCACGACCGGCGACTTCATGTCGCCCGGCGCCGGTTCGAGCTCGCTGCCCGGCAGCACGAGCTGCTCGACGTAGGCGCGCATGCCGACCGCCGCCGAGCGCTGGTCGCGCGACTGCGCCGGCAACGCCGTCGTGACCAGCAGCGCCAACAGCATCCCGAACCGACGGACGTTGCTCATCGTGCCCCCCTGCCGAGCCCGCGCGAACGGAAGAAGTGCCGCAGCCGGTGCACGAACGGCTGGTCCGTGCGCACGAGCATGTGGTCGACGCCGCCGCGGCGCAGTTCGCCTTCGATGCGGCCCTGGTCGAAGAACCCGCGCTTGCCGCTGCCGACGAAGTCGTGGCCGCTCTCGGCCTCGGCCGCGCGCAGGAAGCCGCCGCCGCGCAGGCCGAGCTCGGCCGGGTCCTGCAGCTGCACCACGGCGACCTCGTGCCGCTGCGCCAGCAGCGCCAGCGCGTGCACGGCGCCGGGCTCGTGCAGGTCGCTCAGCACGATCACGATCGAGCGCCCGGTCAAGGTCGGGCGCAGCTCGGCCACGCGCCGCGACAGCCGCGTCGACTCCTGGAACGAGTACCGCCGCAGCCGCAGCAGCCACTGCAGCACCTGGTCCTTCGCCAGGCTCGGTTCGATGCGCACGTCGCGCTGCCCGCAGCCGATCACGCCGACCGGGCTGGTGCGATCGAGGCAGGCCATGGCGAGGCCGCCGGCGATGTGCAGGCCGAGCTCGTACTTGCTGCGCGCGATCGAGGCCACCACCATCGACGCCGAGGTGTCGATCAGGAACCAGGCCGGGATGCGCCGCTGCGCCTCGTATTCCTTGACGTGCACCTTGGTCGAACGCGCGGTGACGCGCCAGTCGATCGACTTGATCGGGTCGCCGGCCTGGTAGAGCCGCGACTGCACGTAGTCGATGCCGCTGCCGAGATAGCGCGAGCCGTCGAGGCCGTAGGTGATGTCGTCGGCCAGCCGCCGCACGGCGATCACGAACTTGCGCGCCGCCAGCGGTTCGACCTTGTGCAGCAGCCCCGGCAGCGCCCGTTCGCGCGCCGAGATCCCAGCCGAGCTGTCGCGACCCGTGGCCATCAGCGCGCCGCTTCCGACAGGATCTCCTGCAGCACCTGCTGGCTCGTATGGCCCTCGGCGACGGCCTCGTAGCTGAGCCGCACGCGGTGCAGGATGACGTCCTCGGCCAGCGCGAACAGGTCCTCGGGCAGCACGTAGTCGCGGCCGTGGATCAGCGCCCGCGCGCGCGAAGCCTTGACCAGCGAGATGCCGGCGCGCGGGCTGCAGCCGAGCTCGAGCTGCGGGTGCCGGCGCGTGCGGTTGACGATCTCGACCACGTGCTGCAGGAACGCCTCGCTGACGTAGACCTGTTGCACGTCCTCCATCGCCTGCACGAGCCGATCCGAGCTGCCGACCGCCTGGTCCCCGAGCACGTCGAACTCGGTGCGCGCCACCGCGCCTTTGCCGTCGCGGCGCACGCCGAGCGCGGCGTTGCGGCGCAACACCTCGATCTCCTGCTCGGTGGTCAGGTACTCGAGCCGGTGCAGCAGCATGAAGCGGTCGAGCTGCGCCTCGGGCAGCTCGAAGGTGCCGGCCTGCTCGACCGGGTTCTGCGTGGCGATGACGAGGAACGGCGCCGGCAGCGCGTAGTTCTGGTTGCCGATGGTGACGCGCCGTTCCTGCATCGCCTCGAGCAGCGCCGACTGCACCTTCGGCGCCGCGCGGTTGATCTCGTCGGCGAGCAGCAGGTTGGTGAAGATCGGCCCCTTGTGGGTGCGGAACTCGTGCGTCTTCTGGTCGAGGATCTCGCTGCCGACGATGTCCGAAGGCAAGAGGTCGATGGTGAACTGGATGCGGGCGAAGGCGAGGTCGACCGTCTTCGACACCGCGGCGACCAGCAGCGTCTTGGCGAGCCCGGGCACGCCCTGCAGCAGCAGGTGGCCCGAGGTCAACAGCGCGATCAGCACCCGCTCGACGACGACGTCCTGGCCGACGACGACCTTGCCGACGCGGGTACGGATCTGGTCGAGGAACTCGCGCGTCTCGGCGAAACGCGGCTTGGTGGTGGCTTCGGGGGCGGTCATGAGGATGGCGATCGTGCGGGCACTCGGGGGAGGGAACGTGCGTTTCAGCCGAGGCGGCTGAGCCAGCGGGTGGCGACGTCGGTGAGGTCGATGCTCTGGTCGTCGCCGCGTTCGAAGTGGCAACGCTCGATGCGGCGGATGTCGGCCGCCAGCAGCTCGCGGTCGGCTGCCGGGAAACGGCCGCGCGCGGCAACCTCGCGCAGGAGGCCGAGCACCGAGAAGGCGGTGACGTGGCGCGGCAGCGTCAGCTCGGCGCCGGCCGCCGGACCGCGGCCCATCGCCGGCTTGCTGAAGAACCAGATGCAGTAGACCACCAGCGCGAGGCCGAGCAGCAGCCACGCCCACCACGGGTTCTCGACGCGCAGCCGCGCCTGCAGCGCCACCAGCGGGGACACCGTCTCCAGGTCGGCGTCGGCGTAGCGCTGGTAGCTGACGACGAACGCCTCGTCGCGCGGCTCGCCGAAGCGGAAGCTGCCGGGACGGCTGGCCCCGCTCGGCTCCAACGACAACAGCCAGACGCGTTCGCTCTCGATCGTCTTCTGGTCCTCGCTGAACTTGACCACCGCGGCGCCCTGGTCGTCGCGCTTCTTGACCGTGAAGCCCGGCGTCGTCAGCGTCAGCAGCGTATCGAGGTCCGGCACCAGCCCCTTCGCCTTGGCCTTGATCTCGAGCGTGACCTTGCCTTCGTCGGTGCGGCGTTCGTCGAGGATCTGCGCGATCTCGACGCCCGCGAACGGCCGCGGCTCCGGCTGGTGCGAGGCATCGATCACCACCGGCGCGGTGCCGACCGGCAGCACCATGTAGCCCGAGGTGTCGTTGAAGTCGAAGTCGATCTGCAGCACCGGGATGCGGTCCACCTGCGGCCCGCGCGCCTGCAGCAGGAGCCACGCGTACGGCGTCATGCGCCAGCCCGGCTCGTCGGCCGGCTTCGACGCCATCACCTCGCTGTTGAACGTCACCGACAGCACCTCGAAGTGCTCCTGCAGCGCGGCGGTGACCGCCTCCTGGAAGCGGTCGCGGTAGTTCTCCAGCGGGCGACCGTAGTTGTAGTAGAAGCCGGCGCCGGTGTTCTGGTTGGTCGCGTACTTCTGGAAGCCGCCGCTCTCGCGCTCGATCGCGCGCGTGTGCACGATGTCGATGCGCACGCCGAACGGTGCGGTGCCGACCTGCGTCGAGCCGTCGACGACGGCCTCCAGCCGCAGCTCGTGCAGCAGGTCCTGGTAGTAGTCCCAGACCTTCTTCGCCTCGTACGCCTGCGGGTGGTCGCCGACCAGGCCGAAGCCGGCCTCGAGGTAGCGGTACTTGATCTGCGGTTTGACCGCCGACATGCGCGTGAACAGCGCGTTGGCGAACATCGACAGGTGGCGCTCGTCGCTGCCCTTCGGCAGGGCGTCGATGGCGGCGCGGATCAGCGGGATCTGGTTCTTGGCGACGACCTTGTCCTCGTCGACGGCGCCGAGGTCGGCGGCGCCGAGCGCGGCGTAGAACCAGGTGTCGAACGGCGCGATCGTCTCCTCGTCGAGGCGCAGGTCGCCGGCGCCGTCGGCGTAGGCCTTGGCGGCCTCCTGGAACAGCGCGAACGCGGCCTTGCGACGATCGGCGAAGCCGCTGTCGTTGGCCTGCTCCTGGGCGAAGTTGTTCTGGTCGTGCAGGATCGAGGCGACCACCGCGAGCAGCGCCCAGTGGCGACCGTGGGTGCGCAGGCCGTCCTGGGCGATGGTCAGCGCCGTCTCGTAGCCGTTCGCGACCTCGAGCATCGTCTCCCGCTGCGAGCGCTTCGTCTTCTCACGCTCCTGCACGGCGGGCACGCGCCAGACGGTGGCGAGGTTGGTGCGCATCTTGCCGAGCAGCTCGGCCAGCAGCTGCGGATCGAGCGCGCCGATGTCGCCGAACACCTTCTGGATGGCGTCGAGCCGGTAGACCTCGGCGGCGCTGTGCGCCGACTGGAACGCCTCGGTGAGCAGCTTCTGGTCGACGCCGCCCTCGATCGGCAGCCGGCGCAGCCGTTCGACCCACGTCGCCAGCTCGGCGAGGTTGCGCTCCTGCTTGCTGCGCGTCAGCGGGATGCCGTCGGCGCGCTGGTCGAACCCGTACATGAACATGTAGCGGTTCGTGCGGTTCTGGTTCGGGTTGTGGTTGCGCGTCCACACCCGCAGGAACTCGCCGGCCAGCTCCTTCGCCTTGCGCGGGTTGATGCCGGCGAGCTGCTCGATGAACGGGAACGCGCGCGCCGGCTCGTTGACCTTGAGGCACAGCTGGGCGCTGATGGTCAGGAAGTGCGGCGCCAGCGACTCGTCGAGCAGCGTGGCCCACTCTGGCCCCGGCTGCGCCTTCAGCACGTCGTCCGGTTCGATCGCCGCGACCTGGCCGCCGCCGCCGCGCCGCATCGAGCCGTAGAAGAAGTTGCCGTACTCGTCGCGCTGCAGCATCGGCCCGAGCGAGTCCGACTGCGAGTTGGTGTAGCTGTAGGCAGCCTCGTTGATCCAGCCGGCGGCGAGCAGCGCCAGCGTCGGCCGCCACTGCCCGGCGAGCTCGGGCGCCGTCTGCAGCAGCGCTTCGACCGCGGTCTTCTGCAGGGCGAGGCCGACGCCGCGGAAGTCCGCGTCCTGCGCGTTCTCCTGGAAGCCGCGCGCCACCAACGTGCCGATCGTGGCGATGATCTCCATGCCGCGCTCCGGCCGCTGCGTGAAGCTCTCGGCGAGCCACGCCGGGCCGAGGTCCGCGTGCACCTTCGGCGCCAGCTCGACCGCGCGCCGCAGCGCCTCGGCCTTCTCGTCGTCGCCGATCTCGCCCTTGGCCAGCGCCGCCTGCGTCACCCGCCACGCCGTCTCCAGGTGCGTGGTGCGCTTCTCCTTCGCGTACATCGCCAGCGCGTGGCGCGCGATCAGGTTGAGCCCCTCACGGTCGTTGTCCTTCTCGGCGTCGGCCGCCGTCGGCAACAGCGGCCCGATCTCGACGTCCTGGCCGAGCGCGATCAGCAGCAGGGCGGCCTCGCGGCGGTCGAGCCGTTGCTCGGCCGGCGGCTTGCCGGTCTCGACGACGAGCTGGCGCAACAGCTCCTCGAGCACCGAGCCGGCCTCCATCGCCCGCGTCACGATCGGCGCCAGCAGCGGCGCCTGCTTCTTGTCGAAACCGCCCGGTGCGATGCCGGCGATCGCGATCGCGTCCTCGAAGCCGAAGCGGTTCTTCTCCTGCAGGTTCGGCGGCACCCGCTGGTCCTCGGGCCGCTGCGGGTGCGTCAGTGCCATGCGCAGGAAGTGCTCGTAGGCGGGCTTCCGGTCGGCTTCGACGAGGCTGCCGAAGAACTCGCCGAGCCGCGCCCAGCGGCCCAGCGTGACGTCGCGCTGCAGCATCTCGAACTCGCGCGCGAGCCTCTTCTCGGCGAGCTCACGTTCCTGCTGGGCGGCGGCGGCGGCAGGATCGACGGCGACCGCCGCGGCCCCGGCCGGCGGCTCTTGGCCGAACTGCCGCGTCAGCTCGGCTTCGATCTCCTCGGCGGTCATCGGCTTCACCTCGACCGACTTCGCCTTGGCCGCTTCCTCGGCCGGATCGTACGGCTTCAGCTCGGGCGCCACCCACGCCTTCAGCACCGTCGACGGCCGGCGGTCCCACGGCAGCGCCTTGAAGCGCTCGAAGCGGCCCTTCGCGGCCAGGGCCTGCTCGGCCGTCCACGTGGTCGTCGGCGCGTCCACCGCCTCGACCTTGCCGGCGCCCGGCGCCGGCTCCTGCGGCAGCTCCAGCGACACCGCGGTGCCGCGCACCAGGGTCACCGACTTCGCCGGCACCGCGCGCACCGACGGCACCGGCCCGGTGCCTTGCGCCAACAGGCTGGTGCCGAGCAAGGTGAGGACGATCGGGCGGCAGAACGCGGACAAGTGGGGCATCGGCGTGGCTGGCGGGCGCATCAGAGGGTCCTCGGGGGCGCGGAAGGTATCACACCAAGTGCCGGTGCGAGGGGGCGGTGGCGAGAAGTCCCGGCCGTCGCCGATGCGGCGTCAACACGCGGACGCAGGCGGCTCAGACCGGCACCGCGGGCTGCAGTTGCCGCAGGTCGACGGCGCCTTCGCGGGCGGCGGCGACCCGTTCGAGGTACTGCCCGCGCGGCAGCTCGTAGACGCCGAAGCGGGCCAGGTGCTCGGTGACGAACTGCACGTCGAGCAGCTCGATGCCGGCGGCGAACAGGCTGTGCACGAGCGCGACCAGGGCGACCTTCGACATGTCGGTGGCGCGGTGGAACATCGACTCGGCCGCGAACAGGGCCCCGACCTGCACGCCGTAGATGCCGCCGACGAGGTCCTCGCCGTGCCAGACCTCCAGGCTGTGGGCGTGGCCGAGCCGGAACAGGCGGGTGTAGGCGGCGACCATGTCGGGGATGATCCAGGTGCCGCCGAAGCGCTGCCGGCCGCACTCGCGCATGACCCGTTCGAAGCAGCGGTTCCAGCTCAGCGTGAAGGCGCCGCGACGGAGCGTGCGCCGCAGGCTGCGGGCGACGTGCAGGTGCTCGGGATCGAGCAGGGCGCGCGGGTCGGGGCTCCACCACATCGGCACGTAGCCCTCGGCATACCACGGGAAGATGCCGCCGGCGTAGGCGGTCAGCAGCCGCTCCGCCGACAGGTCGCCGCCGATCGCGAGCAGCCCTTCGCGGTCGAAGTGGCGCGGGTCCGGGAACCGCGGCGCCGAGCCCGGCAGCAGGATCTCGGGGGAGCGGCGCGGCGCCTTCACTCAGCGCTCCTTGAGCCGGCGCAGGGTCGTGTTCTGGTCCTCACGATCGCCGAGTTCGATCAGCTCGATGTCGCCGTCGGGCAGTTGGCGGAAGTAGATGCGCAGGCCGAGCGACACCCGCAGGCTCCAGGTGTCCTGGCCGCCGAGCTGCTTGACCTCGAGGCCGGGGTAGGCGTGGCCCTCGGTCAGGAACAGGAGGATCGCCTGATGCGCCCGTTCGACGGTGCGGCGGTCGCGGCCTTCGAGCGACTTGTAGAACGACGGCAGGAAGCGCGGCAGCCGCACGTGCTTCTCGGCCTCCGGCGCGGCCGGCGGTGGCGGCGGCTTGTGCCGGCGCTTGCCCTTCGGCAGCAGCGATTCGAGCTCCGCGTTGTGCAGTTCGAGCAGGCGCAATCGGGACTGGTTGTGCGCGAGCTGGCGACGCAGCGCCTCGTCGGCGGCCAGGAAGCCTTCACGTTCGTTCTCGAGGTCGTGCACCAGCTGCTCCAGCTCGCGCACGGCGCGGTCGTCGCGCGGACCGCCGGGCGCCGACGGCTCCCGGTGCACGTGGGCGAGGTCGCGGCGCAACGCCGTCACCACCTGCTCCTCGTGGGCCAGGCGCCGCTGCAGCTCGGCTTCGCGGTCGCGGGCGCGATTCTGGCCCTCGCGCGCCCGTTCGAGGTCCTCACGCAACCGCGACACCTCGGCGTCGCGCAGCGCCAGCAGCGCCTGCTGCTCCGCGCTCGGCGGCGCCACCTCCGGCTCGGGCTCCGGCGCCGCGGCCGGCACCAGCAGCTCGATGACCTCCTGCATCTGCTTGCCGTCGCGGAGCTCGGCCAGCAACGGCGCCAGCACGTTGGCCGGCGCCTTGTCGAGCCGGAACCCACCCTTCGGCGACAACCCGAACTTGCGCGCCAGTTCGCGCAGGCGCCGCACCGGCACCAGCGATTCGAGCAACAGCGCGAGCGGCAGCTCACCAGCCTTGGCGAGCGCCCGTTCGGTCAGCTTGCGAATCGCCAACCCGGCGTTGTTCATCCTGCCGAATCTACCGCGACCACACGCCCGAAAGCACCCCGCGGTTCGGGCTCAATCCTGCGGCTCGGGCGGCTTCGGGTAGACCGGCGTCACCGGGTACTCGCTGTACTCGCGGGCGTCCCAGGCGCGCTCGATCGCCTCACGTTCCTGATCGGTCACCGCAGGCGGCTCCTGCCAGGACCGCCAGGCCAACCACTCGGCGGCGTCGAACGGCGCGCCGACGAGGGCGCCGACCTTCCACAGCACGAACGACGGGAACAGGAAGATCGACAGCGGGTCGCGCGACTCCTTCGGCTGCGAGTGATAGAAGACGAACGTCGCCGGCCAGGCGGCGATGTCGACCGGGACCGCGAGCACGAAGCCGACGGTCGCGCCGAGCGTCGCCGGGAACCGCGTGAACCAGGTGCGACCGTCGCGCACCCCGACCAGCGCGTCGGAGTAGCGCACGACCGAGGCGCAGCCGCCGAACGCCGGCAGCGACGCGAGCAGCGCACAGCACGCGGCCCGTTGCATGCCGACTCAGTCCTTGTCCTTGCGCGGCTCGCGGCGGGCGAACTTCATCTCGTCGATGACCCAGCGGTCCTCGAGCTCCGGCGGCGGCGTCTTCTTGGCGCTGACGAGGTTCTTGTCGGTGTTGTTGGTGATGGTCAGCGACCGCAGCTTCCACACCGACGGCTGCCCGGCCTGGGCGCCGCCGGCCTGGGCGCCGGACTCGCAGTTCCACATCACCGCGTAGACGAACTCGAGCGGCACGTCGCGTTCGCGCTTCCAGCTGATGTCGACGACGTGGTCGGCGATCGGCTGCTTCGAGCCCGGCAGCGTGCCCTTCTCGATCTTGGGCTCCGCCGGCGAGAAGTCGGTGGTCTTGAGCCCGCTGCCGCCGGCGGCCAGGATCTGGCCCTCGAAGTAGGTGCGCGGCTCCTTGATGGCGTCGCTGGCGCTGCGGCGGTTCTGCGCCACGATCTCGACACGGCGCTGGTACTGCCCGATCTGCTCGAGCTGGCCGCCGCTCTTGGTCGCCTCGGTGACGGCGCGGTTGCAGGCTTCGATCTGCTGGTCGAGGGTCGTGATGTACCAGTAGCCCGCCGGCAGCAGCACCAGCGACAACAGGACGATGACCTTGTAGAGGTCGAGGTTGCGCAGGAAGTTCATCGTTGGGCGCTCGGGCCGAAGGGTGGGAAGGAGTCCTTGAGGCCGATCGAGAACGTGTAGTACGCGCCGGGGCTGCCGCCGCTGTTGACGTCCTTGAACGGGTCCTCCTTGGCGCTCTTGACCTCGGCGAACGGTGAATCCGGCTTGCCGATGTCGCGCTCGAAGGCGCGCTGCAGCGCGGTCTGGCGGCTGCGGAAGCCCTCCTCGCGGAAGGCGACGGTGAAGTCGAGCGTCGGCGAACGCCCGGCCATCTGCAGGCTGATCTTGGGCAGCAGGTAGCGACCGAGCTCGGCGTCGCAACTGCGCAGCACCTCGCTGAACCGCACCATCACGGCGAGGCCCGATTCGAGCGAGACGTCCTCGTAGACGCCCGAATCCTCCTGCTTCTGGTCGGCGACCTTCTTGAGCTGGTCGCGCACGATCTGCACGCGCCGGGCGACCGGCGCCGCGTCGAGCTCGGCGAGCAGGTCCTTGAAGGTGTAGTCCTTGCCCTTGGCCTGCAGCCGGAAGTGCTGCGCATCCTCGAACCACTTGCCCGACAGCACCGAGTTCAGCATGCCGAAGAACTGCGGCGGCGCCTTCGGGTCCTTGGGATCGCGCCAGGTCGCGCCGATCTGGCGTTCGAGCAGGCGCAGCTCGAAGGTGCGCTTCTGCACGAAGACGAGCATCGCCAAGAGGCCGACCATGCAGGCGATCGCCAGCGGGAACTTGATGCGCTCGAAGCCACGCGCCAGCAGCAGGTCCTCCTGCCGCAGCTGGAAGCCGTCGGGGCCGCCCATCGGCAGGAGCGCGAGGCCGATCGCGGTCGTCAGCGTCGGGCCGAGGCGCTCGACTTCGTCACCATCGAGGTCGTGGTTGAGCCGCGACAGCAGGTCGAGCTCCTTCACCTCCATGCTGAACACCGCCGCCAGCATGTCGCGCACACCGGCCAGGCGGCAGGCGCCGCCGGTGACCCACACCGCACGCAGCGCCGCGGCCTTGCCGGAGGCGGTCAGGAAGCGCGTCAGCTCGCGCGCGAGCCGCTGCAGGTAGTTGGTCTGGGCGCTGTCGACGTCGCCGTGCGCGATGACGACCTCGCGCGTCGGCGGCGGCGCCGCCGGCTGGCCGTCGCCGGTCGCGGCCGGCAGGCCATCCGGCACCTCGAGGCGCTGGTCGGCGCCGGAGTCGAGGCAACGCTGCACCGCGTCGCGCGCGGTGGCGGCATCGAGCCGGTGGCGCTGCGCGAGCTCATCGGCGACCGCCCCGGCGCCGAGCCGCAGCGCGCGCATCTCGATCAGCCGTTCCCCCTCGACCAGCAGCACCTTGACGCTGCGCGCGCCGAGATCGACGACCGCGGTCACCGCGGCCGGATCGACGGCGCCATCGGCACCGGCGAAGGCACCGGCCCAGTGCGCCGCGCGCCACAGCGCCAGGGTGTCGAGCTCGACCGTCTCCGGCTCGATCTTCTGCGCCGACAGCGACGCCAGCTGCGCGCGCAGCGGCGGCTTCGGCACCGCCGCGACCAGCACCCGGGTGCCGCCCTCGTGGCCGGCGCCGATCTCGAGGAAGTCGACCACCATGTCGTCGACCGCCTGGCTGTAGATCTCGCCTTCGATCTCGTTCTTGACGACCTTCTTGATCGCGTCGTAGCCCTTGAACGGCAGCTCGATGATGCGCAGCACGGCCTCGCGGCAGGCGTGGCCGAGCACGACGTCGCCGCGCATGCCGAGGTCGATCGCGGCGCGGGCGACAGCCGCCACCGCATCCGGCCGCGGACCGCTCTCGGCGGCCGCCGGCGCCGCATGCACACGCACGAGGCGGGGCTTCTTGTAGCTGCCGTCGAGTTCGACCACCTTGATGGCGTGGTCGCCGGGGTCGATGCCGATGCTCTTCACCATGCTGTCACCTGTTCGAGGGGGCGACAGCGTGGCCGCCGCCGCCCTTTGCTGTCAATCGCGTTTGCCACGCGGCCACTCGCTCTGTCGATCGAAGAGGTCCCGCTGCCGCTCGTCGAGCACCATGCGGATCCGCTTCTTGGTCTGGTCGCGCACCACCAGCAGCCGGGCCAGGATCGGCGGCGGCAGCTGCGCCCACTCGGTGCTGCTGAGGATCGTGTACTCCGATTCGCGCTCGTTCTGCAGCACGAGGCGCAGGCTGCGCTGCTGGCTCGCGGTCAGGCCGAAGCGAGTGGTCAGGTCCTGCAGGTAGTCGTCGTCGAGGCCGGCGGCGGCGCGCGTCGAGGCGAGCAGTTCGCCGCCGACCCAGGCCGTGACCACACCCGCGGCGAAGCACCCGAGCGCCATGCCTAGCATCCAGGGGCGCAGCGCGCGCGCGTTCACTTGCCGCGGTGCCCCTTCGGTTCGCTGGCCGCGGCCCCCGTCACCAGGCTGTCCAGGCGATCCATCTCCTGCTGCACCTCGTCGGGCGTCGCCTGCAGCGTGCTCGGCTGGTGGCGGAACAAGCCGAAGTGGAAGCCCAGCGCGCCGACGGTCAGGATCGCAGCAGCGAGCAGCAGCCGGCGGCAGAACGCCACCGCGCCGGCGGTCACGTCCGCCTGCTGCAGTTCCTGGCGGCTCGGCAGCCGGCGGGCGGCGGCCACCACCGCGGCGGTGAAACCGGCGGGCGCCCGGCGGCCCTCGGCGCGCATCGCGGCGAAGCCGGCGGCGAACCCGCGCAGGCTGTCGAGCCGCTGCCGCAGCTGCGGCTCGGCCAACAGGCGGGCATCGCAGGCAGCGCGCGCCGCGGCATCGAGCTCGCCGTCGAGGTAGCGCTGCAGCAGGAGGTCTTCGGGGTCAGGGTTCATCACTTCGCTCCTCGCGCCGGGCGCGCGCGGGGTGCGCCGGGCACATCGGGGACCAGATCGGGATGGCGGCGCTCGAGCGCCTCCTTGAAGCGCTGGCGGGCGCGGAACAGGCGCGACTCGACGGTGCCGAGCTGGATCTGCAGCACCTCGGCGATCGCCGTGTAGGAGAGGTCTTCGAACTCGCGCAGCACCAGGATGGTGCGGAACTTCTCGGGCAGCGAGTCGACGATCTCACGCGTCACCTGCGCCAGCTCGCGGCTCATCATGCCGGCCGCCGGGCTCGCCGCCTCGCGGTCGCCGGGCAGGCCCGGATCGTCGAGCGTGCTGTCGTCCTCGACCAGCCGCAGCCGCCGCGAGCTGGCGCGCGACAGGTGGTCGGTCGCGGCGTTGACGGCGATGCGGTAGACCCAGGTGTAGAAGGCCGATTCGTGCTGGAAGGTGTGCAGCTTGCGGAACACCTTCAGGAACACCTCCTGCGCCAGGTCCTCACACTCGACCTGGTCCCGGCAGTAGCGCGACAGCAACCGGAAGACCCGGTCCTGGTAGCGGTCGACGAGCGCGGCGAACGCGACCTCGCTGCCATCGAGCACGGCGGCGATCAGGTCCTGGTCGGAGGCTTCGGGCTGGAGCTTCAAGGCGAACACGCGGCGCTTGGAGGGACTCGACAGCCCTTTCTTCCCCGCCGCGACGAATGGCGGGCCGGGGCCGTCATTCGGGCTTGGCGAAGAGGTGGCCGAGCTTGTCCCGTTTGGTCTCCAAGTACTTCTGGTTGTGGGTGTTCGGGCCGATGACAAGGGGCACTTGGGCAGCGACCTCGAGGCCGTAGCCCTGCAGCCCGACGAGCTTCTTCGGGTTGTTGGTCAGGAGCCGCAGCTGGCGCACGCCGAGGTCGTGCAGGATCTGCGCCCCGGTGCCGTACTCACGTTCGTCGGCGCGGAAACCGAGGTGCACGTTGGCCTCGACGGTGTCCATGCCGCCGTCCTGCAGCTCATAGGCGCGCAGCTTGTTGGCGAGGCCGATGCCACGGCCTTCCTGGCTGATGTAGAGCAGCACGCCGCGACCTTCCTGCTGGATCTGGCGCAGGGCGGCCTGCAGCTGCGGGCCGCAGTCGCAGCGCAGCGAACCGAAGGCATCGCCGGTCAGGCACTGCGAGTGCACGCGCACCAGCACCGGGTCGGCGATCGGCGGGAAGCGGCCGCCCTCGCCGACGCGCTCGATGCCGACCGTCAGGGCCATGTGGGTGCGGCCGTCGACGGTGCTGCGGTAGGTGTGGCAGTCGAACATGCCGTGCGCCGTCGGCATCTGCGCCACGGCGACGCGCTCGATCAGGCGTTCGCGGCGGCGGCGGTACTCGACCAGGTCGGCGATGCACCCGATCTTGATGCCGCGCTTCTCGGCCCAGACCTGCAGCTCGGGCAGGCGCGCCATCTCACCGTCCTCGCGCTGGATCTCGCAGATGACGCCCGCGGGGCGCAGGCCGGCGAGCCGGCAGAGATCGACGATGGCCTCGGTGTGGCCGGAGCGCACCAGCACGCCGCCGTCGCGCGCGCGCAGTGGGAAGACGTGCCCCGGACGGGTCAGATCCCCCGGCTTGGCGGCAGGGTTGACCGCTGCCAGCACGGTCTTGGCCCGGTCGGAGGCCGAGATGCCGGTGGTGACGCCGGTAGCGGCGCCGACCGACACGGTGAAGGCGGTGCCGTGGCGGGTCGTATTGTCGGTGACCATCTGCGGCAGGTTCAGCTGGTCGCAGATGGACGCCTCCAGCGCCATGCAGATCAGGCCGCAGGCGTGCCGCGACATCAGGTTGATCAGCTCGGGCGTGGCGAACTCGGCGGCGAAGCAGAGGTCGCCTTCGTTCTCGCGGCCGGGGTCATCGACCAGCACGACTGGGCGGCCGGCCTTCAGGTCTTCCAACAACTCGGGAATCGAAGCGATCGTCATCGGGAACAGGCCGCGAACAGGCGGCGGGGCCGGGCAGTGTAGCGACCGACCTGCCCACCACCGCACCTGCTCTGTGGAACGTGTGGCCACCGCGGCCATGCCCACCGGGACTGACGCAGAAGCCGACGATCGGGCGCGGCGAGTGCCGCAGAGTGCAGCAGTCGGCGCCCAGCGCCGACGCTGACCCCGGCCCCGAATCCCCACTGGCATGGGAGACGTAAGTGACTGTGGAGCCTGTAGTTGTTTTTTTCTTCAGCCCCTCGGGAACGACCGCCGAAGCCCAGTGCGCGCAAGGGACGGTCGGACGCAACCGGGGAAGAGACAACGGGGATGAAACGCACGCTCGTGGAAGTGTTCTGTGGCTTGGCTGCGCTGGTGCTGATGGTCTCGTTCCATCACCAGATCGCGCGGCTCGAGACGCGGCAACAGGACGTCGGCGCGCTGGAGAAGAAGCTCGACGCGGCGGTCGCCAAGGTCGGCGACACGCACGAGTTCGACCAGATGCGCCAGCAGATCCTGGCCGAGACCGAGTCGCGCATCCGGGCGTTGGAGAAGGACCTGCACCAGGCGGCGGCGGGCTCCGAACAGGCCGGTCGCATCGCCGACGACCTGCAGCGCGCCAAGCAGGACGTGGCCCTGTTCCGCAGCCAACTCTCGAACGACTTCGACCGCACCAAAGCGCTCGTCGACGCCTACATCAACGAGGTACGCAAGAAGGAGCAGGACGCGGCGACCAAGCTCGGGGAGACCCAGGTGGCCATCGCGCTGCTGGCCAACCAGCTCTACCGCGACCCGAAGGAGCTGACCCGGACCATGCTGTCGCCGACCGTGCAGCTCAACGGCGAGGACACCGTCGGCTCCGGCACGGTGGTGTTCTCCGGCCCCAACCCGAAGAACGGCGACAAGGTCGAGACCTACGTGCTGACCTCGAACCACGTCGTGCGCAACATCCTCGCCGACACGCCGAAGGCGCAGCGCGAGGGCTTCGACGTCACCATCTACCTGCCGGACGGCAAGCTCGTCGTGAAGGGTCGTGCGGTCGCCAGCGAGCCGAAGATCGACGCCGCGCTGATCAAGCTGGAGACCGATCGGGTGCTGCCCAACGTCGCCAACGTGCTGCCGCGCGACGAGACCGGCCAGATCAAGGTCTGGGACCCGGTCTGCGCGGTCGGCTGCCCGCTCGGCAACGACCCGGTGCCCAGCCAGGGTGAGATCAGCTCGCTGCACAACGAGCTCAACGGCAGCAACTACTGGATGATCAATGCGCCGACCTACTTCGGCAACAGCGGCGGCGGCATCTACCGCGCCAATACGCGGCAGCTGATCGGCGTGTTCTCGAAGATCTACACGCACGGCAAGGGCACGCCGGTGGTGGTGCCGCACATGGGCCTGTGCACGCCGATGACGCTCGTCTACGACTGGCTCGACCGCGAGAAGCTGGCGCACCTGCTGCAGAGCCGGCCGGTCGAGATCGCCGACCTCAGCCAGCTCGCGACGCCGATGAAGTGACGCCGGGCGCCATGGCGCGCCTCGTCACGGGCGCGGCAGCCGCCGGCGCAGCTTGCGCAGCTCGGGGCCGTCGATGCCGTCGGCCAGCGCCGCCTCGACCAGGTTGCGGGCCTCGACGCCGCGGCCCAGGTGCTGCAGGTAGCGGGCGCGGGCGCCGTGGAAGCGCGGCTCGTCCGGACGGCCATCCATCGCCTGCTCGACGAGCTCGAGCGCGCGCTTGGGATTGCGGCGGCGATCGAACAGCTCCGCCATCTCGAACTGCACGTCGGGCTGGCCCGGCGACACCTCGAGCGCGGCCGCCAGCAGGTCGAGCGCTTCGTCGGCGGCACCGAGCCGGCGCTTGGCGATCGCCGAGTAGTAGAGCGCCGGCCAGAACTCGGGCTGCAGGTGCAGCCAGAGCTGGAACTCCGCCAACGCCGGCCGCGGGTTGCGGGCCCGCGTGGCGCGGTCGGCGGCGCGGGCGAAGCGCGCTTCGAAGTCGGCGACATCGAGCTGCAGCAGGGCGCGCACGGCGCGGTCGCGCACGTCGAATTCGCCGACGTCACGCAGCCCCTGCACGAGCTCGACCCGCGCCTCGCGGCGCAGGCCGCTGGCCAACAGGCACAACCCGAGCCAGACGCGGTCGCCTTCGCGCAGCAGCGTAGAGAGGCCGCCGAGCGCCACAGCGATGGCGTTCGGCGCTTCACGGCGCACGAGCTGCGCCTGCAGACACTCGAGCAGTACACCCGCCCCGCGGCCGAGGTCGTCCCATTCTCCGGCGCGCAGCGTACGTTCGCGCAACCGCCGGAGCCCGTGCTCGGTGAGCTGCCAGGCATCGCCGTCGCGACCTTCGGCGAAGGCGAGCTGGGCCAGGTGGGAGAAGAAGTCGGGGTGGCCGTCGAGGTCGCGCCCCTTCTGCCACAGCTCGCGCGCAGCGTTGGCGTCGCCGCGCCGCGCCATCAGCAGGCCGAGGTGCTCCAGACCGCGCGCCGGCGGCGGATCCAGTTGCGTCGCGTGTTCGAGCCAGGCGAAGGCGCGCTCGTCGTCGCCCATCTCCGACAGCTGTTCGGCGACCGCGACACAAGCCTCGCCGTCGACCGGCGCCGTCGAGTAGCAGCGGTCGAGGAAACGCCGCACCGCTTCCTGGTCGAGCTGCTGGCCGTAGAACGCCGTCGCCGTGGTCGCATTGGCGACGCGCAGGGCGAGGCCGAAGCCCGGATCGAGCTGCAGCGCGTCGGCGAACGGCCGCATCAGGGTCTCACGGTCGTCGGGCAGGGCGATCTCGAGATCGCCGCTCAACAGCATGGCATTGTCGAGCCCCTGCAAGAACAGCCGGAACGCCTCGCCGTTGCGCGTCAGCAGCCCGGGCGGCGGTTCGTGGTACGGCAGGTCGAGCGCGCGCGCCAACAGCCGGGTCAGCCGCAGCAGCGTCGGCACCGGATCAGAGAGCTGCAGCACGGCGCCGATCTTCTCGGTCACGTAGGCGTCGACCTGCTCGTCGCGGAAGACGTGGAACTCGACACGCACGCCCGCCTCGGCCGGCGCCAGGAACCCGGCGACGACGGCGCGCACGTCGACCTCCGACGGCAGCAGGTCGAACGCTTCGTCGTGTTCGAGCGGCGTGTCGAGCGTGACCCAGGTCACCGGCCCCGACTCGGCGGTGGTCTGCAGTTCGAGCATCGCAGTCGGTCCGATCTGCCCCTGGTTGAGCACCTGGTGCACGAAGTCGGGCAGCCGGCGGGCCAAGAGGCCGCGGTCGGTGCCGTGCCAGGGCGCCCCGTCGGCCGGCTCATCGGCCGACGCAGCGCCAGTCGCCGAACCACCAGGAGCCGCCTCGCCCGGCGTCACCGCCAGCGGCAGGAACATCACCTGGGGCTCGTCGAGTTCGTCAGGTCGGATGCGGCGTGCGGGCATCGTTCGATCAGCCGGGTGGCCAGGCCAGCGGACGGCCGGCGAGCACGTGCACGTGCAGGTGGAAGACGCTCTGACCCGCGCCAGCGCCGTTGTTGACGACGACGCGCGAGCCCTGGTCGTCGACGCCGAGCTGCTTCGCCACCGCGGCCGCGGTCAACAGCAGATGGCCGAGCAGGGTCGCATGCTGCGGACCGGCATCATCGAGTCGGGCGATCGGCGCCTTGGGCACCACCAGGAAGTGGGTCGGTGCCTGTGGCGACACGTCGCGGAAGGCGAGGCAGTGTTCGTCTTCGTGCAGCACCTGCGCCGGGATCTCGCGGCGCAGGATGCGGGCGAACACGTTGGCGGGGTCGTATTGCAACGGGGAGGGGTCGCCCGGGGACCGGGGGAACGGCCGCGAGAGTAGACCGCTGGCGGCCCGGCTCAAGCCCTTCCTGGGCCTTCACGGCCAGTTCCCGCCATCCTCTCGAACCGCCGCGGCGAAACGCTACCTTGCGCCGCCATGGCACTGCGCATCCGGCCCTTCACCGTCGCGATCGCCGGCGGGTCCGGCAGCGGCAAGACCTCCCTGACCCGGGCCCTGGCCAGAGCCCTCGGGGAGCAGCAATGCGCGGTGCTCGATCACGACTCCTACTACCGGGACCTCTCGCACCTGCCGTTCTCCGCCCGCGCGGCGACCAATTTCGACCACCCGGAGAGCCTGGAGAACGGGCTGCTCGCCGACCATCTGGAGGAGCTGCGGGAAGGTCGCGCCGTCACCCGGCCGGACTACGACTTCAAGACCCACACCCGGCTGCCGAGCAGCCACCGCATCGAGCCGCGGCCGATCATCCTCTGTGAGGGCATCCTGCTGCTGGCGGTGCCCGAGCTGCTGCGGGCCTTCGACCTGCGCGTCTTCGTCGACACGCCGGCCGATGTGCGCGCCCTGCGCCGCGTGTTGCGCGACATCGTCGAACGCGGGCGCACCGTGCAGTCGGTGGTGCAGCAGTACCTCGACAGCGTGCGGCCGATGCACGAGCAGTTCGTCGAGCCGGCGCGCGCCACCGCCGACCTCGTGCTCGGCTGGCAGCACACGCCCGAGCAGTGGGCGGCGACGGTGATGGCGACCATGCGCGGGCGCATGGCGCTCGGCTGAGGTCTGCGGTCACCGCCAGCTCGCTGGGGACTTCGTTCCGATCGGTGCATCAGGGGGTTGACTCTCTCTCTCTCTCTCTCTCTACGTTGGTGCACAGCCAAGAAGTCGGGGGGCGTGTTCCACCTGCTTCTTGCCGGAAGAACATCGCCGGGACCAGAGGAAGGGAACATGGCAATCGTGAAGACAATCTCATGCATGGTGGCAATCCTCGTTGGATCGACGGCACCCGACCATCACCCTGCTGGGGAAGAGAAGGGGAGGACTGCGATTGACAAGGCCTACGCGGCCATGCTGCGACCACTCGACTCGGGCTGCACCCCGACCCTGCGGAAATGGTACGACGGATCCATCTCGTGGGGTGGTTGCCCCAACGCGCAGTGCACCGACTTCGGCTGCGTTGCCGACGGCAGCGACAGCGATGAGATGTTGAGCTGCCACTGCCAGGACGGCGGACCAGGTGTCAAGTGCAAGGGCGTGGTCATCTTCTCCGAGTGGGGGTTGGTCGTCGATTGGGACTGCCCCAGGGCCTCGGCCCCAAATGGCTGCCCCGCCATTCTCAGTTGCGTGAAGCAGGAGGATCCCGAGGCCCCCGAGTCGAACTACGTGGCGTTCGCCACCTGCAGCTGCGAATGAAGCGCTCGCTTCTCTGGCCCCTCCTGTTGGCGATCTGCGTCCTGCTGGCCTTCGGCATCTGGCGTCAGGCCTCGGGCCCCAGCAAGGAGGTCGATAGCGCTGCGGTGGCGCCCACTCGGCCGACCTCGAAGGTCGCGGCAACAACCGAAGCCACCCTGGAGCGGGTGCCGGTCGTGAATTCGATCGTCATCGTCGACCAGGAGACAAGGCAGCCGCTGCCCACTGCCTCCGCCACGTGGCTGGAGCCCACAGCAGACCAGCACACACTCTCGGACGCCCCCTTCGCCACCGCCGACGCCGATGGGCGCGTCACGCTGGATGTCCAGCAGGGGGAACAACGGCCCCTGCTCCTCCGTGCGCGCGGTCACGTCCCGAGCATCGTCGAACCACTGCGGCAGGAGAACGCCCCGGTCGAACTGCAGAGGTCGGCGACACTGGACCTGACCGTGATCGACACCAAGGGCCAGCCGGTCGTCAACGCCATGTGCGTGGTCGCTGCCCAGCTACTCACCGACTACTCGGGTAGCCTGACCGCAGTGGGCATCGGCCATCCCCTGGTGCCCAATCCTCGCTGGCGTTCGCTCACGGATGCACTCGGCACAGCGCACATCGACGAATTGCCACCCGGCCCCTACTACCTGGCCGTGCTGTGCGACTCGATGTTCCCGATCGACGAGACCGGGGCAAACGGCCACCTCGACCTGGCAGCCGGCACCCAGCGTCTCACGGTCACCCTCGAGGAGGGCGAGGGCGTGGTCTTCCAGTGCCCGTCGTCATCACCTGTAGCCAAGCTGGTCTGGAGCGTGAACCACACCCTGCTGGACACGGCCCCTCGGGTGACCGCCCGCCTCGGACTGGTTCGCCAGGCGTTGGTCGATCGTTTCCCAGACACCATCGTCTACGCACACAGGACGCTTCTCCGGGCAAAGGAAACCCCGATCCGCTGTTTCGTCGCGCTGGCCGACGGCACCCTGTGGAAGGGAGACGCCTCGCTGACACCGCTCAGCCAGATCGAGGCGCCCGTGTTCCTCGAGCTCGAACAAGGACCGATGCGGCCCCTGACCGTCCAGGTGGCAGACCCGAATGGCAAGGTCTACCCCGACGTCCCCATCGTCCTGCGCAATCGCGGCGGTGGCATGTCGCTCGATGCCGTGACCGGCGAGCAGATCCTGGTGCCGCACGGGACGTACAAGATCAACCCCAAGATGGACCTGGCCTTCTACACGGCCTTTCAGGACTTCGTCATCACCGTCGACGACAACACTCCTGACGTGGTGACCGCGAAGCTGGAGGCGCCGATGTCCCAGGTGGTCGTCCACGTCGCCTATCCATCCAAGGAGGTCTTGTCCGTGTTGTCCATCCATCTCGACGCTGAGCATGACCGCGGATCGGCGGTCGTGAACTACCGGCCGGAGCACGGCGACATCCGACGCTGGCTCCCAGGATCGACGATCACCCTGCGGGTGACCTCCGTGGGTTATGAGGACCTGGAGATCCCCGCTACCCGACTCGACCCCGAGAAGGCGACGAACATCACCGTGACCCTGACCGAGAAGGCAAGACGACGGTGATCCCTGCTGCGCATCACTCGACGCGCAGCCCCGGCGGCATCAGCGCGTAGACCTTCGCCGCGCCGCGGCTGGTGAACGCCTCGCGCAGCATGCCGAGCAGTTCGCCGTAGGGGCCGAACTGCGCCGCCACCGCGCGCAGCAGGTCGGCGTCACCGCCGAGTTGGGCATGGGCGTCGAACATCGACGACAGGAACGAATCGGCGAAGTTGCGGCCTTCGGGCAAGTGGCGCACCTCGACATCGGCGCCGACCTTGGCTTGTTCGCGCACCATCGCCAGGGCGTCGTCGAGGCCGCCGATGCGATCGACGAGGCCGTTGTCCACCGCCTGCTGGCCCGACCAGACGCGGCCGCCGGCGATGTTGTCGACCTGCTCCACGGTCTTGTGGCGCGAGCCGGCGACGTTGGCCAGGAAGCGCGCGTAGATCTCGTCGACCGAGCCCTGCATGCGTTCGCGCGCGGCGTCGCTCCACGGCCGGTCCATGGCGTCCATCAGCGGCCCGTCGTCGAGCCGCACCACGTCGGTGTGCACGCCGATGCGGCGCATCAGGGCGCCGAGCTGGAAGCGCATGCCGAACACGCCGATCGAGCCCGTGATGGTGCCGGCTTCGGCGAGGATCGGCTGGCCGATGGTCGTGATCCAGTAGCCGCCGGAGGCCGCCAGTTCGCCCATCGAGAACACCACCGGCTTCACTGCGGCGAGCCGCTGCAGCGCCTGCCGGATCGCCTCGCTCGCGGTCGCCGAGCCGCCCGGCGAGTTGATGCGCACGACCACGCCCTTGACCAACTCGTTGGCCGCCAACTCGTCGAGCTTCTTGACCACCGGCCCGCTGACCATGCTGCCCGGCGAGGCGTTGTCGCCATCGACGATCTCGCCGGCGAGGTGCATGACGACGAGCTCGGGATCCTCGATCTCCTCCTCCTTCTTCGGGCGGAACATGCTCGACAGCATCGACATGAAGTCGCGGTTCTGGTTGCGCTTCTTCGGCGCCGCGTCGACGAGCTCGAAGGCGTCGTCGCCGCGCATGGTGGCGATGGCGCGTTCGGCGCCGGCCCACGGCACCAGGCGATCGACGAGCCCGGCGACCAGCGCGTCCTTGGCGGTCAGCAGGCGCTGCGCCTGCAGCTTGCGGACGGCGTCCGGGGACAGCTTGCGGCCGGCGGCGATGCGCCGCACGACGTCGTCGTTCATCGACTTCAGCATCGCCTCGTAGTGCTGGCGCAGGTGGTCGCTGATGGTCGGCAGCAGGTAGGGTTCGACCGCCCCCTTGAAGGCGCCGACGCGCGTCACCTCGACCTGCACGCCGAGCAGGTCGAGCGCGTCCTTGTAGTGCATCACGGTCAAGGCCGGCGAGCGCAGGTCGAGCGAGCCCATGTCGGCCATCAGGATGCGATCGCACAGCGCGGCGACCTGGTAGGCGGCCTGGCCGGCGTTCTCGACGTAGCAGGTGATCTGCTTGCCGGCGCCGCGCACGCGCGTGATGGCGCGTTCGAGCTCGCGCAGCTGCGGCAGGTTGAAGCCGACGCCGGCCGACAGGTCGAGCACGACCTCGGTCTCGGGGCGCTTCACCAGGCCGTCGATCAGCTCGATCAGGGCGTAGAACGACTTCGGGGGCGCACCGCCGCCGGTCAGCAGGCTCATCGGGCTGAAACCCGACTCGGCGAGGTCGGCGTAGGCACCGCGCGGCTTCAGGAACGGTACCTTGGCCTTCTCCGGCGCGGCCGGCGCCGCCGGGTCGGTGGTCTTCGCCTCGGGCGGGGCGGCCGCTTCCGGGGCCTTCGCCTCGGCGGCCGGCGGGTCCTGGGCGAGCAGGTGGGTCGACGGCGTGGCGAGCAGGAACAGAGGGAACAGGGTGAAGAACGGCGTGCGCATCGGGGCGGATCTCAGGGGGCAACGGTCGCGAACGAGAGGCGGCAGCGTAGCCGGCTCGGCGCGCTTCCTGTCACCCCCCTGCCTCGGGGCGTGAACTCGCGGGCGAGGCTGGAGCCGGGGCGAGTGGTGCTCTACGGTGCCCCGCCACGCGCCCGTAGCTCAGTTGGATAGAGCACCGCTTTCCTAAAGCGGGGGTCGCAGGTTCAACTCCTGCCGGGCGTGCCAGACCACGCTGGGGCGATTCAGAAGGTCGCGTCGACGGTCTCGCCGGCGACGACCTCGACGGTGAGCTTGTGCTCGCCCTCCGAGTCGTGCACCTCGACCTCCCACGTGCCCGGCAGCAGTCCGTCGAGCGTGGCCTTGCCCCGGCGCAGCATCTGCACGACCGGCGCCGGTCGTTCGCCGTCGCCGACGAAGCGCGCGCGCACCACCGCCTGCGGCCCTTCGCCGCGCGCCGCGACCTTGATGCGGCCGGCAGCGCGCAGCTGCAGCACGACACTGCTGTCCATGCTGCCGGCCGCGGCCGTGACAATGGCGACCGCGGGCGCCAGCCCCTTGCTGGTCGCGGTGATGCGCAGCGGCAGGCCGGCTTCGACGCCGCGCAGCAGGAACGTGCCGTCGTCGCCGCTCTTGATCGAGCTGCCGTTGCCGAAGCCCTGCGGCATCATGCCGCCAACGGCCTCCTCCATCTCGTCGGCTTCGTCGGGCACGGCCTTGACCACACGGACGAGAATGCGCGCGCCGCTGACGACGGCGCCGTCCGGGCCCTTGACCACGCCGCGCACCGACGTCATGTCGAGCTCGAAGTCCTGCGTGTTGTCGCCGTTCTGCAGCACCACCGGCAGCAGCGCCGGGCGGGCGCGGTCCTTGTGGGTGACGCGCACCGAATGCGCACCGGCCGGCAGCTTGCTCAGCGCGTAGCGGCCGTTCTCGTCGGTCTTGCTGCTGCTGCCGCGCTTGCCGAACTGCTCGAGCATGCCGCCCATCATCTGTTCGGCGAGCGCATTCTCGGCCGTGCTGTCGGCGGCGACGAAGACGACGCGGGCGCCGGCCAGCGGCACGCCGTTCTCACGCACGACGCCGTGCAGCGCCGCCGTCGGTTGTTGCACGAGCTGCAGCGCGACCGTGGCGTGGTCCGCCACCTCCACACCCGGCGCCTCGGGCTCCGCGTCGAGCGAGGCAACGCCCCGGGCCCCGGCGAGCGAGGCGATCTCCCCCAACAGCCCCTCGTCGCCGCCGAGGCGGAAGCGGTGCGTGCCGGGCACGATGTGCTCGAAGCGGGTGCGGCCGGTGGCGTCGGTCTTCTGCCGGCGCGGCATGCCGTCCGTGACCTGCTGCTCCACCGACACGTCGGCCACCGGCTTGCCGGCCTCGTCGACGACCGTCACCTCGACCGTGCCGCCGACCAGCAGGCGGGCCATGTACTCGCTGCGGCCCTCCGCCGCGAAGTGCAGCTCCTCGCTGGTGAACCGCGCGAAGTCCGCGCTCTCGACGGTGATGGTCGCCGCCTCCGTGGCGGTGGCGTTGAGCAGGCAGCGGCCCTGCGCGTCGGTGGTCGCCGCCGACGGCCCACCACCCGCCATGCCGGCCATGGCCATCCAGCGCTCGCGGCGGCCGCGGCCCTCCGTCTGCACACGGACCTTGGCGCCGGCCACCGGCGCCCCGGTGTCCTGCGCGATCACGGTCACCTGCACGACCGGGCGCGGTTCGAGCCGGATGGTGCCGAGGTCGAGCGTGCCGAGGCGCGGCAACTCGATGTCCTTGCGCTCGAACGCGGCATAACCGACGGCCTGCAGCTCGATCGACAGCGTCTGCTTCGCCTTCGGCCGCAGGTTGGGCACCGTCACCGCACCGTTCGGGAAGTCGCGTGCACGATCGCCGCCGCCCGACATCGGCATGAAGTCACCGAAGCCGCCGTTGCCGCCGCGCAGGCGGTGCGACACCCACAGCTTCTCGATCGGGGTGCCGGTCTTGCCGTCGACGACGGTGAGCGTCACCGTCACCCCGGCTTCGTAACGCAGCTGGATGCCGTGCGCCGGCGCCGTCACGTCGACCCGCTCGCTGCAGATCGCCGCCCCAGCGAAGCCTTCGCCGACCTGGGCCAGCGTCAGGCGGTACTCCTGCGGCCGCAGCCCACGCAGCACGAACTCACCATCGGGGCCGACGTCGGCCGCACGTTCGCCGAACGGCACGCCGAGGTCGCCGAGGAACTCGCTCGGGTCGGCGCCGACCATGTCCAGGAACGGCATCGCCGGGTTGTTGCCCGCCTTCTTGGCGGCGACGACGCGCAGCTTGAGGTCGCCCGCCGGCCGGTCGATGACGCGGCCACGCACTTCGGCACCGCGCGGCATCGTGATCAGGACCTCGACCTCGCGGCCGGCGGTCGCGCTGCCGTCCTGCCGTGTGGTCGGGTAGTCGGGGTGCCTGGCGCGCAGCGTGAAGTCGCCGATCGGCAGGTGCGCGAGTTCGAAGCGGCCGGCGGCGTCGCTGCGGGCGATGTCCCCGATACGAATCTCCTCCGACGCCTGCATCTCCGGCGCGTCGACCTCGAACTGGCCCATCGGTCCCTTCTCGATGTCGAGCAGGCGGCTGACGGTGACGGCCGCGACCGGGTTGCCGGCGCCGTCGACCACCCGACCGCGCACGATGACGCCGACGGTGAGCTGCAGCGCGCCGACGTCGACGTCGCGATCGGCCGGGCTCGGCACCACCCGGTCGAGCAGCACATAGCCGCGCGCGACGACCCGCAGCCACGCACGGCGCCCGCTGGCCTTCGGCACGACGCGGAAGCTGCCGTCGGCCGCCGTCGTGGTGCGCACGAGCTCCGCGATCTGCTGCCGGCTCGACTCGCCGATGCGATCCGGACGCATCTGGTCGAAGTCCTCGTCATCCAGGTCGGCGAAGTCGAACCGGCCCGAGGCAGCCACCATCATCGAGCCCCTGCCGACGCACAGCTCGGCGCCGGCGACCGGGTTGCCATTCTGGTCGACGACCTTGCCGACCAGGGCCGGCACGTCGACGGGCGCGCCGGTGGCGCCGGTCGCCACGGCCGAACGCTCCAGGCTCGCTTCGCTGGTCGTCCCGGTCGCAGCAGCCGCCGGATCGGCCTGGTCGGCGAGTGCCGCACCTTCGGCTCCGGCAGGGCCGCGCGCCTGTTCGGCGGTGGCACCAGCTCCGGGCGCGGGCGCCTTCGCATCAACGCCGACGAACAGCCAGAAGGCGGCGCCGGCGAGCACGAGCAGCAGCAGGACGAACGACAGGATGCGGTTGGCTGGCATGGGATCCGTCTCGGGCGGGCGAAGGGCGCGAGGGTAGCCGATGCAGGGCCGAAGGTGTCGCCGCGGCGGCGCCTGGCGCGGCTTTCGTCACGACGGCGGCGCGCTCCATCGCTGCAGCCAGGCCTTCAGCTTCAGCTTCTTCTGCGTATTGGTGCTGCTCATGTAGCGCAGCACGCCGTAGACGTCGCGCTCGGGCGCCCACGGCCGGTCGTAGCGACCGAACACCCAGGCGATGCCGGTGTAGGAGTTCGGGTTGCGGCCATCGAGCGCGTAGCGGTTGTTGAGCTCGAGCAGGCGCGCGAAGGCCTCGGCCGGCGTCGGCGACCACTCCAGCACCTTCTTGCCCCACAGCATGCGCAGGTAGTTCTGCATGACGCCGCTCTGGCGCAGCTGGTGCTGGGCCGCGTTCCACAGCGGGTCGTGGGTGCGCGCGGCGGCCAGCTCATCGAGCGAGTAGAGGTGCTGGCGGGCGTCGCCGGCGTGCTCGTGCAGCGTGGCCAGCGCCCATTCGGGCAGCGACTCGAAACGATCGTGGTCGTCGCGCCGAGCACAGAAGTTGAAGCCGAGTTCGCGCCAGGTCACGAGTTCGTCGAGGAAGGCCTCGGCCGGCTCGCTCATGCCATACCAGCCGCGCTGGCCGTTCGTCGTCGGCACCAGGCGCCGGGCGTTCCACTTCTCCTTGGCGGCGAGACCGGCGAACACCTGGTGCACCGAGAGGTGGCCGAAGTGCAGGTACGGCGACAGTTCGCTCGCGCAGTCGGCATCGGGGTGGCTGCGTTCGCCGTAGCGAGCGAGCCGTTGGTCGAGGAACGTGCGCAGCGTGGCGCCGGCGGCGACGGCGCCGCCGCGGCGTTCGGCAGGGGCCACCGTGTGGTCGATCGGCAGCGCCGCCAATGCCGCGGTCTCGGCCGCGAGCAGCGCCGGCGTCGCCGCCGGCCAACGGGCGGACACGCCAGCGGGCAGGTCCACCGTGCCGAGCGTGTAGTCGGCAAGCGGGTCGCCCGCGGGGAACGCCGTCAGGTGCGCCGGCAGCACCTTCTGCAGGAAGCGGCGGAAGTCGAAGGCGCGCGAGAACACCCGGTCGCCGACGGCGACCGGCAAGAGGCCGTTGCCGTCGACCGCCTCGACCCGCACCGGCAGCGCGCTGGCGGCAGCGGTGACCATGCGCGGCAGGAAGAAGCACGGGAAGTCGTCGGTGACGACCGCATTGGCGCGCACAGCCAGCGCCGCCAGCAGGCCGCGGCCGGCGCCGGGCGCCGGCTCGACGTAGGGCAGGTAGGTGACGTTCGCCGCCGCGAAGTCGCGGGCGTTGTCGTTCATGCCCTGCAGCACGAACGCGTGCAGCCGGTCGCTGGCCCAGCGGTAGTCACAGCGCAGCGCCTCGAGCACCAGCAGCGGCCGGCCACACTCGCGCGCCAGCTCGACCGCGCGCTGCAGCGCGAAGTTGGCGCGCCGCCGCCGCGCGGCGATCATCCAGCAGAGCACGAACTCGCCGTCGCGACGCAACGGACGGTCGTTGGCGGCGCGCAGGCGGACGTCGGGAACGCAGCGGGGAGTCATGCGCAGTGGCAGTCAGCCGGCGGCCGGCAGCACCGCGGCGCAGACGGCGTCGACGACCTGATCGACGTCCTGCACCGAGGTGTCGACGACGACGTCGGCCTGGCGGTAGAGGGGGTCCCGCTCTTCGAGGATGCGCCGCAGGTCGCCGAACGCCTGTTCGTTGTCGGCCATCGGCCGCAGGTCGCCCTGGTTGATGACGCGCTGCCAATGATCCTCGGGCGCGGCGCTGAGCCACACCGTGCGCGCCCGCTGCCGCAACGTCTGGTAGCTCTCCGCGTCGGTGACGATGCCGCCGCCGACCGCGAGCACGCAGCGCGGACCGAGCAGGCAACGCCGCAGCTCGGCGCGTTCGGTGGCGCGGTAGTAGGCCTCGCCGTGCAGCTGGAAGATCTCGCTGAGCCGCAGCCCGCTCGCCGCTTCGATACGTTCGTCGAGCTCGACGAAGGTGCAGCCGAGCCGTTCGGCCAGCCGCGGCCCGATCGTGCTCTTGCCGGCGCCACGCAGGCCGAGCAGGGCCACGTGCGGGCGGGCGCCGCCGCCGAGGTCCTCGATGAGCCGCGGCAACTCGACGCCGAACGCAAGAGCCAGCGTCGACAGGCGCAGCAGCGACGGGTTGGCGACGCCGGTCTCGACGTCGGCGAGGAAACGTTCGCTGATGCCGGTGTGGCCGGCCAGGTCGCGCCGGCTCCAGCCACGCGCCTTGCGCAGCGCGCGCACGTTGGCGCCGAGGCGCTGCAACAGCGGGTGGTGGTGGCTCAGAAGAAGTACCACTCCGTCGAGGTCGTGACGGCGCCGCCCGTCGTCGATCCGCCGCCGAGCAGCACCTGGCCCTGCGGCGTGCGCAGCATCGCCGGCGCGGCGCGGGCCGTGGTCAGCGCCGGACCGGCAGTGAACGAGTTCGTCGCCGTCGAGAAGACCTCGGTGCTCGACAGCGGGTTCGGCGCCAGCACGGTGCCGTCGGCGCCACCGGTGATCAGGAACTGACCGCCGCCGAGCGGCCAGCTCTTGTGGTAGCCGCGCGCGTGCGCGAGCGGCCCGACGGTGGTCCAAGTGCCGGCCGCCGCATCGTAGATCTCGGCGTTCGCAGTCGGCGTGCCTGGGTTGGTCAGGGTCAGGGCCGTGATGCCGCCGGCGAACAACCAACGATCGTTGCCGAGCGCGACCGGCTCGATCAGCGACCGCGGCGTCGCCATCGACGGCGCGCTGCCGAAGGTGTTGGTGTTGGGGTTGAACAGCTCGCAGCTGCTGCGCATCGCCGGCAACCAGCCGATGATGATCACCGAGTCCCAGCTGATGCCGCCGGCGAGCAGCACCTTGCCGTCGGGCCGCAGCACGGCCATGTGCGCGGCGCGCGGCGTGCTCATGTTCGGCAGCGAGGTCCAGGTGTCGAGCGCCGGGTCGTAGAGCTCGGCGGTGTTGGTCGCATCGTGGATCGCCGACAACTGGGTCGGCGTCACCGTCAACGCCTGCAGGCCGCCGGTGACCAGCACCTTGCCGTTCTGCAGCAGGGTCGCCGTGTGGCCCATGCGCGGCACGTTCATCGTGGCGACGGGATAGAACAGGTCGAGGTTCGGGTCGTAGACCTCGCACGACGGCTGCGGATCGTTGCCGGCGTTGACGCCGCCCGTGATCAGCCAGCGGCCGTCGTTCAACTTCGTCATCGTGTGCATCGAGCGCGGCGCGGTCAGGGTCGGCCCCGGCACGAAGGCATCGTTGAGCACGTCGTAGACCTCGGTCGTATCGGTGGCGACCTGCGCCAGCAACTGCCCCTGGGCCCCGCCGACCAACATGTAGCTGCGATCCTGACGCGCCACCGCGGTGGCGAACACACGCGGCGTGCCGGTCTGCACGTTGCGGTTCCTTAACGCGCCGGCATCGGCGAGCCGCGTCGCGTTGGGGTTGCTGAGGCGGCCGACGAAGGTCGGCGAACCCGAGATCGTCAGCGCCTGGTAGAACAACGCCGCATCCTGCAGCGCCGGCAGCGCCGGCAGCGGCAGGTCGATGCGGAAGTGCCCGTCGAGGCCGGTGACGCCGATCCATGCCAGGCCGAGCAGATCGAGGCCGACGCTGAGTTCGCGCACGTCGAGCGGATCGATGATCCACAGCGGAATCGGCCCGGTCGAGGTCGACGGGATGACCATCACCAGCTCACCGGGGAACAGGCCGGGGAAGGTGTCGAGCTGCAGCAGCCCTGGGGTGGAACCGCCGACCGCGTCGAGTTCGAGCAGTTGGGCGCGCGCCATCGGCGCAATGAGGCCGGCGACGAGGACGAACGGGAGCGAGCGTGCGAGCATGGAGACCTCCAGGGGGCGGCGGATTATGCGTCGCCGCGCGACGGTGTGCAGTCGCCATCTGCGAACGCACGCAAACGGTCAACCGACAACGGCCCCCGGCTTCGGGTCAGGCCCTGACCTTGATTCAGCCCTTGGCGTCGGATAGAGGCGTTCCTCCCGTACTCGGTACAGCTCTCTGTCTGCATTGGGGCCGAGACCTGGGCGGCTGGCATTCCTCTCGCCAGGAGTGTTGAGCCACGGCCCCCGGCAGGGCCTCTCCATCGCCTTCGGGCATCCCTGTCAGATGTGGCACAGAGATTCCGGCCCGGTGGCTTCGGCCGCCGGGCCGGGTTTTCCTTGGCGACGGCGCCCCGCGTTCGCGTTTCGCCGCCGGCCCGTTGCACGCCGCGGCCCATTGCCTACGAAGTTGCTCATGCCCATCTACACCGGCACCGGCGACGAAGGCGAAACCGGCCTGTTCGGCAACCGCCGCGTGCCGAAGGACCACCTGCGCATCGAGGCCTACGGCACCATCGACGAGCTCAACTCCCTGCTCGGCCTGCTGCGCGCGGAGTCGCTGCCGCAGCAGTTCGACCACCAGCTCGCCACCGTGCAGAGCACCTTGTTCGATCTCGGCGCCGACCTCGCCACCGAAGGCGGCCGCGCCTCCTTGCCGCGCGTCGAACGCGCCATCCAGGACCTCGAACGCTGGATCGACGCCTCGGAAGGACGCCTGCCCCCACTGCGTAGCTTCGTGCTGCCGGGCGGCTGCCGTGTCGCCGCGCTGCTGCACGTCGCCCGCACCGTCGCCCGCCGCGCCGAACGCCGCTTCTGGACGCTGGTCTGGGCGGTCGAGCGCGACACCCCCGAACTGGCGCTGCCGCGCCCGATCGGCGTCTACCTGAACCGGTTGTCCGACCTGTTCTTCTCGTGGGCGCGGCGCGCCAACCTCGACGCCGGGGTCGCCGACGTGCCCTGGCAGCGCGAGTAGACCGTCCCGGCCCGCGTTGCGTCGCCCCTGGCAATCGGGGCACTGGCAACCGGGACACTGGCAACCGGCATAATCGGGAGCCGGCTCGCCCTCACACCGGGCC
>JAEUHT010000301.1 GCA_016793265.1 Planctomycetota bacterium
TCGCGGAGCCGACCGTCGCCAGCTTCTTCACCACGCACGTTCGCATCCACCACGGCACCGCCGTGGGGCCCTGCCTGTCGCTGGTGCTGCTGAGCCCGACGCTGGCGCCGAGCGTCTTCCCGGGCCTCGTCAGCCTCGACATCGGCAACGGCTTCGCCGACGTCGTGCTCGACCCGATCGTCTACGCCCACGACGCGCAGACCGGCATCGCCGAGGCCAACTACGGCCCGATCGACCCGGCCCTGCAGGGCGCCTGGTTCTACTTCCAGGCCGCGATCCTCGACGCCGGCGCGCAGACCATGCCGCTGCCGGTCAGCAATCCCTGGCGCGTCGACTTCAACTGACCACGCCGGGCCGGCGCGACGATCAGCCGCCGAGGCGCAGCAGCCACACGAGCAGCAGCGCGACCAGGAGCAGCGCCACCACCACGACCCACACCGGGCGTTTGGCCGCCACGAAGTCACTCTGCGCCGGGTCGCGATAGCCATCGGGCAGGTCGACGCCCGTGTAGTCGATCTCCTGCTCGTCGAGCCAGCCGGTCGTGGCGTCGCTGCCGCATTCGCGGCAGGAACGGGCGCCGAGCGGCACGTCGGCGCCGCAGTGGGGACACTCGAAGATCTCGCGCCGCGGCTTCTTCTTCGCGCTCATCGCACCGGCTCCAGCAGCAGGTAGTCGAGCCCCACCATGTGGCCCGGCCTGGCGTTCGTGTGCTTGCCGACGATACGCAGCGAGAGCTCGTTGTCGCCAGCGGCCAGCTCGAACTCGCCGCACGACAACTCTCCCGACGCCGAGATCTGGTCGGCGTAGCCGTCGAACGGCTGGCCGAGCGGCACCGCCGCGAGGGTGAGCTGCACGATGCCGAAGTCCTCGGCACGCACGAAGGCGGCGCGCACCCGATAGCGGCCGGCGGTCGCCACCGGCAACGCCAATACCAGCTCGTCGCCGACCTTGCCGTCGCGCCACCAGAGGTGCTGGTCCTGCGAGAACTGACCCTCGAAGAAGGCGAGGTCCTGCACCGCGTGCGCGCCGCCGCTGCAGCGCAGCACACGCAGCGTCTCGCCCTCGAGCGCACCTTCGACGGCCAGCGTCTTCGGCGGCGGCAGCTTCGCCAGCTCGCGTTCGGCGTACGAGGGCACCGGCGGCAGGCCGCCGCGGACACCCGGCGCGCCATACCAGAACGCCACCGTCGCGTAGTCGACCTGCAGCCGCTCGACCCAGTGCCAGCGTTCGAGGTCGAAGCGCAGCGACCGCTGGAACGGCACGCTGTCGAGCCCGTGGAAGCGGTACATCGCCGAGAAGCCGTGATTGCGTGGCCCGTCGCACTGCACCTGGCCGTGCAGCGGCGCCACGAACGGCGTCGGGTCGCACCAGGCGAAGCCGAAGTAGTCCTCGGTGCCGGTGCCGAACCACGACGGGAACGCCTCGCCGTCGACGGTGATCTTCTCATCGCCTTCCCCCCACCACGTGCGCGATGGGTTGCGGATGACGAGGCCCATGCCGACGAAGCGGCCGGGCCCGCTGGCGTCGAGCACGAGGTGGTCGCCGAACGGCCGCGTCGGCTGGCCCTTCTGCAGGTGGTAGCTGGCACGGAAGCGCAGCGCCGGTGCGGCCCCGAGCTCGCGTACGAAGGCATGGCGCAGCCGCGGTCGGAACGCGCCGAGCTCCGCCTCGCACTCGAGCCGGATCTCGCCGCCGTCCGGCATCGGCATCGGGAACGCGCAGCTCGCGCCATCGGCGGTGACGGTCAAGAACCGGCTGTCGTGCGGCACCCAGTCGGGGCCGGCGGCGAAGAAGTCCGGCAGCGGCACGCGCACCGTCTGCTCGTCGCCGCAGCGCACCACCAGCAGCACCATTGCCAGCACTTCGGCGCGCTCGGCCGGCGTCAGGCCGGGCCCGAGGTCGACCCGGAAGCCGGTCACCAGCGAACCGCGCGGCACCACGAGCACGTCATTCCGTGCGCCGACGCGGCGGGTGCCCGCCGGCGGCTGCGGCGTACGATCGTCGACGAGCAGCAGGTCGTGGTCATAGGCTGGTCTCGCCTGCGGGAAGTTGGCGGCGAGCTCCCGCACCATCGGCCACTCCGTGCCGAGCCGGTCCGGGGAGAAGCTCGTGACCGGCGTGCCCACGGGCCACGTGACGACGTCGACGTGGTAGTAGAGCTTGGCGTCGGTGGCCGAGAGCACGAGCCGGCGCTGGAACGGCACCGGCAGATAGACGTTGCCGCCTTGCGCCCGCATCGCCGCCAACGGCGGCGGCACGTGTTCGACCCTGCCGGCGCAGAGCGCGGCGAAGTCGACGCTCCAGACGCGCTGGCCGTCGATGTCGAAGTGCAGCGTGCCGGCCGGATTCGCCGACCAGATGCGCGCCACGCAGCCCGGGCCTTCGACGTCGGCCAGCACGAACTCCGGCCGACCGTCGCGCGTCTCGCGGCGCAGGTAGTGGCCACGATCGTCGTTCGCGTACCACGCCACGGGGTCGGCGGGGCCGGCGAGGCTGCGCCGGTCGAAGCTGCTGAACTGCAGGCAACGTTCCCCGGGCACCGGCGGCGCCCACATCCAGTCGGTGTCGACGTACCGCTGCAGCAGCGCCGGCAGGTCCAGCGGCGGCACCTGTTGCGCCACGGCGAGGCAGAGGCACCAGGACATCACGAGTCCACGCATCCACATGCCGGCAAGCGTAGCTGCTGGCTTCCGCGACGGCCCCGTTGCACTGCCCGCCGGCGACGCCACGATGCCCGCGTGCCGGAACCCCGCCTTCGCCTGCCAGCCTGCCTCTTGCTGCTGACGCCGTTCGTCTGCGGCCAACGTGATCCGCTGCCGTACGACCCGCTGCGCGGCATGGACCCCGACGGCCGCATCCCGAAGCCGCAGATCCCCGACGACGTGCCGCATGCCGAACGTTGGCGCTACACGCCGCCGGCCCGCATCAAGCCCGGCAACGTCTTCGAGCGCTTCCTGGTCAGCTCGTTCGTGACGCCGATCGTCTTCCGCGAAGAGGACATCGGCTTCGGCGGTGGCATCGCCCTGACCGACGTCGACTTCCGCGACCAGCGCTACCGTGAGTTCGCCAACATCCTGCTGACCTACAGCGAGCAGGGGCAGCAGGCCTACCGCATCAACTGGGCGCGCTGGCTGAACTGCCGCGAGCTGCCGGACGGCGGCGTGCTGCGCGAGGAGCGGGGCCGACTCTACGGGCGCCTCGGCTACGAGAAGACGCTGACGCGGCGCTTCTTCGGCTTCGGCAGTCGCAGCAGCGTCGACGCCGAGACCAGCTACACCGAGGAGCTGACCGGCATCGGCGCCGGCGTACGGGTCGCCTTGCCCGAGCCCGGCAGCGACTTCGTGCTGCGCCTCGACCTCGCCGCCGAACGGCACAGCCTCGGCCGCGGCCGCGTCACCGGCGTGCCGAGCACCGGCGACAGCTTCCCCGACGCGTTCGCCGCCGGTGACGGCGTCGACCAGCTCTGGCTGTTGACGAGCTTCGGCTACGACACGCGCGACAGCCTGCACCAGCCCTACGAAGGCAAGCGGCTCGGCGGCCGCGCCAACCTGACCACGCAGACCGGCGGCGAGTTCGGCGGCGTGCTCGGCGTCGACGCCCAGCACGTGTTCGCACTGCCGCCGATCCTGTGCGGCGGCGGCAAGGGAGAAGAGGAGAACCCGCCCACCGACGTGCTCGCGTTCGCCGCCGAGCTCCAGGACACCGTCGGTACGCTGCCGTTCTACAGCCTGCCGAGCCTCGGCGGCACGCACACGCTGCGCGGCTACATCCAGAACCGCTTCACCGACCGCGCCAGCGCCCACTTCTCGGCCGAGTACCGCATCAGCCTGATCCCGCGCGGCATCGCCTTCACCGACACCATCCGCATCGAACGCGTCGGCATCGGCGTGTTCTACGAGTGCGGCACGGTCGCCGACGGCATCGAGGACCTGGCCTCCGGCCGCTTCCTCGACAGCTACGGCCTCGGCTTGCGCATCGCCTTCTCGCGCGAAGCGTTGTTCCGTGTCGACTACGGCTTCGCCGACGAGGGCTCGAACTTCACGCTCGCCTTCGGCAACAGCTTCTGAGCCTCACCGCGGCAGCCAGTCGCCGAGGCGCTGCCGGCCGAGTTCGCCGGGCGGCACGAACAGCGCGTCGACCTCGTGCGGCTCGACCTCGAGCAGCGGCCGCAGCCGGCCACCCCGCCAGAGCCCGCGCCGCCGGTAGTCCAGCACGTAGCCGATGTAGCCGTGCTCGGTGAACGCGCGCCGCAGCTCGGCGCCCGAGAAGCCGGCGCGCCGCTGGTGCTGTTCGCCGATCTCGATGACGACGAGCGCGCCGCGCTGCAGCGTGCGCCGCAACCCGCGCAACACCGGCACCTCGAAGCCCTCGACGTCGATCTTCATCACCATCGGCATCGCCGCCGGCACCTCGGCCAGCAGCTCGTCGCCGACCACCACCGGCACGTCGGCGACGCTGGTCACCTCGGTGCCTTCGGGGCCGACCGCGGCCAACGTGCCCCAGCCCGAGTGGCCGCCAAACTCGCGCAGCTGCAGCACACCGGGCCGTTCGCCGAGCGCGCTCTGCACGACGCGCACTCCGGTCAGGCCGTTCTCCTGCACGAGCCCGTGCAGGCGGCCCGCCAGCCGTGGGTTGGGTTCGCAGGCGAACACCCGCCCGCGGTCGCCGACCAGGCGTCGCGCCAGCAGCGTCACCATGCCGATGTTGGCGCCGACGTCGACGAAGCAGTCGCCGTCGCGAACCAGGCGCTGCAGCAGCACCTGCAGCGGCAGGTCGTGGTAGCGCGCGAGGCACCAGGACAGCCGTTCCGACCAGTTGCCGAGGTCGAGCGGCATGGTGTAGCCGTGCAACTTGCCGCGCACGCGCTGTACGCCGGCGGCGGCCCAAGCAGCATCACGTTCGCCGCCGAGCAGCCGGTAGAGCCTGCCCCACGCCGGCCATTCGTGGCGCAGGTAGTGCACGAGCAGGCGCCGGTGCCAAGGCCAAGGCGTGGCGGTGCGGGCGTCTGGCTCACGGGCCACGCTGGTCTCTTGCATGTCGGCAGGCGCGCCTCTGCATCGCGCGGCGCGATGCAGAATATCGTGCGGCGGGGCACTTGCCATGAAGCCCGAGCCGGGATCTTCGACGGCTTGGTGATCCGCGGCGGCGGCGACCACGCTTCCTCGACGCCGCCCCGTGACACGGCGGCAGCAACCGGACAAGATCCGGCGCGCGGCGCCTGCCCTCGCTGCCCCGTCCCGTGATGCGAACCGCCCTCCCCACCGTCGCCGGCCTCCGGCTGTGTCTGGCGCTGCTGCTCGGCTCGCCCGTCTTCGCCCAGCAGCCGTCGGTGCGTTATGGCCGCGACGTGCGGCCGATCCTCGCCGACCGCTGCCTGCGCTGCCATGGCCCCGACGCCAAGGAGCGCGCCGCCGACCTGCGGCTCGACGAACGCGAGGCGGCGCTGGCGGCGCGAACGGGCGGGGCTGCGATCGTGCCCGGCCACCCCGAGCAGAGTGTGTTGTGGCAGCGCGTGCAGGCGCACGACGACAAGAGAATGCCGCCGGTCGAGAGCGGCAAGCCGCGGCTGTCGCCGGCCGAGCTCCTCGTGGTCGAGGCCTGGATCCGCCAGGGCGCCCCGTACGAACCCCACTGGGCCTTCGTGCCGCCGACCCGCCCCCCGGTGCCCGACGTCGCCACGTTCCCGCACCCGATCGACCGCTTCCTGGCCGAAGCGCGCACCGCCCGCGGCCTGCAGCACGGCCCCGCCGCCGACCGCGAGACCCTGGTGCGGCGCGTCTTCCTGGTGTTGACCGGATTGCCGCCGACGCCCGCGGAGCTCGACACGCTGCTCGCCGATGCGGCGCCGGATGCCTACGAACGGCTCGTCGATCGCCTGCTCGGGGAAGAGCCGTACCGCACCCGCCATGCCGAGCACCTCGCCCGCATCTGGCTCGACGCCGGCCGCTACGCCGACACCAGCGGCATCCACATGGACGCCGGCCGGCAGGCGTACCTGTGGCGCGATTGGCTCATCAACGCGCTCGCCGACGACAGGCCCTACGACGCCTGTGTGGTCGAGATGCTGGCCGGCGACCTGCTGCCGGGGGCGACGGCGGCGCAGCGCGTGGCGACCGGGTTCTTGCGCAACCACGTCACCACCGACGAGGGCGGCGCCATCGACGAGGAATACCGCGTCGAATACGCGGCCGAACGCACGGCGACGGTCGGCAGCGTCTTCCTCGGCCTCACCCTGAACTGCGTGCGCTGCCACGACCACAAGTACGACCCGATCACGCAGGAGGACTACTACCGGCTGTTCGCGTTCTTCAACCAGAACGACGAGCCGGGCCTGTACAGCCAGTCGCCCGACGCCTTCCGCGCGCTGGAGCCCTTCTTCGAGGTGCCGACGCCGGCCCAGCAGCAGCGGCGCGAGCAGCTCGCCGCAGAGCTCGCCACGGCCAAGGCCGCGCGCGACACCATGCGGCCCGAGGAACGCGCCGACTTCGACCGCTTCCTCGCCGCCGTGCGCGCCGCCGCCGCCGCCGACTGGATCGCGCCGCAGCTGCGCTCGGCGCAGTCGACCAAGGGCTCGACGCTGACCATCGAGGCCGACGGCAGCGTCTTCGTCAGCGGCGACAACCCGGCCAAGGACGAACACGTGCTCACCTTCCGCACGACCGCGGCGGACCAGCGCGCGCTCTTGGTCGAGGGCCTGCCGGACACGCGGCTGCCGGCGGGCAAGGTCGGGCGCTCGGACAACGGCAACGTCGTGCTGCAGCATGTGCGGCTCGAAGGTCGACGGCTCGGCGCCGACGGCCCCTTCGCCGAGATCCCGCTGGTGTTCGCGGCCGCCGACGTCGAACAGGCGGACGGCGACTTCGTGGCGAACAACGTGCTCGCCGACGACGACCGCGGCTGGGCGGTGGCGGCGCACCAGCACGGCCCGCGGCCCACCCGGCTGCTGCTGCTCGCGGCGGCGCCGTTCGGCGACGGTCCCGCCGCCGACGCCACCACGCCCGGGGCGCCGGCACCCCGAGAGCTGCGCCTGACCCTGCGCTACGACAGCCGCTACGCGCAGCACACCTTCGGTCGCTTCCGCCTGCGCACCTCGGCGCTCGGTGCCGCGCTGCTGCCGCGCCTGCCGATCGCCAGCGGTCCGTTCCACATCGCCGGCCCGTTCCTAGCGAGCAGCCAGGCCGCGCTCTACGACACCAGCTTCGGGCCCGAAGCGGCGCGCGACCTCGACGCCGCGGCGCGCTTCGGCGAGGTCGCCTGGCGCCTCGACGCCTCGCTGCGCGAAGGGGTCGCCAACACCTCGCTGCCGGCCGGCCCGAGCGTCACCTTCGTCGCCCAGCGGGTGTTCGCGCCGACCGCGCGGCGCGCCGAGATCCGGTTCGGCAGCGACGATGGCTTCCAGCTCTTCCTCGACGGCGCCCTGCTCGCCGAACGCCGCATCGACCGCGGCGTCGCCGTCGACCAGGAACGCGCCGAGCTGCAGCTCAGCCCGGGCTGGCACCTGCTCCTGCTCAAGATCGTCAACACCGGTGGCATCGGCGGCTTCGCGCTGCGCCATCTGCCCGGCGCCGACGAACTCGGCGGCGACCTGCTGCTCGGCCTGTTGCCCGACGACGCCCGCGACGAAGCCGCCGTGGCCCACCAGCTGCGCGCCTGGCGCGAACTCCACTCGCCGCAGCACCAGGAGCTCGTCGGCGCAGTGCAACGCATCGAGGCCGAACTCGAGGAGCTGGCCAGGAACACGCCGCGCGCCATGGTCATGCGGGAGGCGGACCGCTACCGCGAGACCTTCGTGCTGAGCCGCGGCGAGTACGACAAACCCGATCGCTCACGGCCGGTGGCACGCGAGCTGCCGGCGATGTTCGGCCGGCTGCCGGACGACGCGCCGCACGACCGCCTGGGCCTGGCCCGCTGGCTGGTCTCCGCCGCCGACCCGCTGTTCGACCGGGTCGCCGTGAACCGGCTGTGGGAGTTCGTCTTCGGCACCGGCCTCGTGCGCACCAGCGAGGACTTCGGCCTGCAGGGCGAATGGCCGAGCCACGCGGAGCTGCTCGACTGGCTCGCCTGTGAATTCCGCGATGGCGGCCACCACCTGCGCCCGCTGCTGCGGCTCCTGGTCACCAGCGCCGCGTTCCGCCAGGCGAGCCGCGCCGAACCCGCCGCCGCCGCCATCGACCCCGACAACCGCCTGCTGGCTTGGTTCCCGCGCCGGCGCCTCACCGCCGAAGCGCTGCGCGACCAAGCGCTCTACGTCGCCGGCCTGCTGGTTGAGCGGACCGGCGGGCCGAGCGTCAAGCCGTACCAACCACCGGGGCTGTGGCAGGAGGTGGCGATGGTGCAGTCCAATACCCGCACCTTCGTGCGCGGCTCTGGCGACGAGCTCTGGCGGCGCAGCCTCTACACCTACTGGAAGCGCGCCTGCCCGCCGCCGACGCTGCTGCTGCTCGACGCGCCGACCCGCGAGTTCTGCACCATCCGCCGGCTGACCACGAACACGCCGCTGCAGGCCCTGGCGATGTGGAACGACGAGCAGTTCGTCGAGGCCGCGCGTGTGCTCGCCGAACGCGCGCTCAGCGAGCTGCCCGACGACGCCGCGCGCATCGCCAGCATGTTCCGCCGCTGCACCGGGCGCCGGCCCGACGCCGAGGCGATGCGGGCGTCGCAGGCGACGCTGCAGCTGCTGCAGGAGCGATATCGGCGCGACCCCGACGCGGCCGCCGCCTTGGCTGCCGTCGGCGCCCGGCCGCCGCTGGCCAGCCTCGAGCCGACTCGACTGGCACCGCTGGTGCTGCTCGCCAACGCCTTCCTGAACCTCGACGCCTGCGTCTGCATCGACTGAGGCCCGCCATGCACCTGCCCACCCTGTTGTCGCGTCGCCGCTTCCTGAGCCGTTCGGCGACCTCGTTGTCGTCGGCGCTCGGCACCTTGGCGCTGGCGTCGTCGCTGCCAGCGAACGCGCCGGCGGTGCGCCCCGGCGAGCCAGGACGCTGGCCGTCGCCGCACTTCGCGCCGCGCGCCCGCCGCGTCATCTACCTGCACATGGAAGGCGGGCCGAGCCAGCTCGACCTGTTCGACCACAAGCCGCGGCTCGCCGACCTCTACGACCACGACCTGCCCGAGTCGGTGCGCGGCGGCCAGCGCCTGACCGGCATGACCTCGGGCCAGAAGCGCTTCCCGATCGCCCCTTCGCTGTTCCGCTTCAAGCGCTGGGACAACGGCGGTGACGGCCTCTGGCTCAGCGAGCTGCTGCCGCACCTCGGCAGCGTCGCCGACGAGCTCTGTGTGATCCGCTCGATGCACACCGAGGCGATCAACCACGAACCGGCGATCACGTTCGTGCAGACCGGCACGCAACAGCCTGGCCGACCGTCGTTCGGCGCCTGGACCAGCTACGGCCTCGGCAGCGACAACCACAACCTGCCGACCTACTGCGTGCTGATCACGCAGGGCTTCGGCAACATGCAGGCGCTGTCGGCGCGCTTCTGGGGCAGCGGCTTCCTGCCCAGCGACCACCAGGGCTGCAAGCTGCGCAGCAGCGGCGATCCAGTGCTGTTCTTGCGCGACCCGCCTGGCGTCGCCCGCGCCGACCGCCGCGCCATGCTCGACCTCACCGCCCAGCTCGGCCGCGAGCAGTTCGCCCGCTCGCTCGACCCCGAGATCGAAGCCCGCATCAACCAGCAGGAGATGGCGTTCCGCATGCAGATGTCGGTGCCCGAGCTGGTCGACCTGGCCAGCGAAGGTGAGGCGACCTGGCGGCTCTACGGCGAGGAGGCGAAGACGCCATCGACGTTCGCCAGCAGCTGCCTGCTGGCGCGGCGGCTGGTCGAGCGCGGCGTGCGCTTCGTGCAGCTGTTCCTGCGCGGTTGGGACCAGCACGGCAACCTGCCGAACGAGCTGCGCGCGCAGACCAAGGCCGCCGATCGCGCCATCGCCGCGCTGCTGATCGACCTGCGTCGGCGCGGCCTGCTCGACGACACGCTGGTGCTGTGGGGCGGCGAGTTCGGCCGCACCGTCTACAGCCAGGGCGGCCTCAGCCACGACGACTACGGCCGCGACCACCACCCGCGCTGCTTCACCATGTGGATGGCCGGCGGCGGCGTGCGCCGCGGCCACGTGCACGGCGAGACCGACGAACTCGGCTACAACATCGTGCGCGATCCGGTGTCGGTGCACGACCTGCACGCGACCATGCTGCACCAGCTCGGCTTCGACCACGAACACCTGACCTTCCGCCACCAGGGCCGCGACTTCCGCCTCACCGACGTCGCCGGCCGCGTCGTGCACGAACTGCTCGCCTGACCCATGCTGCTCGCCGCCGCCGACCCTTCCCCGTGGCTCGCCGTCTTCGGCCGCGCCCACCCGCTGCTGCTGCACGCCCCGTTCGGCCTCACTGCCGCCATCGCCGTGCTCGAGTTCGGCGCCCTGCTGCGGCGCCGCCCGCCGCTGCGCGGCGCCGTGCTGGCGCTGTGCTGGTTCCTGGTGCCGTGCGTTTTGCTGACCGTGGCCTCCGGCCTCGTGCTCGCCGGCGAACCCGGCTACGGCGGCGACGTGCTCGGCCAGCACAAGCTCGCCGGCTTCGCCTTCGCCGGTCTGACCGTCTTGTGCGCGCTGCTGGCGCTGCTGACGAACCGCCTGCCGCTGCGGCTCTCGCTGCTGCTGGCGTGTGGCGCCATGGTGCCGACCGGCCATCTCGGCGGCACGCTGAGCCACGGCGAGGCATTCCTGACCGAGCCGCTGCAGCAGGCCATCCCGGCCGACGCCAGCGAGTTCGTGCGCGTGATCGAGCCGCTGCTCGCCCGCAACTGCGTGAAGTGCCACAACCCGCGCAAACGCCGCGGCGAGCTCGACCTCTCCACCATCGACGGCATCAAGGCCGGCGGCGAGAGCGGCCGCGTCGTGGTGCCCGGCAAGCCCGGCGACAGCGATCTGCTGCAGCTCTGCCTGCTGCCCGAAGCGGACGACGACGTCATGCCGCCGGCCGGCAAGCAGCCGCGGCCGAGCCAGCAGGAGCTCGCGACCCTGGCGCGCTGGATCCAGGACGGCGCGAAGTTCGACTGACGCCGGACCGGGCGCGGCCGTCAGCGCAGCCGGAAGTCGCGCTCCGTCGTACGCACCGGCTCGATGCGCAGGATCTCCAGCGACGTCGTCTGCCGCAGCGCCTCGTCGACGTAGACGCGGCGGAACGGCACCGCCACGCCACGGTGTTCGCGCCAGTCCTCGAGCAGCACACGGCGCGGTTGGCGGTTGCGGGCGAAGCGGTGCAGGAACTCGACCGGCGTGCCCTTGCCGGGCTCGTGCACGAGCTCGAAGTGGTCGCGCGGGGCCTCGTCGAGCTCGGGGCCGATGCGATCGAACTCCGCCGGCGGCCGCCGCTCGATGACGATGCGCGTGAGCGCCTTCTCCTCGCGCACGACCTCGTCGCGCGCCAGCACGACGTAGGCGTTGGCGTCGCCGAAGCACCACGGCAGGCGCCAGTGCAGTCCGAACAGCATCAGCTCCGCCTCGGCGCTGTCGACCAGGTTGGGGAACGGCATGCCGGAGCGCTCGGCGAACACCGAGGCGCCGATGCGACCGTAGACGCGGCCGTCGGCGTACTCGAGCCGATCACGTTCCGCGAAGGCGCTGTCGGCGGTGTGGGTCACCTCGCGGCGGCCGATCACCTCGCCCTGTTCGCCGTAGACGGTCATGCGCCACCAGATGCTGACGCTGCCGAGCTGCTTGAAGGCAGCCGGGGTCTGCGTGGCCTGGAACACCTCGAGCAGCGGCGAATCGAGCTGCAGGCCCGAGCCCGGCGCACTGCGCCCGCCGCTCGCCGGGGCCGGCGCCGCCGCGGGCGCGGCGACCTTGGGGCCAGACGCGCCGCTGCGCCCGGATTGGCCGGTCTCGCCGCCGGGCGTGGCGCCCGCAGCCGGGGTCGGGTCCTCCGGCAGGATCGGCCAGCCCTTGTTGTCGTACTGCACCGTCGGCGCGCGCGTCGCCGGCGGCGGGTTGCTGTTCGCCGGCTTCGCCTTGCCATCCCCGCCCTGGGCGCACAGCGGCGACAACAACAAGCACAAGCAAGCGAGGGCGCACGTTCGCATCGTGCCATGGCATCGGCATTCCAGGCCCCCCGCATTGAGGGAGTTGCAGGCTTGGGCGATGCTGCCGCGGTGCGCCACCTGCCCTTCGTCGTTGCCCTGGCCGCCGCCTGCGCCGGGGCGCCCGGCCCCACGCCATCGCCGGCCGTCACCCGACCCGAAGTGCCCGTCGCCGAGCGCCTCGCCAGCGGCACCTACTTCACCACCATGCTGGCGCCGGGCCTGCCCGACGCAGAACCGTGGCGCGCCGCCGCGGTCTGGTGGCGCGAAGCGCTGCGGCAGAGCGCGGCCTTCACGCTGGCCGAAACACGCGACCCGACGCTGCCGGGGCTGGAGCTGCACCTGGAGCCGACCGCCATGACCTTCGTGGTGTTCTGGCGCCGCGGCGACGAACGCTTGCCGCTCGCCGGCGGTCGAATCGGCAGCTCCTTGCCGGCGGCCATCGACCAGGCGGCCTGGAGCGCCAGGCTCGCCCTCGGCGAAGCGGCGCCGCCGCCGCTGCCGATCGACCTCGGCACCACCCACGATCCCGCCCTGCTCAGCGCCATCGCCGACGCTCGCGACCTGCTGCGCGACGGCGGCATCGACCCGGCCTACCGCCTGCTGCGCGACCAACGCCGACGCGACGGCGCGGCGCCGTTCCTGCTCGACGCGCTGGCCGAGACCTTGCTCTTGCGTGGCGACGCCGCGGCGGCCGAACGCCTCTGCCGCGAAGCGCTCAGCTACGAACGGCGCCTGTTGCCCGACGTGCAGCACCGCCTCGCCCGCACCTTGCTGCTGGCGCGCGCGTCGCTGGGCACCGGCGGCGGTGCCGCGACCCAGGACCGCGAGCTGCTGCGGCTCGGCGAGGTCGGCCACCGCGAACGGCCGTTCGATCCCGAGCCGCGGCTGACGCTCGGCATCGCCAGCAACTTCCTCGGCGAGTTCGCCGCCGCCCGCGAGCACCTGACCGTCGTGCGCGCGGCCCGCCCCGAAGCGGCCATTGCCGCCTACCACCTCGGCTGGGCCTGCCTCGGCGCCGGCGACGCCGCCGCGGCCCTCGCCCCGCTCGCCGACGCAGCGCTGCGCCTGCCCACCGCCTGGGTCGTGCTGCCGCGCGCGCTGGCGCTGCACGAGAGCAACCACGACCAGGAGCTCGAGGGGATGCTGACCGGACTGCTGGCCGACCCGGCCAACGCCGACGCGCCGTTCGCCCACGACGTGCGCCGCATGCTCGCCGCGCAGGCGCTGCTGCGTCACGACCACGACGGCGCCCGGCGCCACCTGCTCGCCGACTTCGACTGGCTGCTGACGCACCCGCTGGTGCTCGAGAAGCGCGCCGGAGAGTTCGCCGAACAAGGCGCCGTGCTGGTGCGGCTCGGTGGTTCGCCGCGGCTGTTGCCGCTGCTCACGGCCTTGCAACAGCAGCACCCGGGGGCTGCGGTCGCCGACGCCTGCGCCTTCGTCGGCGGCATGGACGCGATCGCCAGTTCGCCGGCCGGAGCGGCGCCGGCGCTGGCGGCGCTCGATCGTGGCGCCGACAACGTCTGGCACGCGCTGCTGCAGGCGTTCCTGGCCGAATGCCGCGGCGAGATCGGCACCATGCAGGAGCAGCTCGCGCGCGCGGCGCGGCTGTCGGACTCGCCGATGACCAAGGCCCTGCTGGCGCGCGGCCTGCTCGCCGGCGGCCGCGCCGCCGAGGGCCGGCAACTGCTCGACACGCTGCGCCGCGAGATGCGCCGCATCGACCTGCGGCGGCCGTGCCAGCACCCGCTGCTCGGGCCGGAGCTCGCCTTCGCCTTCCTGGAGCCGGACGCCGCGCGCGTCAGCCGCTGAGCAGCAGCCGGCAACCGCCCGCGGGCCGCATACCGGCCCGCGCATAGGCGCGCTGCGCCGCGTGGTTCTGGGCGCTGACGTGCAGGGTCACCTGCCCCGGGGCCACCGCGAGGCACGCCGCCACCAGCGCCGCCGCCAGGCCCTGCCCGCGCCGCTCGGCGAAGGTGAACACCCCCTCGATGACGCGCCCCGCGGGACCGTCGCTGCCGATGTCGAGTTTGCACCAGATGCCGGCGGGCGGGCCGGCGACCCAGGTGACGCCATCGCGGATGCGCTCGTCGACCGTGTCTCGCAGCCAGCGGCGGTCGACGCGCGCGGGCTGGATGTTGAGGTCGCTCTGGTTCAACAGCAGCGTGGCCTGCACCAAGCCGTCCCGATCGGCCGCCTCGGCGGGGCGAACGGCGACACCTCGCAGCGCCGCGGCGAGGGTGCGGTCGCCGCAGAAGTAGAGCTGGTCGCGGTGCACCAGCGGCTTGCCCGGCAGCCGGTCGCGCAGACCGTCGACCACCGGCGTCGGTCCCATCACGATGCGCCACACCAGCCGTTCCCGTTCGATGCCGTCGAGCAGCGCCGTGGTCAGCGCCGCTTCGTAGCGCGACTCACAGACCACCACCAGATTGCCGCGCGGCCCACACCAGGCCACCGCCCGCGGCGCGCCGTCGGCCCGCAGCACGAAGCCGTCGCCTTCCCCCGCGGCGAGCGCATTGACCACGTAGACGCCGTGCGCGCCCGCGGCCGCCGCCAACGCCCGCGCCGCCGGCTCGTCGTCGTAGAGGTCACTCAGTTGCACTCGCAGCCGCGGCATGAGCTCAAGAATCCGATGCCGACGGCCGATCAGCAACCTTGCTGTTCCGCATCTGCGCCCGGAACGGGCCGCCGCGGCAGCAGGCAGGCCGACCTTGGACACCTACTCCTTCCTCTCCGATCCCCGCGCTCCATCGCTCGCCGAACGCCGCCAACTCGGGCGCCGCCATCAGCGCGACCAGGAGCACTGGCAGCACAAGCTGCATCAGCTGTGTGAACCGCCGCAGCCGGACGCCGACTTCCCGGCCTTCTTGTTGGCGACGGCGCCGTTCGCCGACCTCGCCCACCGCATCGCCGGCGCGTCGAGCCGCGCCGAGCTGCCGCCGGCCACGGCCGACGAGCTCGACTGGTTCGTGCGCGCGTTCCGCGACTACCTGCGCCACACCGACGACGAGGACGTGTTCAGCTCGCCGCATCACGACCGCGGTTGAGAGGCCGGCGGCGTTGCCGCGGGCGCGTCGGTCGATCCCCCGCGCAGCCGCGCCGCCAGTTCCGCCATCACCGCCGGCGGCGGCGGCTCCCCATCGAGGCCAGGTACCTGCCCCGCGGCATCGGTCGGCACCAGGTGCACGTGCGCATGCCGCACCACCCAGCCGATCACGCTGACGCAGACACGCTGGCATGGCAGCCGTTCGCGCAGGCGGCGCGCGACCACCCGCACGAACGCCCACAACGCCGCATGGGCGTCGGCGTCGAGGTCGAACACGGCGTCGACCAGCGCGCGCGTGACGACGATGACGTGCCCCGGCCGCTGCGGCCGTTCGGCCAGGAAGGCCAGGTGCGCGCTGTCCTCGTGCACCACGTGCACTTGGCGGCGACCAGCGACGACGTCGCGGAAGTCCTGGCTCATCACCACAGCTCCGTCGGCGACGTGACCGGCGCGCCACAGACGCCGCGGCGGCAGACGTAGGCTGCCGGCGCGCCGCCGACCATGCGCTTGCCGGCGACCAGCGGCGTCACCTTCGACATGGCCTC
>JAEUHT010000041.1 GCA_016793265.1 Planctomycetota bacterium
CCCTCCCGTTCGTTGCGTTTGTGGTCACTGGCCTCGTGCGCGGCCAGTGTGCCACCGTGTGGCTGCCCCCTGCGCACGGGCTGCCCGGCACCGACGGCACCGTGCGCACGATCGTGTCCTGGGATCCCGACGGCCCCGGCCCCACGACCGCCAAGGTCGTGGTCGGTGGCGACTTCGCAACCGCAGGCAGCCTCGAAGCCAACCGCATCGCCGCCTACGACCCGGCCACCGGCAGTTGGAGTGCGCTCGGCAGCGGCTGCAACGGCAGCGTTCGCGCCTTGGTGGCGCTCAGCACCGGCGAACTCGTTGCCGCCGGCGACTTCACCTTGGCCGGCGGCACGTCCGCGGCGCACATCGCGCGCTGGAACGGCAGCACGTGGTCGGCCCTCGGTAGCGGCCTCAGCGATGGTGTGACGAGCCTCTGCACGCTGCCGAATGGCGACCTGGTCGTCGGCGGCGCCTTCACCACGGCCGGCGGCGTGCCGGCGAACTACATCGCCCGCTGGGATGGGGTCGCGTGGGCGGCCCTCGGCGCCGGTCTCGATGCCTGGGTCAATGCCGTCGTATCCATGCCCAACGGCGACGTGCTCGCCGGTGGTTGGTTCGCGACGGCGGGCACGGCGGCGGCATCCCGCGTGGCCCGCTGGGACGGCAGCACGTGGTCTGCCCTGGGCGCTGGCCTCAACAACACCGCGCGTTCACTCTGCGTGCTGAGCAGCGGCGAAGTCGTCGCCGGCGGTGACTTCACGCTGGCCGGCGGCCAGCCAGCGATCGGCATCGCGCGCTGGGACGGCAGCCTCTGGTCGCCACTGGGCTCCGGCCTCGGCTCCACCGGCGGGCCGGTCAATGTGTTGGCGGTGACCGAGCAAACCAACGGCGCCATCGTGGCGGGCGGCAACTTCACGTTGGCGGGCGGCCTGCCGAGCAATCGCATCGCCCGCTGGCACGGCGGCACCTGGTCTCTGCTCGCCTCCGGCGTCGACAGTCAGGTCAACGCGCTGGCGGTGACGCCAGCCGGCGAGCTCTTCGCCGGCGGCACCTTCTCCACCGCCGACGGTCATGGCGCGCTGCGCATTGCCAGTTGGAAGGCGAATGCGTGGTGGCCGCTCGGCACCGACCTCAATGGCGATGTCTACTGCTGCGTCGGCATGGGCGACGGTTCGCTCGTCATCGGCGGCAGCTTCGACACCGCCGGTGGGGCGCGCTGCCGGCGCCTCGCCCGCCGCACCGCCGGCCTCTGGCAGCCGCTCGGCGACGGCGTCGACGGCGCGTTCGCCAGGGTGACCACGATCGTGGTCCTGCCGCAGGGAGACCTCGTGGTCGGCGGTTCGTTCGCCACCGCCGGCACGACGGCCGCGGCCAACGTCGCGCGGTGGAACGGAGCCGCGTGGGCGCCACTGGGCGGCGGCACCAGCGGCCTCGTCAACGCCCTCGTCGTGCTGCCGAACGGGGATCTCGTCGCCGGCGGTTTGTTCACGAGCGCCGGCGGCGTGCCGGCGAGCAATCTGGCGCGATGGAACGGAACAGCGTGGAGCCCCCTCGGCGGCGCCGACGGCATGGTGTCGGCGCTGCAGGTGCTGCCCGGTGGCGAACTGATCGCAGCCGGACGCTTCCAGAGCATCGGCGGGGTCGCTGCGGCCGGCGTCGCGCGCTGGAATGGAACGGCGTGGTCGCCGCTCGACGCCGGCCTCGGCAATGGTGCATTGCCCGCGGCGGGCAATGCGATCGCCCTGCTGCCGGGTGGAGAGATCGTCGTGGGTGGCCAATTCTCAACCGTGGGCCCGATCACCGCGGCCAACGTCGCCAGATGGGATGGCAGTTCGTGGTCCGCGCTCGGCGCCGGCACGGACCAGACCGTCTACGCCCTCGCCTCGATGCCCAGCGGCGACATCATCGCCGGCGGTTCCTTCGTGACGGCCGGCGGACTGCCGGCGAACCGTCTGGCCCGTTGGAACGGCTCCGGTTGGTCCGCCATCGGCGCGGGGCTCGGCTTCACGGCCTTCTGCATGGCGCGTACTGCCGACGACGAACTCGCGATCGGCGGCAGCTTCTTCACCGCGGGCGGCACGCCTGCCGCCTACCTGACCCGCCTGGGTTCCGGCTGCGTGGCGAGCGCCACCGCCAGCGGCGCTGGCTGCAGTGGCAGCGGCGGGCCCAACGTGCTGACGCCTACCTCGCTGCCGTGGATCGGCGCCACGTATCGCACCCGCGCTACCGGCATGCCTGCGGCCGGGCTCGGCCTCTGCATCTTCGGCCTCGGCACCACGACCGTGCCACTGGCGTCGATCCTGCAGCACGGCGTGCCGGGGTGCTCGTTGCTGGTGACGCCCGACCTGCTGGAGCTGCACGTGCCTGTCGCCGGCGCACTGACGACGGCGCTGCCGATCCCGCCATCCCCGGCGCTGATCGCTCTGTCGCTGCACCACCAGATCGTCGCCGTCGAGGTCGACGCGCAAGGCGCCTTCACGGCCTGGACCTCGACCAACCGGCTGACCATGACCTTCGGCTGGTTCTGACGCCGGCTGCGGAACCCGTTCACCGGCGGGCAAGCGCCGACACGCGGCCAGCAACTCGGGCCCGCCGCCCGGTGGATCGCGCCGTCGACACCCCCAACGCCGAGTAGCGTCTCGCTCGCCGCATTGACGATGGCATCGACGTCGACCGCGTGAGGTCGCCGCGCACGAGTCCCATGACCCCGAACATGCCCTCGGATCGGAACCGGCGGTAGGCCCAGCCGTCGCCGTTCCGCCTTGAGCCGGCGCCCGATTTCGTCTCAGCCACTTGGCGCCGCTGCCATCGCGACCTCCCGGTCGCGACTGTCGTCGTCTGCAACACGTCTCGATCCGGGTGCTCGATAGCGCGCCACGGAGGAGAGACCGTGGGGAACAACTCGACAGGGCGCGCACCTCGCCCGGCACCAGCACTGCCGCTCAGCTTCGTCTTCGCCTTCGTGGCGGCCTGCAGTCCGGACCAGGGTCCGGCGCCGAACCTGTCGGCGGCGTCGATCGCCGCCGCCTCCGCCCTGGCCGGCAACGCCCCGCAGCTCGCGGTCTGTGAGCTGCTGCCGAGCTCGCCGCTGCCAGCACCGACCGCGGAATCGCTGGTGCGCACCACGGAGCCGCCGCGCCGGCACGACGCGGTGGCGCTCGGCCGCAGCGCCGCGTCGTGGATCGACGACAGCTTTACGCAGACGCTCGCGGCCGAGGGCACGGCGCGCCACGACTTCGCCGCCAGCACCGACCGCGACGCGATCGAGCTGGTGATGGTCGGTCGCGCCAACTTCGCCGTCATCGGCGGCCAGCTCTCCGACCGCGACCTGCGCGCCGGCCTGCGCGAGACCCGCGTCGGCGTCGAGCTCTACGGGCTCGCCGTGCCGGTCGACTCACCGGTGCGCTCGTTGTCGCGTTCGCAGCTGCGTGAAGTGCTGACGGGCCAGGTCACCTCGTGGCAGCAGCTCGGCTTCGACGGCGGCGCCATCGTCTGCGTGGTGCCCGCCGACCGCAACCTCGCCGAACGTGCGGCGAAGGCGCTGATCCCGGGCGATGCGTTCGCGTCGACCAGCGTGCGGGTCGCCGACGACCTGCACGTCGCCGACCAGTTGCTGCAGCAGCCGAACGCGATCGCCGTCGTGCGCGTCACCAAGGGCCCGCGCGAGCCAGGGCAGAAGCTGCTGCAGATCGACTGGTGCCCGCCGACGCTCGAGGCGTTCGGCTACGGCACCTACCCGTTCGGCCTGCCGATGACGGTGGTCTGCGCCGGCCCGCTGAACCCCGCGGCCAGCGACTTCGTGCGCTTCGCGCGCTCCGAGAGCGGCCAGGAACTGCTCGGCCGCTCGCTGCTGCTCCTGCCCTGAGGCGCGTCCCGGCGGCGCCGGGGCACGCCAGGCGTCTCAGAACTTGATGCCGGCGCCGAAGAACCAGCCCTGGATGTCCAGGTCGGCGTCGAAGTCGCGGCCGGTGGCGACACCGTAGGCGTCGAGCAGCACGTAGCGGTAACCACCGAGCACCTCGAACTTCTCACCGAGCTGCAGCTTGCCGTAGGCCTCGATGTCCCAGTAGCGGCCGCTGGCGTCGCGGATCTCACCGCCCATCAGCGAGGCGTTGACGCCGCCGGTGAAGCCGCCGTAGTAGAGCTCGGCCTCGACGAACGGCATCGGCATCAGGATCTGCGTGTTGACCTGTTCGTAGCCAGCGGTCGAACGCGCCGCGACGTCGAGCGAGTAGAAGCCGAGCTGACCGCCGGCGGCGAGGCGGTAGCTGCGATCGCGCAGCAGCTCGTAGGAGTACTGCCCGTTGATGACGTACAGGTCCTCCTTCGTCGTCACCTGCGAGCCCGTCACGAGTCCGCCGAAGTCGCTCGCGAGCACGCCGCTGCCTTCGGTCTGCATGGCGAAGCCGTTGAGGCGCACGCGGTGGCGCTCCTGGTCCCACTGCGCGCGGAGGAACGGTGACGGTTCGGTGTCGCCGAGGCCCATGGCGCCCTGCAGGTGGTTCTGGTGGTCCCCGAGACTGAGGGTGCCGCCGGCGTCCTGCAGCGCGACCTGGCCGCGCGTACGGACGAAGATCGGACCGGCATCGACGCGCCAACCTTGGTTGACGCAGGCGGCGAACGGCATGGTGACGAGCAGGAGCAGCAGGGTCTGCGGCTTCATCATGGCCGCAGTATGGCCTGCCCCCTGGCCTGCGATGAAGGGCCTGCCGGAAAAGCCGGCCATGCGCTGCGCCGCCGCCGGCACACGATGGCGCGATGGCATCGGCGATCGGCGCTCACCGCGGCCGGCTCCGGGAATGGCGGACGTGCGCGCGCCAGCCGCTGCGGCGGGCAATATCCTCGGCCCGGCCCGTAGCCCGCGCCCCCCATGCCCAGCCACCACTGCTCGCCTGCCGTCCTGTTCCTGCTGTTCGCCACCGCCTGCAACACACCGGCGTTCGTCGCCTGCAAGTCGGCCGAGCTGACCGTGCCGGCTGCGTCGCTGCGCCGCTTGCAGTGTGAGAGCCACAACGGCTTCATCAAGGTGATCGGCGAGGCGGGCCGCACCGAGGTCGCCGCCCGCGTCGAGATGTCGGTGCGCGGCTGCACGCAGGAGGAGGCCGACGCCAACCTCGCCCGGCTCGAGGTCGGCTGTGATGTCGCCGCCGAGTCGCTGCGGCTCTACGGTCGCCACCCGGTCGAGCTGTTCGTCAACCGTTCGCCGAGCTTCGCCTTCACGCTGACGGTGCCGGAGCAGCTCACGGCGACCCTGACCTCGCACAACGGCGCGGTGACGGTGAAGGGCCTGTGCGGCGACGTGAAGATCGAGACCCACAATGGCGGCATCGACGTCGACGCCGTGTGCGACCACATCGACATGACCTCGCACAACGGCGACATCGGCGTGCGGGTGACCGGCCGCGACCAGCTGGACGGCAGCATCGTGACGCACAACGGCGACGTCGACGTGCACTTCGGCGATGCCGTCAGCACCACCGTGGCGGCCTCGACCCACAACGGTCGCATCCGCAACGACGCGGCGATGCGCGACGTGCGCAGCGAGCGCCGTTCGTTCGCTGGCACGGTCGGTAGCGGGGCCGGCCGCCTGCTGGTCGAGACCCACAACGGCGACATCGGGCTGCACTGAGTCCTGGGCGGCGCCGAGGCGCCGCGGGCACATTTCGCCCGTTGCGGACCAGGAACAGGGTCGGCAGCTGCGGCGGGCGAAGCTATCGTGCTCGCCCCGATGATCACCCTGACCGGCATCAACAAGCGCCACGGCAACCAGATCCTGTTCGTCGACGCCTCGCTGCAGCTCAATCCCGGCGAGAAGGTGGGCCTGACCGGCCCCAACGGCGCCGGCAAGTCGACCGTGTTCCGCCTGATCGTCGGCGACGAGAAGCCCGACGACGGTGACGTGGCGCTGCCCAAGCGCATCACGATCGGCTACTTCCGCCAGGACATGGGCGACATGTCCGGCTGCAGCGTGATCGACGAGGCGATCGCCGGCAGCGGCCGGGTAGGCGAGCTGCACCACGTGCTCGAGCAGCTGCAGCACGACATGGCCGACCCCGACAAGGCCGACGACATGGATCGCATCCTGGCCCGCTACGGCGAGGTGCAGACCGAGTACCAGGCGCTCGGCGGCTACGAGATCGAGGCGCGCGCCAAGGAGGTGCTGGCCGGCCTCGGCTTCACGCCGGAGCAGATCGAGGGTGACGTCGGCGCCTTGTCGGGCGGTTGGAAGATGCGCGTCGGCATGGCCAAGGTGCTGCTCGGCAACCCGGACGTGCTGCTGCTCGACGAACCGACCAACCACCTCGACATCGAGTCGATCCTGTGGCTCGAGCAGTTCCTGCAGCAGTCGAAGTCGGCGCTGCTGATGACCTGCCACGACAAGGACTTCATGAACCGCGTCGTCGACCGCATCATCGACGTCGACAACGGCCAGTTCGTCTCCTACACGGGCGACTACGACTTCATGGTGCGCGAGCAGAAGGTGCGCGCCGCGCAGCTCGAGGCGCAGTTCGATCGCCAGCAGGCGATGATCGCCAAGATGCAGCGCTTCATCGATCGCTTCGGCACCCACGTCGCCAAGGCGGCGCAGGCGCAGAGCAAGGCGAAGAAGATCGAGAAGATCGACAAGATCGAGCTGCCGAAGAAGCGTGAGGTGGTGCCGTTCGCCTTCAAGAAACCGCCGCGCTCGGGCGACGACATCGTCAAGATCCAGGGGGCCAAGAAGGCCTACGGCGCGAAGACGATCTACCAATCCCTCGACTTCGAGATCAAGCGCGGCGAACGCTGGTGCGTGATGGGCCAGAACGGCAGCGGCAAGACGACCCTGCTGAAGATGGTCGCCGGCCATCTGCAACCGGACGGCGGCGTGGTGAAGCTCGGCAGCGTCAAGCTGGGCTACTTCGCCCAGCAGGCGCTCGACCTGCTCGATCCGGAGCTCACCGTGTACGAGCAGGTCGACCACAAGTTCCACCTCGAACCGACCAGCGTGAAGCGCTCGCTGCTCGGCGCCTTCCAGTTCTCCGGCGACGAACAGGACAAGCTGATCAAGTTCCTCAGCGGCGGTGAGAAGTCGCGGCTGGTGCTCGCGCTGATGCTGTTCGACCCGCCGAACTTCCTGGTGCTCGACGAGCCGACCAACCACCTCGACCTGCTGACCAAGGAGATGCTGGTGCAGACGCTGCAGGACTTCGACGGCACGATGCTGTTCGTGTCGCACGACCGCGGCTTCCTGCGTGGCCTCGCCAACCGTGTGCTCGATGTCAGCGAGTGCTCGGCCGGCAAGGCGGCGAAGGCGTATCCGGGCAGCTACGTGGAGTGGGTGGAGAAGACCGGCATGGAAGCGCCCGGCGTGCACCGCTGAGCCGGCCCCGGCCTCATTCGAGGCCGAAGCCGAGCCGGCGCAGCTCGTCGCGCAGTGTGCGCCGCGCCGCCAGGTAGCTGCTGTGCTCGCCCCACGACTCCGCCATGCGGTCGGCCCAGCCCTTCGTCTCACTGAGCGGCTTCTGGTTGTAGCCCCCACGTTCGGCGTTGCTGCGCCGCGCCCACGCCCGCATGCCCTCGTCGGCACCTTCGATCACCGCGTCGACGAGCTCGCTGCGGTAATGGTCGAGGTGCAGCACGCCGTCGAGCGGCATGCGGCCGCGCGGGATCGGATCGTCGGCCGGCACACCGATCGTCATGCCGAACACCACGTAGCAGTGCGGCGGCAGCCCGAGCAGCCGGGCGAGCTCGCCCGGGTGGTTGCGCGCGGCGCCGATCATGCAGGCGCCGAGGCCTTCGGCTTCGGCGGCGAGCTGCAGGTTCTGGCCGAGCAACACGGCGTCGATCGTGGTCTGCAGGAACAGCTCGAAGCTGTCGGCCGCGAGCCGCTGGCCGTGGCGGGTACAGGCGGTGGCGAGCTTGTGCAGGTCGGCGCAGACCGCCGCGAACACCGGCGCCTCGACGATGTGGCGCTGGCCGCCACACAGGCGCGCGCACTCGCCGCGCCGCGCGGGGTCGGTGACGGCGACCACGGCGTAGGCCTGGATGAAGCTCGACGTCGATGCGTGGCGGGCGGCGTCGACGAGCCGTTCGAGCTGCGCCGTCGGCACCGCATCGGGCCGGTACGAGCGGTGGCTGCGGTGGCGGAACATCTGCGCGACGGGGCTCCACGGCTGGCCGGCGAGCGCACAACGCGCCGCGCGCAGGTCTTCGGGCCGGTCGAGGTCGGCGTGCACCCACGGGTTGGCGGACGGCACCACGCGCGCTGCGCCGGCGGCGCGCACGAGGTCGCGCAGCACCGTGTTCGGAGCCGTGATGCCCGCGAAGATGCGCCGCCGCAGCGCGATCGGATGGCCGGGGCGGTCGCGGAACAGCGGCAGCGCCACCTGGGCGCCGCCGGCCAGCGCGTGCAGCAGCGCCGCCACGGTCTCGGCTTCGACCAGCGCGTGGTCGACCGGGAACACCACCACGGCGTCGGCTCCGGTCGCGCCGTCGACCGGCAGCAGCGCCGCCGCCGCGCGCAGGCTGTCCGCCATCTCGCCGCCGGACGGCACGACGACGACGCGCGCGGGCAACCCGGCCGGCAGGGCCTCGGCGCCGTCGCGACGTACGACGATCACCTCGTCGACACCGCCGGCGCGGCAGCTGCGCACGACCCGTTCGATCGCCGTCAGCCCGCCCAGGTCGAGCAGCGCCTTGTCCGCGCCCATACGTTCGCCGCGGCCGGCGGCAGGCACGATGGCGACGGCGTACACGTCAACTCCCGCGGATCTCGCTGAGCGTCAGCAGGCACTCGACGCGGTGCTGGCTGCGGAACGCCGCGGCGTCGGGGTCTTCACGATCGGCGATCGCCATCACCACGACCGGCACTGCACCGACCTCGCGCACGGCCTCGATGGCCTTCAGCGCCGAGCCGCCGGTGGTCACGGTGTCTTCGAGGATGGCCACCTTCTCGCCCTTGTCGAGGTCGCCTTCGATCTTGCTGCCGGTGCCGTGGCCCTTGGCCTCCTTGCGCACCAGGAACGCCTTGAGGTTCTGGCCGGTCTCGAACGACAGCGCCGCCACCGCGCTGGCCAGCGGGTCGGCGCCGATGGTCAGGCCGCCGACGGCGGTGATCTCCGGGTGGCGCTTCAGCTTGTCGAGCAGCAGCTTGGCGATCAGCCACAGCCCCTCGGGATGCAGCGACACCTTCTTGCCGTTGATGTAGAAGGTCGAGCGCTTGCCCGACGCGAGCACGATGTCGAGGCCGTCGCGGTAGGCGCGCTCGCGCACGAGCTGCAGCAGACGGGCCTTGGCCTTCACGGGTTCGAACTGGGTGGTCACGGCGACAGGGATAACGAACCGCGGCGCCGGTTTCCAAACCCCGCGCGCCGGCGCCGCCCCCGCAGCCACCATGGCACCGGCGGCAACGCGGCGGGAAAGAACGTACGCGTCGTCGATTCATCGGCGCCCCCTCGCTGGCTACACTTCGCCGCCGCCGGGCCACCCCGGCACCGAGCCAAAGGTGTCCGTCCCCCTTCCTGATGCGAGTTCGCGCCCGAGCCAGCCGGCCACTTCCGGGCCCGGCCCGCGCCCGGCGTCGCGAGCGCTGGTCGTGGTGAACGACTTCGCCGCGGCGGAGGCCCAGGTGCGCGGCGGCGTCGACAGCGCCGAGCTCGTCGTCACCAACGGCCAGGACCCGGCCGCGGCGCTGGCAGCGGCAGAGCGCGGCGTCGCCGACGGTCGCGGCCCGGTGCCGGTGCGCGCGCACACGCCACCTTGGCGCACGCTCGTGGTGGTGCCGACCTACAACGAGAAGGACAACGTCGAGCCGATCGTGCGGGCGATCCACGCCTACCTCGACTGCGATGTGCTGATCGTCGACGACGGGTCGCCGGACGGCACCGGCGCCATCGCCGATCGCCTGGCGGCGGCCGACCCGCGGGTGCACGTGCTGCACCGCCAGGGCAAGCAGGGCCTCGGCACCGCCTACCTCGCCGGCTTCCGCTTCGCGATGGAACGCGGCTACCAGCGCGTGTGCGAGATGGACGCCGACTTCAGCCACGCGCCGTGGGACCTGCCGCGGCTCGTGTTCGCCTCCGCTGAACACGAACTCGTGATCGGCAGCCGCTACGTCAAAGGCGGCTGCACCGTCGGCTGGGACTTCCGCCGCCGCATGCTGTCGCGCGGCGCCAACCTCTACGCGCGGCTCATGCTGTCGTCGGGCATCCGCGACAACACGGCCGGCTATCGCTGCTTCCACACCGCCGCCCTGCGCCAGCTCGACCTCAGCGCGGTCGGCGCCCAGGGCTACGCCTTCCAGATCGAGATGGCGTTCCGCATGGTGCGCGCCGGCTTCCGCGTGAAGGAGGTCCCGATCCACTTCGTCGACCGCCGCGTCGGCAAGTCGAAGATGGACGGCAAGATCGCGCGCGAGGCACTGCTGCTGGTGCCGCGGCTGCGCGGTCGGGTGCCGAAGGGCCGCGCGAACGGCTGAGCTGCTGGCCAACTCGACCTCGAGATCGGCACGGCAGCCCGCATCCGAGGATGAGGCCGCTTTCGCCGGTGCCCTACGTCGGCAACGGTACCCTACGCCGGATCGTGTGGATCTCCGACCGCACGCGGCACCGCGCGCTACAACTCCGTGATGACGCGCCTCGACGTGCTCGGCTTCTGGTTCAGCCCCGATGCGCCCTCGGAGCTGCCGTTGCCGCAGCGCCTCGTGCGCGGCCTCGGCGCCGACGAACGCGCTGCGGTGCTCGCCTACCTGCGTGCGGGCACGGTGCTCGTCACCTTCCCGGACCCGTCGTTCTGTCGCTTCGCGTGCGGCGAGAGGGCGATGGGCACGCGTGACCTGACCGACGGACGCTGGGTGTGGCCCGAGGGGCTCGCCCACTACGTCGAACGGCACGACGTTCGCCTGCCGCCGACGTTCACGGCACACGCGGTGGAGGCGAACGGCGTGGTGGCGCCGTTCCGCGCGCCGAAGCCGCGTTTTGGCCTCTACGACCGCAGCGCTTGGCTCGCGTGGGGCCGCGCCGAACGTGCCTGCCTCGACCTCGCCGGCTTCGAACTGCCCGACCCCGAAGTGCGCGAACGCATCGCCGCCGACCTCGGCGCGCTGCCGTACGAGCACATCCTGCTGTGCAACGGGGCCACGCGTGAGGTCGTGCTCGACGTCGGCGGCGGTGCGCTCGAACTGCGCCAGGTGAAGCCCGGCGCCCCGCCGCCGCGGCGCTTCGCCGGTTGGCACGAGTGGCCGGTGTCAGGCGCTCGCGCATCGTCGCCATCCGTCGCGCACCCGCCGACCAAGCCTGGTCGCGGCGTGCCGATGGCCGAGTTCCTCGCAGCGCTGCGCAGCAAGCAGGAACGCGACGAGCCGAAGCCATGACGCCGCGTCGGCAGGCCAAGGGGCCGCGCGAACGGCTGATCTGCTGGCCTACTCGACCAGTCGCAGCTGGTAGACGACGACGCCGCCGTCGATCGCCTTACCCTTGGCGAGGCTGTCGAGGCGCGCCTTGAGGTCCTGGGGCGCGTGCTGCGGGTGCAGCACGAAGCCGAAGGTCTCGCGGATCTGCTGCCGGCGCACCTTCGCCACCAGCTCGTCGAGCTTGGTCACGTCATCGACGCCGTAGATGAGCTCGAACTTGCCGATCTTGGGGTGCGCCACGGGCGGCGCACTCGTCAACACGGTGGCGCAGCCGTCGAGCTGCGGTGCGGCCTTCTCGACCACGGCGACGGTGTCGTTCTGCGGCGCGAAGCCGAGCCGGTAGACCAGGATGCCATCGGGGCCGACCTGCCGCGGCGCCAGGGAGTCGAGCACGCGGACCAGTTCGGGATCGGCGTGCTCCGGATGCACGATGAAGCCGACCTGATCGCGGAACTGCTTCTCGCGGCCCAGCGCCACGAAGCCCTGCAGCTTCTCGGCCGTGTCGATGGCGTAGGCCATCGACATGTGTTCGATCTGCACCTGCGTCACGGCCGGCGCGCTGGTCATCACCGTGCTGACGCCATCGAGCAACGGCACTGCCTTCCGCATCACGGCGATGGTGTCGTTGGTCTCGACGACCTCGTGGTTGGTTATCAGCCGGTGGGTGCCGAGGTGGCCGCCGATCGCCACGCACCCGGCCAAGACCAGGGCGAGCGCACGCAGGGGACCGCCCAGCGCCGGCACGGCGGCCGCGAACACGCACAGGCCGGCGAAGCCGTGCACCGACCAGAACGGGTGGTCGACCGCGTGCCGGAACATCGAGCCGTAGTTGAGCAGCCCGGGCAGCAGCGTGGCCGCGCCGACCAGCAGCAGCGGCCGCAGCGCCGCGTCGCGCGCCGCGATTGCGATGCCGGCGAGCGCGAGCACGAGCAGGCCGATGTTGAAGTGCTCGAACCAGACCACGGCCATCGCTTCGCCGAAGCGCGCCAGGTCGACGGTCTCGGCGATGCCGTGGCTCTCCAGGTGGATCAGCGTCAGCAGTTCGTGCACATAGCCCGCGGCGCTACCGATCTTGGGGTCGAAGCCGAAGTGCCACGCCATGACCCCGAACGCCAGCAGCGACACCGGGAACATGCCGACCACCTGCAGCAGCGCGGCCAGCTTGCGCCGCTGCGCGAAGGCGAGCACGAACATCGCCGGCCCCCACCAGTAGCCCGAGAAGTCCCACGACGCCGAGGCGAAGAACAGGCCGGCGCAGGCGAGCCAATTGCGCACGTTCGGCGCGTCACACAGCCGCTGATAGCGCCACAGCGTCCACAGGCCACAGCCGAGCACGGCGCCGTCCTGCAGCACCATCGGCCCGTAGTAGGCGATCAGCGGCGCCGTCGCGAACAGCAGCGCGCTCCAACCCGCCGCCTGCGGACTGGCGAAGCGTCGCACCAGCAGGTAGACCGCGAACAGGCCTGGGAAGAACAACAGCAGCTGGCCGATGCGCAGCGCCATCGGCGTATGGCCGAGCAACCAGCCCCAGAAGCTCACGTAGAGCCAGTAATAGGGCGGGTGGTGGTGATTGACGTTCTGTTCGAGCTTGCCAGCAACCTCGATGACGAAGCCCGGCAGCCCGTGCGTGACCGCGAGGCCGTACTTGAGATTGACGGCGACGGCGACATCGGTGTAGCGCGCCGCGACGCCGCCGCGCAGGCCGTGCTCCCAGGGCCCCGTGATGTTGCGCAGGCTGGTGACGAGCAGCAGCAGGGTGGCGAGCAACAGCAGCAGCCGTCCGGCGCGCTCATCGCGCCCGCTGGCTGCGGGCCGCAGATCAGCCGCCGGCGACGTCTCGGACGGAGGCAAGGGTGGAATCACGGGGGCTTCAGCCGCAGTTGCTGGCGGCCATGCGATCCGACTCGATGTCGCTGATCATCTGCTCGGTGATGTCACCGGTCGGGTAGATGCCCTCGAAGCACGCCTTGCAGAACTCGATCGAGCGGTTGCCCGCCGCGCGCACCGCATCCACCATCTCGGGCAGGGTCTGGTAGAGCACGTGATCGGCGCCCAGCTCCTTGGCGATCTCCTCGTTGGTGCGGCCGCGCGCGACGAACTCGCGCTTGGTCGACATGTCGATGCCATAGAGGCACGGGAACAACAGCGGCGCGGAGTAGGACGCGAGGTAGACCTTCGCGGCGCCCATCTGACGGGCGATCTTGACGATCTGCCGGCTGGTGTTGCCACGCACGATCGAGTCGTCCAGGATGATCACGCGGCGACCTTCGAACTCGGAGCGGATCGGGTTGAGCTTGGCGCGGATCGTCGCCTGCCGCGCCTTGTCGTTCGGCATGATGAAGGTGCGGCCGACGTAGCGGTTCTTGACGAAGCCCTCGCGGCACGGCACCCCGATCTCCTCCGCCATCGTCACGCCCGCGTTGCGGGCCGACTCGGGCACCGGGATGACGACATCGGCCTCGAGGCCGGTGGCGCGGAAGGCCTTGCCGAGGCGCCGGCCCAGCTCCATGCGCGCGGCGTGCACCGAAGTGCCGTCGAGCACCGCGTCGGGCCGCGCGAAGTAGACGTATTCGAAGATGCAGGGCCGGTGCGGCTTGTCGCCGACCTGGCGGATGTGCGGCACGCGGTCCTTGCCGATCCACAACATCTCGCCGGCCTTGAGGTCGCGCACGACCTGGTAGCCGGCGACGTCGAGCACCACCGACTCGCTGGCGACGGCGTAGAAGGTCCCCTCGGGCGTCTCCTTCTTGCCGTAGATGCACGGCTTGATGCCGTACGGGTCACGGAAGGCATACATGCCCTCGCTGGTGATGCCGACGACGGAGTAGGCGCCCTTCACCCGCGTGAACACCTCCTGCACGGCGACCTGCACGTCGTCGACCGTGACCGGGTGCTTGGCGCGGCGCATCAGCGCGTCGGCGAACACGTAGAGCACGACCTCGAGGTCGCAGTTGCTGCCGAGGTGGATGTTGCGCTGGCCGAAGTAGGTGCGCTTGAGCTCGTGGAAGTTGGTGACGTTGCCGTTGTGCGCCATGGCGACGCCGACGGGGTAGTCGAGCCAGAACGGCTGCACGTCGGTGTCCTCGCCGAGGCCGACCGTCGGGTAACGCACGTGGCCGACGGCGAGGTGGCCACGCAGGCGCTGCATGTGCTTGTCCTGGAAGACCTCGCGCACCAGCCCGAGCCCCTTCTTGGCCTGGAAGCGGTCGTGGAACGTCACCACGCCGGCGGCGTCCTGGCCGCGGTGTTGGATCGCCAACAGGCCGGACAGCACGTCGTGGATGGCGTTGGATTCAGGAGGGCCGAAGATCGAGATGAAGCCGCACATGGATTGGGCGCGCGAGCTTACCATCCCGACCCGCATGGCGAACCTCTGCAACATCGACGGTGTCGTCACCGCCGAAGCCGACGCCCGCATCCCCGTTCTCGACCGGGGGTTCCTGTTCGGCGACTCCGTCTACGAAGTGGTCAGGACCCATGGCGAAGTGCCCTTCGCCTGGCGCGAGCACTGGGCGCGCTTGTGCAGCTCGGCGGCCGGGCTACAGCTGCAGCTCGACCTCGACGAAGCGATCGTGGCGCGGCGCGTGGCGGCGACGCTGGCCGCGTCCGGTCCCGGCGATCACTACGTGCGCGTCATCGTCACGCGTGGCAGCGGGGAAGCGCCCAACATCGACCTCACCTACGCCAGGTCGGCGCCGCGGTGGGTGATCCTGTGCCGACCGCTGACCACCATCACCGGACTCGCCGCCAAGGTCGCCATCGTCGACCGGCTGCGCAACGACCGCCGCGCGCTCGACCCGGCGACGAAGAGCGGCAACTACCTCAACAACGTGCTCGCGCTGGCCGAGGCCAAGGCCGTCGGCGCCACCGATTGCCTGATGTGCAACAGCCAAGGCTTCGTCACCGAAGCCTCGACGTCGAACGTCTTCGCGCGCCTGGGCGGCATCTGGTGCACGCCGCCGCTCGCGGCCGGCCTGCTCGCCGGCATCACCCGGCGCCTCCTGCTCGACTTCTTGCCGACGATCGGCGAGTTGGTCGCGGAGCGCGAGATCACGGCCGACGAGCTGCGTGGTGCCGAAGAGGTGTTCCTGTCGAGCACCCTGCGCGACATCGGCCCGGTCACCCACGTCGACGGCCGCGCCCTGCACGGCGGCGCCGGCGGCCCACAGACCGCGCGCCTGCTGCCGCTCTTCCAGGCGCACATCGAACGCCGACTGCGGGAGTTCGACGCGCCGGAGTGGCGCCGCCTCACCAGGGCCTGACGGGGTGTACGCCGCCGTCAGGCGGGGTGCCGAAGCTCAGCTGAGGGCGTCGGCGAGGATGGACTGGATGCGTTCCAGCGCGGCGCGGTAGCGGTTCTTGGCCTGCTCGCTGCTCTTCACCGCGTTGACGATGCCCTCGAGGGAGTCGAAGGTCGGAGCCGCCTGCTTGCGCGGACGGCCAGGGCCACGCTTCGGCATGGCCGCGACCGGCGCCACACCCGCGGCCTTGGCCTTGGCGCGCGCCGCCTTGCCCTGGCCACGCGGGGCCGCCTTGACGATGCCCACCAGGGTCTGCGCCCGGCCGAACATGATGGGGTAGATCTTCAGCTTCTTCTTCGCCGCCGCGGCCTGGATGTCGGCGTACTTCGCGTCGCGGTTGCTCTTCAGGCTCTCGACGATGAACTCCATCGCCGAACTGCTCTTCTTGGCTGCCATCGTATTGCTTGGTTCGTGAATGCGGCACAATCAGCCGCGGAACGGAAGCCGGCATTGTCCTGGGTCGGACAGGAGAAACAAGCGTGATGCAGTCATTGCCGCGGGTGCTGCTGCACCTATTTGCCCGACCGGACCAGCCACGATTCCCCGGGAGCAAGCAACACGGTGTGGTGCGGCAATAGCGACTTCTGCAGGGCGTGCAGGTCCTTCAGGGTCACGCGGGTCACGTTCGGCAGCGTCTGACAGGCGAAGGCCTCGTCGAACAGCACCACGGTCGGCTTCAGCCTGGCCAGGATGGTGGCGATCTCCATGTTGCGCGGCGAGGCGATGACGACGTCCACTGGCCCCTCGGGCGCGTCGGCGACGGTCAGGTTCATACCCATCACGAGCACGCGCGGCCCCTTGGCCAGCTCGACGAGGTAGCTGCAGTCATAGGCGACCTTGCCGTCGTCGCGCACCTTGCCGAGCAGGTGCACGAGCGCGCCCGAACCCTGCCCGAATGTCTTGCCGGGCGCGAACAGCGGGATCCGATCCATCGGCACCGCCGGCAGGTGGAAGGCGATGTGCGTGAACACCGGCCGCGGCGGCTCCGCGCCCAGCATGCCGACCAGCAACTGGTCATTGCGGCGCGTCATGTCGAGCGGCGTGGTGAGCAGGCAGAACTCGAGGCCGCCCCACAGCAGGTTGCCGAGCTGTGGGCCGACCGGGTCGATGGCGAAGTTGCGGGTCGCCGATCGCACCAACCAACCACCCATCGGCAGACGGAACAGGCGCGCGGCGCCTTCGGGCACCGGATCCTCGGCCTCCTTCGACACTGCGCGCAGCCGGTCGAACCACCACTGCGGCAGGCCGCGCGCGCAGATGCCGCCCACTTCGCGGTCCATGCGCCGGTGGATGCGCTGCAGCAACTCCAGATAGTCGACGCGCGGGAAGCGCGCCGTCGCGCTCTCGATCACCTCGAGTGTCTGCAGTCGCTTCAGCCCGCCGAGCGTCTCCGGCGGCTCGCTGCCGTCGTAGACCTGCGGCGGCTGCAGCTGCAGGTTGGCCGTCTGTTCGCGCCAGAACTCCGGCGGCTCGCACGGCGGCCGGGACTGTCCCGGCTTGGGCGGGAATTCCGGAACCACACCGTTCAGCGCCGCCGTGTCGGCAACCAGCATGATGCTGCCGAACAGCCCGGGGTCGACGAGCGGGCTGCAGCCGAAGGTCCAACCGATGCGGGTCTGCGGCATCGCATCCGTGCTCTCGTCGAAGTCATTGACGACGATCTGCAGGTCGAACACGGCCCCGGCCTTCGCCTGCTGACCGGGCGGCAGGATCTCACCCCACGGCAACCGCGCCTCATAGGTGGTGATGCCCTGTTCCTTGTCGTGCAGCACGACCATACGGGCGCTGTCGCCGTCGAGCACGCGCGCGGTGCCGCGCAGCCGGTCCCACTGGATGATCTCGCGGCCGGTCTCGTCGCCGAACCAGAACTCGCGGTCGTCGGCGCGGCCGGGGTCGTTGCCGCCGGCGCGGGTGTCGCGCGCCGGATCGAAGGTCAACACCACGGAGTCGGCGACCGGGATCTCCGTCAGCAACAAGGTGCCGGCGTCGAGCGCACGGTGCCATTCGTCGCGCACGCTGAGCCCGACGTAGAGCGCGTCCGCATCCCACATCAGGAACGCCATCGCACTGAGGTCCGCGGGGCCGCGCCAGGCGCCGAAGGCGGTGCCGGACAGCTGCCGCCGGTCGGCGAGGGTGATCGCCGGCAACTCGGGCCAGTCGATCAGCGAACCGTCGATGGTGAGCGTGCGCTCGCCGCGCGGCAGCACCACTGCCTGCGGGATCAGCATCAGCTCCGGCCGGCGCTGGGGACCAGCGGCGGGCGGCGGTGCCTGCGCCGCCAGGACGGCGCCGAGGCCGAGCAAGGTCAGGGGGATTCGTTCCACGAGCACTGGATCCTCCGCAACGTCAGGTAATTCATGATGGCGTGCGCGGTGGTCGAACCGAGCAGGCCGAAGCCGGATTGCACCACGAGACCGAGCGCCACCGCGTGCACCAGCACGAACGGGGTCAGCCGCACGTTGCCGAGCCAGCTATTCAGCAGCACGCTGGCGGCAACCGAGCCGAACAGCCCGAACTGATCCTGCACCGCCAGCCGGAAGAACGTCTCTTCGGCAACCGCGCCGGTCAGCACGAGCGTCACCATCGCCTTGTCGCCGACGCCGGCCAACGAGGCATGGGCGAGCCGTTCGACCTCACGCACGCCTTGCCACCGGCGCGACGCGGCGTTGCCGAGCCACGCCATGACGACGCCGAGGCCGAGCCCGACCGCCGAGGCCAGCAGCGGTCCGTGTCGGCCGACGGCGACCTCGGCCAGCGCCGCGCTGCGGTCGCGCACCGACAGCCACCACAGGGCGGCGCCGAACAAACCGGCGAAGACGGCGACGCTGGCGACGACCACCGCCGCCGGGCTGGCCGGGCGCTCCGGTTCGGGAGCTTCGCTCACAGGAGCCACCGCCGTCGCGACCACGGCCCCACCACGGCCAGCGGCACGCCGAGGAACGCCTGCTTCGCCACCGGCCCGAACTGACGGCTGTCGCGGCTGGCGAACGGGCTGTCGCCGAGCAGGAACCAGTGCCCCGGCGGCACCAGCCGCGGCCACTCCCCCGGCGCGCCGGGCAGGCCGAGCACCTTCTCGCGGTAGGCGTGCACGTCGTGGAACACGGTCAGCGCGCGCAGCCGCAGCGGGCGCGCCCCGAGCACGCCGACGCTGGCATGGCAGCGCGGCCCGTTGCCGAACACGGCATCGAAGTCGGGCGCCCAGTCGGCGCGGCGCGCGAACACGAACCGCGCATCGGGGCGGTCGTCGACGACGAAGAAGGCGCGATCGTCGAGCACGCCGAAGGCCACCCGGTGCGGACCCGGCGCCGCCGGCAGCGTCGCCCTGGCCACGCTGACGCCGTTGCGCCAGAGGTCGAGTTCGCCGCTCACCGGCTGCCAGTGGAAGGTCAACGCCTCGTTGCGGCCGTCGAGGCTGCCGAGCAGCGTGTCAACGGCGTCGATCAGCTGCAGCTCGACGCCGACGTCGTACACCGAGACATCCTCACCGATGCGCTCGTGCCGGCCGGTGCGGTCGACGTACGACGCGTCCACGGCCCGCGTGGTGCCGAGGCACCCGGGTGGCGTCACGGCACCACGACGACGACGCGCGATGCGGGTCGCGAACAGCCGCCGCGCCTCGTCGACGCCGGCTTCGAGCGGCGGCAGCCGCAGCTCACCGGGTTCGAAGGTCGCCGCCGTGAGGTCGAGCCGTTCGTCGCCGGCCACCGCCGGCCACAGCGCCCAGGGCACCCGCATCGACCGCGCCGCGATCGGGTCCTTCTGCTCGACGTGCACCGACTGCTTGTCGGGGCCGAGCCAGACGTCGCCCTGCCGGATGTCGATCCAGCAGGCGGCGGGATCGTCGCCGCTGGCGGCGATGCGTTTGACGAGCTGGCGGCCGGATTCGTGTGGTTCTGCCACCACGACGAGGTCGTGGCGCCGGCGGCCGCTGGCGCTGGCCAGCTTGTCGACGAAGACGATGTCGCCGGTGTCGGGATCACCGTGCAGCAGCGGTTCCATGCTGCCGGTCGGCACGATGTAGCGGTCGCCGACCCACAGCCGCAGCGCCTGCACGGTGACGACGGCGACCAACGCCATGCACACGGCGTCGCGCAGGATGGTCAAGGTTGGGGACCGTGGCCGCATGGACGGGTCAGGGCAGCGGACGGAACGCGGGCAAGGTCACCGCTGCGATCATGCAGCGGCCGCGGCGACATCGGAAGCCAGCAGGCCTTCTTCGCCCGCTGCGGTCGCGGCGTTCGCCTGGATCGGGCATGATCCCATTCCCGCCGCAGCCCGCGGCCCCGACGTCATGACGCGCATCGCCGACCTCATCCACGACTGGAACCAGACCGGCGGCACCTTCCGCCCCACCCGCCCACTGCAGTTCGACGACGAGACGCTGCGCGACGGCCTGCAGTCGCCGGCGGCCAGCGACCCGGTGCTCGAACAGAAGATGGACCTGATCGAGCGCATGGACCGGCTCGGCATCCACACCGCCAACCTCGGCCTGCCCGGCGCCGGCGAACGCCCGCGCGAGGACATCCTGCGGCTGACCAGGCACATCGTGAAGCAGCGCCTGCGCATCGGCGCCAACGTCGCCTGCCGCACGGTCGTCAGCGACATCGAGCCGGTCGTCGACATGACGCAGAAGGCCGGCATGCCGATCGAGGTGTGTGCCTTCATCGGCAGCAGCTACATCCGCCAGTTCGCCGAGGACTGGACGGTCGAACGCATGCTGAAGAACACGCGCGAGGCGCTTACGTTCGCGCAGCGGCACAACCTGCCGGTCATGTATGTGACCGAGGACACCACGCGGGCGCGGCCGGAGACGATCACCGCGCTCTACTCGACGGCGATCGAGCTCGGCGCCCGGCGCTTGTGTGTCTGTGACACCGTCGGCCACGCCACGCCGCAGGGCACGCGCGCGGTGGTGCGCTTCGTCCGCGAACTGGCCGACCAACACGACAAGACCATCGGCATCGACTGGCACGGCCACCGCGACCGCGACCTCGGCATCGCCAACTGCCTCGCCGCGATCGAAGCCGGGGCCGATCGTGTGCACGGCAGCGCGCTCGGCGTCGGCGAACGCGCCGGCAACGCGCCGATGGACCTGCTGCTGGTCAACTGCCGGCTGATGGGCTGGATCGACAACGACCTGACCACGCTGCCGCAGTATGTGGCTGCGGCGGCCAAGGCGATCGAGGTCGTGTTGCCGCACAACTACCCGGTGTTCGGCGAGGACGCCTTCGAGACCGGCACCGGCGTGCACGCGGCGGCCGTGATCAAGGCGTTCAAGAAGGGCGACGTCGAGCTCGCCGACGCGGTCTACTCGGGCGTGCCGGCCGGCATGGTCGGGCTCAGCCAGAAGATCGCGGTCGGGCCGATGGCCGGGAAATCCAACGCCGCATTCGTGCTCGAGCGGTTGGGCATCGAGCCGACCGAGCAGCGTATCCAAGACGTCCTTGCCGCCGGCAAGTCGAGCAAGCGGCTGCTGACCGACGACGAAGTGCGCCGCGCTGCTGGCGCCTGAGCCGCGAAGGCCGCCTGACGGCCCATCAAGTTCGCCGGCGCGAGGGCCGATCCATGGTCCGAGAACACATGGATCCAGTGCTGGACATGAGCGTCGTCGAAGAGCTGCTGTCGATCACCGACGACGGCGATCCGGAACTGCTGCTGGACCTCGTGCAGATGTTCCTCGAAGACGGTCCGATCAAGGTGCGGGCCGTGATCGAGGGGGTCGCCGAAGGCGACTACGAGAAGGCCGAACGCGCGGCGCACTCGCTCAAGGGCTCCTCGGGCAACCTCGGTGCGCGCCAGCTGCAGAACATCTGCGAGCAGCTGCAGATCGCGACCCGCTACCAGAAGCGCGACGAGTCGAAGCAGCTGGCGGCGAGCCTCGGCGGCACGTTCGAGCAGGCCGAGCTCGCCTTGCGCAAGCTGCTGGCGACCTACCAGGGCTGAGCGCGCCTACTCCGAGGCGGCGGCCGGACGCCGGCGCGCCGCGGACTTCGCCTGCTTGCGGTCGGCCTTGCCGGGCGCCTTGCCGGGCGTCTTGGCCGGAGCCTTGCCCTGGGCCTTCGCCGGCCGCGGAATCGCCACCGTCTTCTTCTTGCGGTTGCCGGTCTCGGCCTCGATCACGACATCGAGCACCGGCGCGTGGCCAGCAGCGGGCTCCCAGGTCGCAGCCATGCCGCGGTAGATGCAGCGGTGGCACTTGTGGAAGTTGCTGCCCTGGCGGGCGAGGCAGGTGTCGCAGCTGATCTGGTGGGTGATCAGGGGCGAGGCTGCGCCGGCGACGGTGGGACAGGTTCTCATGCAGGTGGAGTCCGGCGAGGGCACGCCGGGCAGGGCGGAAGAGTAGGCAGGATGCTGGCCCGGTCAACGACGCGGATCGCCGACACAACGGCGCCAGAGCTCGCCGCAGGCGGCGACAGCGGCCGGCGCCCGGTGGCTGGAGCGCGACAGTTCGAAGCAGACCGGGCCGCCGTAACCAGCATTCTTCAGAGCAGTTAACGCTGCAGCGAAGTCGACGTCTCCGGCCCCCGGTTCGAGGTGTTCATGCTGGCCGCGCCGCATGTCCTCGAGGTGCACCTGGCACAAGAACGGTGCGACGGCGCCGATGACATGGGCCGGCTCGCCTTCCCACACCGAATACAGGTGGCCGATGTCGAGGGTCAGACCGGGGGCCTCGTCGCCGAGTTCGTCACGCACCCGGTGCCAGTCGGCGACCGTCTCCACGAACATGCCGGGCTCGGGCTCCAACGACGGCTCCAGCCCTTCGGCCCGGATGCGCCGGCACGACTCCCGGACGCCGTCCAGCATGCGGAGCCGGGAATCACTCCCCGGCTGCCGGTCGATGCCGGTCCAGAACGAAACCACCCGCGCCCCGAGCCGCGCCCCCATCGCCGCCGTGCGGCTGGTGTAGTCGAGGCGGCGCTGCCGCGCCGGCCCAGGCGTCATCAGGGTCGGCTCGTGTTTGACGCGCGCATCGAGCAGGAAGCGGGCCCCGGTCTCCATCACCGGTTCGAGGCCGAGGTCGGCGAGCTGCCGCGCCAGATCGGCGAGCTGGCCTGGGCTCGTCGTCGCTGGATCGAGGTGGCAGGTGTCCGGCGTCAGGCCGACGGCGCGGTAGCCGTGCTGCGCGAGCAGGGCCAAGCCGTCGCCGAGGCGGTGGTTCTGCAGGCCGTTGCTCTGGTAGCCGAGCCGCATCGACTCACGTGCCGCCGTTCATGCGCACCTTCTTCTCGAGCTTGGCGTACTCGCCGAACAGCTTCTCCAGCGTCATGTACTCGGCCGGCTGCGCCCAATCCTCGAACTGCGCCTCCTCCTGCCACAGCAGCGGCTTCTCCAGCGCCTTCTTGAGTTCGTCGAGCTTGGCCTTGGCGACCGATTGCAGCTCGCGGGCTTTGTGGTTGTCGCCGGCCGAACGCGCGGTGACGCCCTGGTTGCAGCTGGCCGTGGCAGCGTCGAGCAGCGTGCGCGCCTGCTGCAGCATCTCGCTCGTCAGCGCCGGCGCCGGCTTGCTCGGGGCCTTGCCCGCCTTGGCGGCGGCGAGCTGCACGGGGTTCGGCGCCGGCGTCGGCGCCGCGGCCTTCGGCGCCGGGACCGGCGTATTGGCCGGGGTGGCGTTCGTGCCGCCGCCGCTGTTCATGACCACGAGCAGCACGACGACGACGGCGAGGCCGACGCCGCCGAGCACCATCGGCATGTGGTTGGACTTGGGCTGGGACGGGCGGCTCCTGCCGCGGGAAGGGGTGCGCGAGGCCATGGGAGGCCGCAGGTTCTACCCGTCCGCGACGGGCGCCGGAAGGTGCGGGAACGCCGGCGCCACGCCGAGCCGGCCCAAGCCACAGAGGCGGCCTCGCCAGGAGCACTCGACGCATCCTGGCCGGGAGCTGCCTAGCATGCCGTCGATGCCCGGCCCGTTGCGCCCCCGCCTGTTGCTCGCCACCGCCGTGACCACGCTGGCCGCGGGCATCGCCTTCTGGGTCTACGGCACGTTCGGCGGGCCGCGCAGCACCATGCAGGTGACCAAGGCGGCGGACGACACCGAGCTCACCTGGCGCGGACAGGACGCGTTCGTCGTCGACGCCGTGGCAGGCCTGCGGCCGCGCGCCCGAACCACGATCCGGCTGCCGACCGTCGGCATCGGCCCCGACGAACCGAGAGAGACCGTCAAGCACCGCGACCGCTTCGGCTTCCTGCGCGAGGACGAACTGCCCGAGCCGATCGACCGGCCGTGTGTGCTCGTGCTCGGCGACAGCCACATCGACGGCGTCGTCGACACCGCCGACAACGTCAGTACGCGGCTCGAACGGAGCAGCGAGGCCGACGGCCAGCCCGTGCGCGTGCTCAACGCCGCCTGCGGCATGTATGGTCTGTGGCAACACAACCTGCGCGGGCGGGTGCTGCTCGATCGCTTCCGGCCGCGGGTGGTCGTCGTCGTGGTCTTCCTCGGCAACGACTTCCTCGACCTCGAGAACCCGACCATGCCGCATCTCGACGATGCGCTGCGGGAACAACCCGAGGGCACGCTCGACAGCGCCGAGGCGGTGCGGCAACGCCGGCGCGACCTGGACCTGCCGGAGGACCGCCAGATGCTGTTCTGGCAGGGGCTCGACCAAGCGCGCTTCCTGCAGCAGCAGCCGGAGCGGCGGCCGTTCCTGCTGGCCAAGGCGAAGCACGCGGTCGAAGCGCTCGAAGCGGCAGCGGCGGCGCACGGCGCCAAGGTGCTCTGGGCACTGCTGCCGTCGTACGACCTCGTCTTCCCCGAGCGCACGGCGGCGCTGAGTGCGGTCGCGGCGCAGGTGGTGGCGAGCGGCGCGCAGCGGCAGATGCGCGATCAGTTCGTGCGCCTGCTGACGCAGCGGCAGGCCACGATCGTCGACTTCGAGCCGACCTTCCGTGCCAAGGGCGGCTCGACGCTCTACGCCAGCGACTTCCACGTCTACCGGCGCGGGCACGAGCTGATGGCCGAAGCCCTGCAGGCGCCGCTGCGCACGCTGCTCGGGCGCTGATCAGCGCCGCCGCAGCACCGCGTGGAAGCCGCCGTCGTGCTGGCCGGCCGCCGGCAGCGTCCGTTGGCGCACGACGACCTCGCAGGGCGGCGTCGACGGCGCCGCCAGCACCGCGTCGACGACGGCGTCGTTCTCCTCGTGGTCGATCGAACACGTCGAGTAGACGACGGCGCCACCGGGGCGGGCGAGGCCGATCGCCTGCGTGAGGATCGTGCGCTGGGTCGCCGCCATGGCCGCGAACGTCGCCGGCGACAGGCGCAGACGCACCTCGACGCGGCGGCCGAGCACGCCGGTGTTGGAGCACGGCACGTCGGCGAGCACCGCGGCGGCGTCGCGCGGCAGGTCGGCGGCATCGTCGACGACGCGCACGACGTCACCGAGGTGCAGACGCTGCACGTTCTCGACGATGCGCCGGCGGCGATGCGCGTCGACGTCGAAGGCGAAGACGCGGCCCGGCCGCGCCCGTTCGGCGAGCAGCGTGGTCTTGGTGCCGGGCGCCGCGCAGAGGTCGATCACGGTGTCGCCGGCCGCGACCGGCACCGCCAGCGCCGCGCGCATCGCCGTCGGGTCCTGCACCACGAACTGGCCGCGGGTGAACGCGGCGGTGGAGAACGGCGAGTTGCCGCCGGACCAGCGCAGCAACCGCGGCGTCGCCGTGGCCTCGACCTCGACGCCCTGTTCGCGCAGCGTGGCTGCCAGCGCCGCCGCGTCGGCGTCCGCCGCGGCCCGCAGGAACACGCCCGGCACTTCGCTGGCCGCGGCGGCGATGCCGCGCACGGCGTCGAGGCCGAGCCGTTCGCACCAACGCGCGACGAGGAAGTCCGGCAGCGAGTGCACGATGGCGAGCCGGGCGGCCTCGTCGTCGGGCAGCGGCTTCGCCAGGTGCAGCACGCGCGAGTCGCTGAGCGCGAGCTCGGTCCGATCCCCTGCATCGGCGGTGCCGAGGTCGATGTTGCCGGCCAGGCGCCGCAGCAGGGCGTTGGCGAAGCCGCGGTTGGACCGCACCAACTCGACGGTCTCGTGCACCGCGGCGTGCGCCGGCATGCCGGCCACGAACAGCAGCTGGTAGGCGCCGAGGCGCAGCGCCGTCAGCAGCTGGGCGTCACGCGGCAGCCCGCGGTGGGCGAGCCCGTTCAGCACGAAGTCGAGCAGCCGTTCCCGGCGCAGCACGCCGTGCGCGAGCTCGAACGCGAACGCCATCTCGCGCGGCTCCAGGCGGCCGGTGTCGAGCACCGCGCGCAGGCGGTCGGCGCGGCCGCGGGCCAGCGACGTCAACGCATGCAGCGCCAGGCCCCGCGCGTTGACCATCGTCAGCCGAAGCGTGCGTCGGGGGCGATGTGGTGCCCGCGCACGAACTCACCCGCCGTCATGTTGCGGCCGTTGTCCGGCTTGATGCGGGTGATGCGGTAGAGGTCCTTGCCGGTGCAGACCCGGATGCCCTCTTCGCCCGACGACTGCAGGCCGCCCGGGATGCCCATGCCGTAGAGGTCCTGCTCGACGGTGCCCTCGATGACGATGAAGCGCTTGTTGCCGAGCCGGGTCTGCGCGCCGGGCTTCGGCGTCATCGCCCGCACCAGCAGGTCGACCTCGCGCGCCGGCAGCCGCCAGTCGATGACGCCGTGCTCCTTCTCGACCTTGGGCGCGTAGGTGGCCTTGGCGGCATCCTGTGGGGTGAACTTCGCCTTGCCGCTGTCGAGCAGGCCGAGGGCGTCGACGAGCGCCTTGCCCGACAGTTCGGCGAGCCGGTCGCGCAGCCCGCCGGCGTTCTCGCGCGGACCGATCGGCGTGCGCTCTTGCAGCAGCACGTCGCCGGCATCGAGCTGCTCGATGATGCGCATGATGGTGACGCCGGTCTCCGCCTGGCCGTCGCGGATCGCGCGCTGGATCGGCGCCGCGCCGCGGTAGAGCGGCAGCAGCGAGGCGTGGGCGTTGATCATGCCGAGCTTCGGCAGAGCGATCAGTTCGGGCTTCAGGATGACGCCGTAGCTGATGACGACGCCGATGTCCGGCTTCAGCTCGCGCAGGCGGTCGAGGAAGGCCGGGTCGTGCGGATCGGCCGGCTGCTCGAACGGCAGCGACAGCTCCTGGGCCGCCAGCTTGACCTCGCTGTCGTAGATCTTGCGGCCGCGACCACGCGGTGCGTCCGGCTTGGTAACGACCAGGGCGGGGGCCAGGCCAGCGCTCTTCAGCGCCGTCAGGGACGGGATCGCGAAGTCACTGCTGCCGAAGAAGACGATGCGCAAAGTGGGAGGCCTTGGGGAAATCTGCTGGGGGCGCACGACCGCGCCAGGACCGTGGGCCGAGAAGGGTAGCCACGGTGCGCATTTGCCGCAAACCTGGCGCAGTTGGCGACGACCCGACATGGAGTGGCAGAGCCGCCGCCCCCAGAATGCGCCGGTGCCGCTCCCTCCCCACGTCCCCATGGTCCGGCTCGCCGCGTTCGCGCCGGTCGCCTCGCGCTCGTTGCTCCTGTTCGGGTGCCCGGCCGAGCTGGTCCTGGTACCCGGCCGCAAGGCGCGCGGCGACACCGCCGACGCCGCCCGCCCTGCCTTCCGCCGTTCTCCCGCACCACGCATCGTCGCCGAAGAGGCGCTGTGGCGCGGCGAGGGCTTCGTCATCACCCCGAACCGGTTCCCGTTCGGCCGGGGTCAGCAGCTGCTGTGGCCCGAGGCCGGTGGTCGCGAACCCGACGCCACTTTCTGGCTCGCGACCAATACCTGGGCCGATGCGGCCGGCGGCTCCGTGCTGCACAACACCGTTGGCGCCGCCGCTTCGATCGCGCGGGCGCACGTGCACTTGCTGGCCGAACGGCTGCCGTTCCTGGCCGGGCTCGCCGAGGCACCGGTCGGCAGTGATCTCATCACCGTGCCGCTCGGCGCGACCCTGGTGCGCAAGCTGGCGCCGTTCTGCCTGCTGGGAGTGCGTGGTTCTCCGGCCGCGCGCGCCGCGGGGCTCGCGGCGCTGGCGGAGGCGCGGCTGACCGCGGCCTGCAACGTGGTCGTGCAGGACGGCACCGCGTGGCTGTTCCCGCGCCGCGAGGAGACGCCGGCGCCGCACTTCCCGCAGGCGCTCGGCGCCGCCGAGGTGTGGGGCCGCTGGTGCTACGTCGACGAACGCGACTTCGCCGCCGCGACCGCCAGCGACCTCGAACAGGCGCTCGTGCGTGCCGGCATGCCGGTCATCGACTGACGGGCGCTGCGGTCACTTCGTGCCGGCGGCAGCGGGCGTCGCCTTGGCGAACAGCGCGCGCGACATCGGCAGCAGGCCCAGGTCGCGCACCTTCGCCTCGCGTTCCTCGACGGCGGCGTGCTGCTGCGTGAGCTCGGCGATCTGCTTGTCGAGCTTGACGGCCTTCTCCGACGCCGGCCCTTCGTTGGCCCGCACCTCCAGCAGCTTCTCGCTGAGTTCGCGCTTGCGCTTGTCGAGCGCGTCGAAGTCGTCGAGGCACGACAGCCACGCCTTCAGCGCCTTCTGCGAGCTCTTTGCATAGCGCTGCTCGACCACCGCGGCGAGCGCGCGCGCCATCGCGGCCGGCGTCTGGTCGCCGCCGAAGAAGACCGGCGCCGCGCCGGGCTCGGCCAGCAGGAACAGGTGCGGCCACAGGCCCTTCTGGTCCTGCTCCGCGAACACGTTGAAGAACGGGTGCGCCGGCTGCGTCACGTGCGGCGGCAGCTTCACGGTGCGGAACCACTTCGTCAGCAGCATCGTGCGGTCGTTGTTCACCGAACGGCTGAGCAGCGCATAGTCGTTGCCCTGGCACTGGTCGCACTCCCGCAGCACGAGCAGCGGCCGGTCGTCGCCCTGGCCCCACAACACTTCGAGCGCTTCCAGGTACGGCAGCGGGCCGACGGCTGCCGTGCCCTCGCCGCTGCGATCCGGCGGCACCGGGTGCAGCCAATCGATACGGAGACGCTGCTTCGACGTCTCCCCGCGCTCGAAGTCGATCGCCATGCCGCGCGCGCCCGTGGTCGGTCCCTTGGCCATCGGCTTCGGCGCGCTGGCGCGCGGCGTGATCGGGCCAGTGGTCGCCGGCCCCGGCGCACCGGGCGCCGGCGCGGCGGGCCCGGCCGGCGACGGTGCCGAAGGTGCCGAGGGCTTGGCTGGTGTCGTTGGCCTGCCGACCGGGCCCGTGATGTTGTCGTACTTCATCGGCTCGCGCGGCGGCATGTGCGGCGCGCATTGCGCAGAGGCAGCTCCGACGAAGACACTCGCGGCCAGCACCGCGGTAACGAAGTTCTCGTTCCTCATTGGCGATCTCCTGAAGGCTCGGCGTGGGACGCGCCGGACGAAGAGGGGAGCCACGCATCGGTGGCAGGCGACCACGAACTCAGACCAGGGACGGGAGCATAGCGTTAGCAGTCCGGCCCGGGCAGATCACCGCCGTTTGGCTCTGGCGAGCAGAAAATCGCGCCACTCGATTTGCAGCGCCTCGGCGTCCTTGTCGAGGATCGCCTGCATCACATCCTTCTGCCGAGCACTGAGTTCCATCGCGGTGGGCAGCTTCCGCCGGTAGTGGAATGGGACCTTGAGCTCACTGAGGAAGCGAGGCAGCCGGTCCTTGTAGCGCTGCATCAGGAAGTCGACGAACGCCCAGGCCTGCATGTGCTGCTCGAGCCCGAACTCGCCGGCATTGCCGCGTTCGAACAAGGTCGACAGCGGTTCGAAGACGCCGTTCTTCATCAACCCACGCACGCGCGTATCCCAGGCCCAGAACGGGCTGCGTGGGTCCTTGTCCTTGTCGTCCTTGCGGTCATAGGCCGGGAAACGCGGCGAGACGCGGCGCGCGTGCCAGTGGCCGAGCCCCGTCGGCAACCACGCCGGCAGATCGAAGCTCCACGAGCGATAGCCGCTGTAGAGGTTGTGGGCGACGTTGAAGGTCAGGTTGGCGTGCAGCGCCAGGTCGTAGCCGAACAGGCCGCCGGCGGTCTCCTCGCTGCCGCTCCAGAACACGGCGCCGAGTTTGATGTCGTGGTAGCGCACGGGGTCGGTCATCTCGATGCCCTGGTAGGCGCTCGTGTAGCGGGCCTGACTGGCGGCCTTGCGCAGCAGCAGCACGCGGAACTTCTCGGGCATGCCGAGGTAGGGCCCGAGGCCGCGGAAGCGCTCCGGGTCGGTCGGATCGTCGCCGGGCACCGCCGGGAAGCTGGCATCGGTGACGCCGAGCACGCCCTGCACCTCTGCGTAGAGGTCCTCCAGCCGCTGCGCCATCAGGTGCGCGCGCAGCCACGGATCGAGCTCCTTGACGTCGACCTTGACCTTCGGGATGCGCTTCTTCAGGCGCTTCAGCTCCTCGCGCACGCTGCGCACCCAGTCCGGCAGCCACTCCTCCTCGCCCTTCAGCACGACGCGCGACAACGCGCAGCCGAGCCGGAAGTGCGCGGTCTCGATCCAGATCAGCGGCTCGTCGCCGAGCAGGGACTCGACGGCCTCGGTCGAGTGGTCGTGGCCCAATGGGAACGGTCCGAACGACACATAGCCGGCGGCCTTCATCACCGCCGCGTCGCCACCCGTGTACGGATCCGGGCCGGCCTTGCGCATGGCGACGAGCCCTTCTTGGGCCGCCATCGCGCCGGCGAACAACACCCCCAGCAGACTGATACGCAGCGACGGCATGGGCAGGATCCGCGCGATTCTCACTGCAGCGAGGCCAGGCGACCAGCCGGAGGGCTGTGACTCCACCGCGAACAGGTCCTATGGTGACCGCGCCTCAATAGCCTGCCCGGGGACGATGGCAACCGCCGCCCCCGCACCACGAGAACCACGACATGCACCGCCCCTTCCGTCTCGGCGCCGCCGCCGCCACGCTCGCCTGCCTCGCGCCGGCCCAGGTCAACTGGACCTCCTTGGCCGCGACGAACGCGCCACGCGCCCTCTGTGCCCACACCTGGGATCCGGTTCGCAACCGGCTGATCGCGTTCGGCGGCCAGGCCACCACGTTCGCCAACACCACTTGGGAGTGGAACGGCACGCAGTGGCTGACGGCGACGCCCACCAGTTCGCCGACGGCGCGCGCCCGCGCGGCGATGGTCTTCGACCGCGCCCGCGGCAACATCGTGCTGTTCGGCGGCAACACCGGCGGCGCCACCGGCTTCTCGTCGCAGACCTGGACCTACGACGGCACCACCTGGACGCAGCGCACGCCGGCGACCGTGCCGCTCGGCCGCTACGGCGCCGCGATGGCCTACGACCAGGGGCGCGACGTCGTCGTCATGTTCGGCGGCTTCGTGCAGAGCGGCAGCGACAACGCCGAGGTGTGGGAGTGGAACGGCAGCAACTGGACGCAGCGCACGTGGTCGGGCTTCGCCCCGCAGGCGCGCGGCGCGCACCGCATGGTGTTCGACGAGGCGCTCGGTGAGACGCTCTTGTTCGGCGGCTACCGCACGCCGGCACAGACGACGCTCGCCGACTGCTGGAGCTGGAACGGCACGGCTTGGACGCAGCGCGCGGCCGGCCCCGGCAGCCTCTGCGACCAGGCCTTCGCCTACGATCCGACGCGACAGCGCGCGATCCTCCAGGGCGGGCTCAACATCGTCGGTTCGACGGTGACGACGCTCAGCGCGACCTGGGAATGGGACGGCGCCGGCTGGACACAGCGCTCGACCGCGGTGACGCCTTCGGCACGCAGCTCGTCGGCCAACGACTTCGACCCGATCAACCGCCGCCTCATCGTCGGCGGCGGCATCACCGGCTTCGGCGTGCAGCCGACCGATACGCTCGCCTATGCGCCGATCACGCCGGGCACGGTCACCGAGGTCGGCTTCGCCTGCCCGTCGTCGGCCGGCCCACTCGGTCTCACCACCACGACGCTGCCCTACTACGGGTCGCCGTTCGTGCAGGAGGTCAGCAACGGCCCGCTGACGATGCCGTTCGCGCTGATGATCTTCGGCAGCTCCCACACGCAGTGGAACGGCATCCCGCTGCCGGCCGACCTGACGGTGATCGGCGCCCCGGGCTGCTTCCTCGACGTCAGCTTCGACGTCGTGCTGACCATGACGCTCAGCAACGGCGAAGGCACGATCACGTGGGTGCTGCCGAACCAGCCGTCGATCACGGGCTTCGAGTTCAGCACGCAGGCGCTGGTGTTCGACCCGCTGAGCCCGAATCCGTTCCAGATCGCGATGAGCTCCGGCCGCCACTGCGTCGTCGGCGCGCCGTAGGGGTTCTGCGGCCGCGGCTGTGTTACGCTGGCCGCCCCGATGGACCCCCGGATCGAACGTGCTCGCGGCATCATCGAGCACGAAGCAGCGGCCGTACGCCAGGTGGCGGAGCGGCTCGGCACCCCCTTCCTGACCACGCTGGACCTGATCCTGGGCCTGCGCGGCCGGGTCGTCACGGCCGGCATGGGCAAGGCCGGCTTCATCGCCCAGAAGGTGTCGGCGACGCTGGCTTCGACCGGCACCCCGTCGATCTTCCTGCACCCGGCGGAGGCCATCCACGGCGACCTCGGCCGCGTCGAAGCGGGTGACCTGGTGCTCGCCTTCTCGAAGTCGGGCGAGACCCAGGAGCTGTTGATCATGCTGCCGCACGTCAAGGCGGTCGGCGTGCCGGTGGTCGCGATCACCCAGCTGCAGGGTTCCACGCTCGGCCGCCACAGCGACGTCGTGCTCGAACTGGGCCGCATCGACGAAGCCGGCCCTTATGGCCTCGCCCCCAGCACGTCGACCACGGCGATGCTGGCGCTCGGCGACGCGCTGGCGCTGGTCGTGCAGGAGGGGCGCCGCTTCGGGCCCGAGGACTTCGCGCGCTTCCACCCCGGCGGCGACCTCGGCCGGCGGCTGATGAAGGTCGGCGAACTGATGCGCCGCGACGCCCACAATCCGCGGGTCGCCAGCGGCGCCACCCTGCTGCAGGCGATCGAGGTGATGACCCGCACCCCTGGCCGCCCCGGCGCCACCAGCATCGTCGACCACGACGGCCGCCTGCTCGGCTTCTTCACCGACGGCGACCTGCGCCGCCAGATCGAACGTGGCCTCGACGACCCGCGCCAGCGCCGCATCGACGACATCATGACGAAGAACCCGCGCTCGATCGGCCCGGACACCTTCGCCCTCGAAGCGCTGGGCACGATGCACCAGCATCACATCGACCAGCTGCCCGTCGTCGACGCGGCGGGCCGCCTGCTCGGCCTGCTCGACGTGCAGGACCTGCTCAACCTGAAGATCGCATGACGGCCGGCGCATGAAGCGGCTGCTCGCGTTCCTGCTGTTGTTGTCGATCGGCACGCTCGTGCTGATGTTCGCGGTCGGCGAGGACCCGGCGGCGCGCGCCAACTCGCAGACCGGCGCGGCGGAGGAGCAGCCGCAGCCGGCGATCCCGCGGGTCGATCTCGGCGCCGGCCGCGTCAGCGCCTCGGTCGCGCAGACCGGACCGCTGCGCAACATCAACGAGATGCGCGAGGTGCAGCTCGGCAACGGCCGCGTGCGCCTCGAACGCGTCTACGTGCTGAACACCGCCGACAGCCGGCCGATCGGGCAGGGCCTGCAGCAGCTCGATGGCGTCAGCGTCGAGCTCTACGAACACGACCAGCACACGGCGACGATCGAGGCGAAGCAGGCGTTCGTCGAGCTGCAGCGCGATGCCAACGGCGTGCCGACGTTCAAGGGCAGCAAGACCTTCGACCTGCGCGACGCCGTGTTCCACACCCTGTCGGCGAGCCGCGTCGCCGGCCTGCGCTTCGAGCTCGGCAACGTCAAGGCCACCGTCGAGGACGACGCCGTGATCCTGCGTTCGCCGGACGACCAGCCCGTGCTCGTCACGCTCGACGGCGACCGCCGCGGCACGCTGCGTGGCATCGGCCTGCAGGCGCGGCTGCCGCGCAACCAGCAGAACGGACTGCACCGCATCGATGTCGAGTTGCTGCGCCAGCCCGACCTCGTCGCCGAGGGCCTGCACGCGCGCGCCGCCGGTCGCCTGCACTACGTCGAGGACACCACCACCGGCGCGGCGATGATCACCATCGACGACGACGTGCAGCTCGACATGCAGGGCGGCCAGCTGGCCGTTCCCGGGCTGTCGCGGGCGCGCCGCGATGGCACCGGCGCCGACGAGACCGCCTCGGCGCGCGGTGATCAGTTCACCGCCTGGCTGGTGCGACTGCGCACGCCGCGCCCGAATGGCGACGAACACCAGGAGATGGTGTGGCAGCGCGCGCGCCTGATCGGTGCTCCGGCGCGCATCGAGGTGCCCGGCGGCATCGTCACCACGCCGCGCCTGGCCGTGCTGCCGGGCTTGTCCGGGGAGCCACTGCAGGTCACCGCGCTCGGCGGTGAATCGCGGCTCGAAGCGCACGACCTCGGTCCGACGGCGAAACCCGCCGCCCCGATCGTCGCCACCGCGCGCCGGCGCACGCACCTCGTGCGCCCCGGCGAGTACCTCGGCAGCGTGCACCGCGCCTACGGCTTCCCGAGCTGGTCCTTGCGCGGGCTCGACCAGTTGCAGCTGGTGATCTGCGAGGGTCAGGCGACGCTCGACAACGGCCAGCGCCGCATCGAGGCCGCCGACGGCGTGCGCGTGCTGCGGCGCGACGGCACCGAGGCCGGCATCGTCGAGGGCCTCGGCGAGGTGCGCTGCGTGGTGCGCCCGCGGCGCGCGGGACAGCCGGAGCTGATCGCCACCGGCGACGACGGCTTCCTCCTGATCGCGACGCCGACCAGCGAACGGCTGCGCATCGGCCCTGTTGCGGCCGCGGCAGAGCGGGTCGCGCAGCACCACTTCGTCGTCGACGACGGCGATGCCCGCCTCGACGGTCATGGCAGTTGTGAGCTCACCGGTGCCGCCGACCGCCGCCGGCTGCAGGTGCGGTCGCCGGGCGCCGACGTGCGGGTGCGGGTGCTGGGCCAGGGCCTCGAACTGGCGCGCGTGCTGCGGCTCGACGCCGAGCTCGACGTCGACTCGGAGGAGCTGCTGGAGCTGACCGTCGACGGCCTGCCACTGCAGGTGACGTGGCGGCACCGCGACGAACTGCTGACGGCGACCGCCCCGCGCCTGACCCGCATCGGCGCGCGTTCCTTGCGGTTGCTGCCGGTGCCAGCGCACGACGCCGAGGCCTTCCGCAGCCTCACCGAGGCCGATCGCCGACCGCTGCTGCGCCGCGAGACCGCGGCCGGCGAACGTGCGGAGCTGCGCGGCCCGCGCCTCGACGTGCACCAACTCGGCGGTCGCGACGTGCTGCTCGACGCCGAGGCCGTCGGTGACGACCGCCCCCACGTGACCGCCGTGCTGCCACCACAGCGAGGCGGCGCGCCGACCACCATCGACTGCCTGGCGCAGCGGCTGCGGCTGCTGCCCTTCGTGGTCACTCGGCAGGCGATGCAGGCCCACCTCGGCGGCCGGCCCGGGCTCACCGACGACATCGTCGGCAGCACCTTGTCGCGGCCGTGGCTGCTCGTCGACCAAGTCCTCGACTTCCGCCTCGACGACCCGCACCACGGCCACAGCGAAGGGCGCGCCCACCGGCTGTTGGTGTCGCAGGGTGGGCAGGCGGCGCTGTTCGTCGGCGACCCCGACGGCGCGCCGGCCTTCGTGCGGCAGCGACAGCAGGGCCGCGAGGTGATCACCGAGGGTGCGCGCGTGCGGGTGTTCCGCGACGAGGTGGTGCGGCTGCAGACGCTGTCGACCTACGACAACCGCTCGCTGACGGTGCTGCCGACCGTGACGTTGCACGAAGCCGCGGCCGACGGTCTCCTGTCGCACATGCGAGCGACCTGCCGCGGTGACATCGAGGTGTGGCCCGAAGCCGTGACGTTCGGCGGGCCGGTGCTGGCGCGCGGCATCCACCCGGATGGCGAGGACGATCCCGACGGCATCACCATCGACGCCGAGCGCCTGCACCTCGTGCGCCACCCGGAGACCGGGCGCATCCTCAGCGCCGATGCCCGCAACGTGCACGTCGACTGGTCGCGTCTGACCGCGCGCGGCACCCGCCTCGAACTCGACGAACGCAGCAAGTCGTGCGTCATCCATGGCGAACCCGACGCCGAGGTCGAGCTGCCGAACGGCGCCTTCTTCAAGGCGCCCCGCCTCGAGGTGTGGTACCAGACGATGGCCATCCGCAGCTTCCGCGGGCACGGCGGCCAGCGGGTCGTCGCGCCGGCGTCGAACCCGACCCCGAGCCCGGCAGGTCCACAGTGAGCCGGCGGTCGCGACTGCTGCGCCTGGTGGCCGCCCACGTGGCCGTGGTCGCCTTCGCCATGGCCCAGCAGGAGCCGGCGCCGAGCGTGCCCGGCCTGCTGCTCGACCACGAACACAGCTTCCTCGAGGAGGTCGTGCGCGACGACTACCGCGAGGTGCGTGTGTTCGGCGGCTTCCGCTTCCGCTCGCCGGCCTACGGCCTCGAGCTGCGCGGCGAGAACGCGCTGTTGCTGCTCGACCTCGACGAGACCGAACGTGCCGCCAGCAGGCGTTCCGGCAGCGGCCTGCCACGCCGTGGCATCGAGCTGCCGGAGCCGCGCCGCCGGCTGTCGCCAGCGCAGATCCGCGAACGCCTCGATCACACGCTGCGCGCCATCGGTCGCACCGACGGCCTGCCCGCGTCGAGCCGCACCGACCTCGCGCTCGACGTGCTGCGCTACGTCTACTGCGAGGGCGGCATCGTCGTCGTGCGCGACGGCCGCGAAGTGCTGCGCTGCGACCGGCTGTGGCTCTCGCCGCTCGAAGACCGCGTCGTGGTCGAGAACGCGGAGCTGCGCTACGTGACGCCGGGCCGCAGCAGCAACGAGACGCTGGTCGTGCGAGGTCCACGGCTGGTGCGCGAAGGCAGCCGCTGGACCGGGCGCGACGTGACGATGACGACCTGCAACGCCGGTCGCCCACACGCCGCCGCCGCCGCCGGCGAGATCGAGATCATCGAGCGTGAGGGCGAGTTCGAGATCCGGTCGCGCGGCCAGACCCTGCAGATCGGCGGCACCGACGTGCTGCCGCTGCCGGACGCACACATCTTCACCAAGAGCCAGAGCGAGTTCCCGATCCGCCGCGCCAGCGCCGGCTACTCGGGCCGCGAGGGCGCCGAAGCCGAGATCGTGCTCGGCCTGCCGTGGAACAACACCGGCGGCCGGCTGCACCACTGGCTGACCGACCGGCCGGCGGTGGAGTTCCGCGGCGAATGGGAGCTCGGGCTCGGCTGGATCGAACGCCGCGGCTTCCCCGTGGACGCCGCGCTCAGCTACCGCGCCGCCGACCTCTACGAGGGCCGCACCGAGGGCTTCTGGATCGACGACCAGGGCACCGACCTGCGCGAGATCCGCACCTGGCGCGACGGCAGCGCCATCGGCACCGGCCAGCGCGCCCTGCTGCGCACGCAGAACCGCGTGCGGCTCGGTGACTCCACCCACCTCGACCTCGTCGCCTTCGATGCCACCGACCCCGGCGTGCTGTCGGAGTACTTCGCCGGCGACTACCGCACCCAGGAAGTGCCCGAATCGGGCCTCTACCTGCACCACGCCGCCGGCAATTCGCTGCTGACCGTGGGTACCCGCCACAACCTCGCCGACTTCAGCTACCGCGACGACCGCGCGCTGGCGGACCGCTTCGTCGAAGAATCGCCGGTCGTCACCTACCAGTGGCTGGCGCAGCCGATCGCCCACTTGCCGTGGGGAACGCCGCTGATCGCCGACCTCGAGACCGGGGTCGGCGAGCGCCGCAGCGACTACGACGACCGCGCCGGCGTGCGCGTCGGCGACAGCACCTTGCGCGCCGACCAGCTCGCCGAACTCTCGGCGCCGTTCCACCTCGGGCCGCTCAACGTGCGCCCCTACACCAACGCGCGCGGCACCTGGTACGACGACACCGTCGCCGGCGGCGACGACGGTCGCATCGCCTTCGAAGGCGGCGTGCAGATCGGCACGCGGCTGCAGCGCACCTGGTCTTGGATCCGCGACGACGGCGAGCAGAACGTGCGCCACGTCATCGCGCCGCGCCTGACCTGGCGCAACCGCTTCTACGTCGATGACGACCCGTCGACGTTCTTCCAGTTCGACCCGCTCGACCAGCTCGCCGAACAGCAGCTGCTTCGCTTCGAGGTGCGCAACCTGCTGCAGACGATGGGCGACGTGCAAGGTCGGCCGGAGCCGCGCGACTTCGTCATGTTCGACCTGGCGCAGGACGTCTGGCCGCAGGCCGATCGTGACAACCAGGGCGAACGGCTCGGGCTCTTGCACTACGACCTGCTGCTGCGGCCGCGGGTGCAGTGGCTGCCGCTGGAGACGTTCTCGTTCGCCGTCTACGGCGATCACGACTGGAAGACCGGCTTGCGCACGCTCGACACCGAGCTGCAGATGGGCCGCATCGCCGGCATCACCTGGGCGGCCGACTACCGCACCGACGCGCTCGTCGCCGGCGCCGTGGGCGTCTCCGCGGCGACCGAGCTGTTCGATCGATGGGACCTCTACGCGCGCAGCCAGCGTGACATCGAGAACGACGCCTGGCTCAACTACTCGTTCGGCCTGCGTCGCAACGACCACGACTGGTCGATCCTCGCCGGCGTCGTCTACAACCCGTTCTCGGACGAGACGACGTTCCGCATCGAGTTCCTGCCGCGCTTCGGCGGCATGAACGGCGGCCGCCGCGAGCGCTTCGGCGGCATGGACCCGATGAGCCCGCTCGCCACGAGCTTCTGAGCCGGCTCGCCGGCCGTCACGCCGCGATCAGAACGACCAGCCGACGCTCAGCACGATGCGGTGGTCGGCGCGGTCGAGGCCCGGCGACGGGGTGTTGTCCCAGTCCATCACGTGCGCGAGCGAGGCGATCATGCTCGCGGTCAGCGACGTCGTGATCTCGGTCTTCGCCTGCAGGTAGACGTCCCGGCTGTCCTCGACCGACGGGAACGCCTCGACGCCGTGCACGAGCTTGGTCTTGTCGCTGAGCTGGTGCGTCAGCTTGTAGGCGACGCGCGCGGCCATGTAGTCCTGCGATGGCGTGTTGCTGCGGTAGTTCTCGTTGAAGTACGACAGACCGGCTTCGAACGTCAGGCCCGTCGTGCCGTTGTCGATGATCGTGTAACCGAGACCGACACCGCCCGTGAAGCGCAGGTTGATGTCCGCGAGCGTGTCGCCGAGCACACGGGCCGTGGCCAGCGAGTACCAGCGCTTGCTCAGGAAGTAGTCGTACTTGAGGCCGCCGCCCGCGCGACGCTGATTGAGCGTCCAGGCGTTGGTGGTCTTGTTGCGGTCCTCGCTGTAGTCCCAGGCGGCGTCGAACGAGATGCGGTCGATCTCGGTGCGGCGCGAGGCGTCCAGCGCGGCGCCGACGGCGCGGCGCTCGGTATTGCCATCGGTCAGCAGGCCATTGAGGGTGATCGAGCCCGTCCAGGCCGGCTCCGGCTTGGCCGGCGGGTTGATCATGCCGAGGTTGTCGAGCGCCAGCGACGTGGTGTCGCCTTCGAGCCGCAGGTTGCCGCCTTCGAGGCCGACGACGCGGCGCTTGAGCAGATCGCCCGACTTGGTCTGCAGGTCGACCTGGTCCTTGGTGACCATGTCGCTGATGTTGGTCATCGGCACGGTGACGTCGCCGAGCAGCGGCGAGGCGATCGTGACCTTGCCGTCGGCCATCGTCTTGATCGTGCCCGTTAGGACGTCACCGTTGGCGAGGGTGATCTTGTCCTGGGCGAGAGCCCCGGCGGCGAGGGCCGAGAGGGCGGCGAGGAACTTGAGGTTCTGCATGTGGTTTCCGGGAAATCGGGCCGAGGATCATGTCGAAGCGGCGATTGGCGGCCAAGGGAAATCGAACCGGCGCGCCGTGCCCGAACCGCTCCCGTCCAGCGGCCCCTGGCTCCCGCAAGCCACGCCGCTACCGTTGCCGAGCCATGAGCATGGACGCCAAGCAGACGGAAGCGCGCAGCCTCATGCAGTGGCTGCGCGACATGCCGAGGTGGAAGAAGATCGCCGTCGCGGCCGGGCTCGGCACCGTCGCCGTCGGCGCGGTGCTGCACGTGACCACCGGCGGCGCGACCACCGGCAGCGGCGCCCCGGGCGGCCTGCAAACGAGCCTCGTCGAGGGCAGTGGCAAGAGCGGCTCCACGGCGGCGATCGAACCGGCGTCGCAGGGCGTGTTCCGCCTCGGCTTCAGCTTCCTCGCCGGCTTCTGCATCGGCAGCTTCCTGCGCGCTACGTTGCGCATCGCCGCGATCGCCTTCGGCTTCTGGCTCTGCATGACCTTCGTGCTCAGCTACATGGGCATCGTCGTCGTCGACTGGAACGCCATGGACGCGCTCTGGAACCGCTTCGCCGAGAACGTCGGCAAGGAGTGGGCGGACTTCCAGACCTTCATCACCGGCAGCCTGCCCGCCGCCGGTCTCGCCGTCACCGGCCTGATGGTCGGCCTCAAGAAGCACTGAGCGCCGCGGCTCGGGCGGCGCGCGGCCGTCGCCGCGTCATAGGCTGTCGAGGTACTTGCCGGGCTCGTAGTTGCCCAGGTCGAGGATCTTGGTGCAGATGCGATCGAGGAAGTAGCGGTCGTGGGAGACCACCACCATGCAGCCGGGGAATTCCTGGATCGCCTCTTCGAGCACACGCAGCGTATCGAGGTCGAGGTCGTTGGTCGGCTCGTCGAGCAGGATGACGTTGCCGCCGCGGCGCAGCATCTTGGCGAGTTGCACCCGATTGCGCTGACCACCCGACAACGAACCGACCAGCTGCTGCTGGTCCTGGCCGGTGAAGTTGAACTTGGCGACGTAGCTGCGGCTGTTGACCTCGTGCTTGCCGAGCTTGATCAGGTCCTGGCCCTCGCTGATCTCCTGCCAGACGGTCTTGGCCGGGTCGAGCGTCTCACGCTCCTGGTCGACGTGGCACAGCTCGACGGTCTGGCCGACCGTGACCTTGCCAGCGTCTGGCTTCAGCTTGCCGGTGATGAGCTTGAGGCACGTGGTCTTGCCGGTGCCGTTGGGGCCGACGATGCCGAGGATGTCGCCCGGCTGCATCTCGAACGAGAGGTTCTCGACGACGTTGTGGTCACCGTCGTAGCTGAAGTTGACCTTCTCGAAGCGGATGACGGTGTCGCCGAGCCGCTTGCCGGCGGGGATGTGCAGCTCGACGGTGTCGTCGCGCTCTTCGACCTCGGTCTCGAGCATCTTGTCGTAGTTCTTCAGACGCGCCTTGTTCTTGGTCGTGCGCGCCTTCGGGTTCATCCGGATCCAGTCGAGCTCGCGCTCCAGGAACTTGGCGCGCTTCTGCTCCGACTGCTCCTGCGCCTCCATGCGCTTGGCGCGCTGGATCAGGTACTCCGAGTAGTTGCCCTTGTAGGGGATGGCGCGGCCGTGCCAGATCTCGAGCATCCAGCCGACGACGTTGTCGAGGAAGAAACGATCGTGCGTGATGACGACGACCGTGCCCTTGTAGTCGCGCAGCGTCTCCTCGAGCCAGCGCACCGTGTCGACGTCGAGGTGGTTGGTCGGCTCGTCGAGCAGCAGCAGGTCCGGGTGTTCCAGCAGCGTACGGCACAAGGCGACGCGGCGGCGCTCACCACCGCTGCAGGCCGAGACGTTCTTCTCGCCGGGCGGCAGGTGCAGCTTGGTCATCGCCGTCTCGACGTGGCGGTCGAGCTCCCACGCGTCCTTGTGCTCGATCTCGTGCTGCAGCCGCTCGAGATCGGCCATGACCTTGTCCATGTCCTTCGGCGACAGGTCCTCGCCGAGCTTCATGCTGAGCTCCTCGTGCTGCTTGAGCAGGTCGCGGATCGGCGCCACCGCCTGCTCGACGTTCTCGCGCACGGTCAGGTTCTCGAGCAGCTTCGGCTCCTGCGGCACGAAGCCGACGGTGCAGCCTTCGGCGAGTCGGGCCGTGCCGTCGTACTCCTTTTCGACGCCGGCCATGACGCGCAGCATCGTCGATTTGCCGGCGCCGTTCTGGCCGATGACACCGATCTTGGCGTTCTCCAGGAAGACCAGGCTGATGTCGTTCAGCACCGGCTTCTTGCCTTGGTAGCTCTTGGTGAGCCGCTCGAGGGCGAAGATGGGCTTGTCGCTCATGGTGGGGCGAAGAGGGTACGGCGGGGGTCGGCGGAATCCAGCGCTACCGCCGCCGGCGCCCGCCGGACTATGCTGCCCGGCCGTGTTGGCCTTCTTCGACAGCCTGGGCATGCCCGAGATGATCCTGCTGGTGATCGTCGGGCTCGTGCTCTACGGCCGCAACCTGCCGGAGGCGGCGCGCAACTTCGGTCAGGTGCTGGCCAAGTTCCGCCGCGGCTTCCACGAGTTCAAGGACCAGCTCGACCGCGACGGCCAGCTGCGCGAGATGAAGAAGGTCATCGACGACGCCAAGCGCGACGTCACCAGCGCGACCGCGGTGCCGCGGGCGATCGCCGACCCAGGCCGTGCGCTGCGCGACCTGACCAACGACACGCTGGTGTCGCCGATCAACGAGCCGACGACGACGACTCCGCCGCCGCCCCAGCAGCCGCCCGCCGACTGATCCCGGCTACTTGCCGCCCGGCTTCTTGTGCGTGGCTTTGATGGCCTGCTCGCCGGCGTCGAAGATGCTCATCCAGTCGTCGCTCTTGGCCGGCGCCGTGCTGCGCTTCTTGGCCTCGTCCTCACGCCGCTTCTGCTCCTGCTCCACCCACTGCGGGTAGTCCTTGTGGATCTCCGTCAGCACCTTCTTGTTCTCGCTGACGAGACCGACGTACGGGAACAGGTCGCAGTCATGCTCCTTCTGGATGCGCGCGAACTCCTCGAACGTCGTCATCACCGGCATGGCGACGCAGACGATGTCGCCGAACACGTCGAGCGGCACGATGGTGTGCTTGAACAGCACTTCCTTGGGCAGCCGGTTCTTCGCTTCGTCGCTGATCTGGTAGTTGCCAGCCATCAGGAACGGCAGGTTGAAGCACTCGGTGACGATCTTGGCGAGGTCCCACTCGGTGATGTGACCGCCGCTGACGAGCGTCTGTACGAACGGCTCGGAGTGTTTGTCCTGCGAGTAGAGCGCGTCGGTCACCACCTCCGACGGCACGACGCCGCGTTCGGTGAGGATCTCGGCGAGGCGGACCGACGTGATCTTCTCGATGCCCTTCACCCGCCGATCATCGGTCCGGGCCACGCTGCGGCTTGAGGCAGCCGTTGCCATGGCGATCTGGGGTCAGGAGTAGATCAGGAACGTCAGCACCGCGTGCACCGTCAGCACCAGCGCCATGCCGATGACGATGGCGGCGTTGACGGCCTCGCCGACGTCGGCGCCCGAACGTTTCGGGCCGGTGCCGAGGTGGTAGCAGCAGATGGCGACGAGATAGCCGGACAGTGTCGATTTCCCCGACACCACGAGCACGTCGCGCGCGTCGACGGTGGCGAAGTAGGCGTTGACCCAGCCGGCGGTGGTGATCGCGGCGACGCTCTTGGCGGCGAACAAGGACGCCAGCGCCGCGGCCATGACGCCGCCGAGCGTGACCAGCGGCATCGCGATCACCATGCCCCACACGAGCGGCGTCAGCAGGTAGTCCGCCGGCCGCACGCCCATCATCTGCAGCGCGGCGATCTGGTTGGTGCGCTTCATCGTGCCGAGGCGGGCGGCGGCGCCGGCGGCGATGCGCGCGGTGAAGAAGAAGCCGCTCAGCATCGGCACCAGGACCGCGGTGGCGACCTTGCCGGTGCCGGTGAGCAGGGCAGACTCGAAGCCGCCGTGGATCGGGTTGTTGCGCAGCGCGAAGAACGTCGCCAGACCGCCGATCACGGCGCCGGCGATGGCCACGAACAAAGCCGGTTCGAGCGCGAAGCGCGCCGTCGTGCGCAGCACCTGGCCGAGTTCGAACGGCGGCAGCCGACGCAGCGACTCGAACACCGTCTCGCAGATCGCCCCGAGCCGCAACAACGCGCGCCGCACGCCGTGCAGCGGCAGCAGGTCCTGGTTCGCCACTTCGCCGTTCTGCTTCATCACCGCGCTGCCGGTGGCGCGGTAGCCGGGCGCCTCGAGCCGCAGCGTGCGCGCGGCGGCGTCGAGCACGAGTACGCCGTCGTGCACACCATCGAAGGCGGCGACGTCATGGGTGATGACGAGCGTGGTGCGCTCGACATCCTGGTCGTGGGCGTCGCGCAGCAACCGGGCGATGTGGCGCGCTGCCTCCGGATCGAGGCCGGCGGTCGGTTCGTCGCAGAGCAGCAGCCGCGGCGACGATGCCAGCGCCCGGGCGACGGCGAGTCGCTTGCGCATGCCACCGGACAGTTGGGCGGTGCGTTCGGGCGGCGATTCGAGACCGGCCTGGGCCAGCAGTCCGGGCGCCAACCGCGGCGAACGACCGGCTGCGCGCAGCGCCATCTCGACGTTCTGGCGCGGTGTCAGTTCGTCGAGCAGGCCTTCGTCCTGCAGGATCGCAGCCACCTTGTCGCGCAGCGATTCGGCGTGATCGGCGGTCACCGGCTCGCCCCACGCCAGCAGTTGTCCGCTCAGCCGCGGCGCCGGTTCGCGCGCTTCGACCAGCCCGGCCAGCACGCGCAACAGCGACGACTTGCCGCCGCCGCTGGCGCCGACGAACAGGTAGAAGCCGTGGGGCGCCAGCGCCAGGTCGACCGCTTCGAGCAGCACCTCCTCGCCGGTCGGCCGGCTGTGCGCGAGGCCGAAGCCGCGGAACTCGAGCGCGACGGTCATCGCCGGCTCACCTCGGCCGCAGGTCGGCGGGCAGGCGGGCGAACGCGACCACGTCGCCGCGGCCAGCCTCGGGCTTGAACGCGAACACGCCGTGCACGCTGCCGCCGCGCATCACCGCCGCGCCGAGCAGGTCCGCCGTCGCCTTGGCCTCGGCGGTCAGCGGTTGGTTGAGCGGAGCGCCATCCGGGCCCGCGCTGCGCAGCGAGAGGCCATCGGCGCCGGCGGGCAGTTCCTCGCTGGCGAAGCGGCTGCCGGCGGTGCCGCCGAGATCCGGCGGGGCGTCCTCGATCACCAGCGCGGCGAGATCGGCACCTTGTGGGTCGACCCAGACGCGGCCGGCGCGACGCACCAGTCCATCGGGCAGCAGCACCTCGAGCTTCTCGTCGGCGATGTCCGGGGCGCCACCGAAGGTGTCGTGTTCGGTGTAGCTGCCGTCGACGAGGCTGCGGGCGGTGACCACGACGGCGCGGCCCGAACGATCGAGGAACAGCGTGCCGGTGCCCTGGCGGTGCACGGGGTCATCGGGGCTGAAGGTGTCGCGCTCGACGGCGTCGTAGGTGATGCGCACGAGCACCACGTCGTCGGGTGTCGTGTGCGGCACCGCCTTCGGCTGCACCAGCGCGTTCGCCGGCACGCCGGCGACCTCGACCTGCGGCCGCTGCGCCTGCGCCGCCGTGCGGTAGCCATCCTGCACCGGTCCGCCGCGGCCCGGTTCCGTGTAGTAGCTGACGTACGGCGACACGATCGCGCTGGCATCGGTGAGCGTGAAGCCAGAGAACAACGCGCCGCTGACCGACGGTCGCGCCACCCAGAACTGCGTCTGCTCGGTCACCGTCTGCCGGAAGGCGCGCGTGATGCGCACCGTGAGTTCGACGTGGGTGCCGGCCGGTGCCAGCTGCACCTTGCGCACGTCGCCGGTCTGCATGCCGCGGAAGATCACGGCGGCCCCTGGCTTGAGGCCGTGGTTCTCGGGCACCAGCAGGGTCATCAGCAGGTCGCCGTGGCCGAGGTCCTCGAGCGATTCGGCTTCGGCCGGTGGCCGTTCGCTGCCGTTCAACAGGCTCGCCGGCGCCAGCGGTGAACCGCGTTCGGCCGGGGTCTGGAAGGCGATGTAGGAGTCGCGCACGAGCGTGTCGAGGCCGCTGGCGCCGCCGGTCAGGCCGCCGAACCGCGGCGTGACGATCCAGAACTGGCTGTTGACGCAGGCGTGGGCGGCGCCAGCCGGGTCGAGCAACAGCTGCGCGACCGCCTTGTCGCCGTCGCCGCTGATCGACACCGACCGCACGGTGCCGACGGTGACCCCGCGGAAGCGCACGTCGGCGCCGTCTCGCAGGCCGCGGGCGTCCTTGAACTCGACCCGCAGCGCGAGGCCAGGGCGATCGTCCAGGTTGCGCAGGATGCGCACGAACCAGACCGCTGCGACGATCGCCGCGGCGAGGGTCAACACGCCGATCAGGTAGCGCAGGCGGTGCATCGGGTCAGGTTCTCCGGCGCGATCCTCGGATCGGCGCGTCCTTGTGGCCAACCGGCGGTCGCCTTCGTCACGCGCGCCACCGCTGGCGGTCGACCGGGAGGCTCAGATGTCGATGTTGGTGGCTTCGAGGGCGAACTTCTCGATGAACTCGCGGCGCGGTTCGACCTCGGGCCCCATCAGCACGGTGAAGATCTTGTCGGCCTCGACGAGGTCGTTGACGGTCACCCGCCGCAGCGTGCGCCGCGCCGGGTCCATCGTCGACTCGAACAGCTGCGCCGGGTTCATCTCGCCGAGGCCCTTGTAGCGCTGCGTCTCGAGGCCCTTCTCGCAGGTGTCCTGGATCGTGGTGATCGCCGCGAACAGGCTGTCACACGGCGCCGGCTCGCTGCCGCCCGACGGCACCACGCCCCACGGCTTGTCGGCCTGCACGTCCGGCCAGCCGACCGGCACGCCGAGCCCGTCGATCTTCTTCATCACCGAACTGACGTCGCCACCGATCAGCAGCGGGTAGACCTCGGCGTCGGCGGCGGGACGCGCGCAGGTCGACTCCGGCCCTTCGTAGATCAACGGTTCGGCGCCCTTCTGGGCGCGAATGCGCTCGAGCTCGGCGGCGAGCTGCTCGTCGGTGTCGACGAAACGGCCCTTGCCGCCAACCACGAACCACACTGCCGGCAGCTCGCGCGCCGGCACGGTGGCGGCGGCGAGGAACTGGGCGAACGGGATCTCGACATCGGGCGGCAAGCGCTTCTCGAGTTCGCGCAGGCGGGCGACCAGGTCCATCAGCTGCCGCAGATCGCGGCCGCTCCAGGTCTGGCCCGACGCGTGCGTGAGCCGGGTGTTGCCGAGGCCGAGCTCGGCGAGCAGGCCGATGCGATCTTCTTCGGTGATCGCGTAGCGCTCGGTCTTGCCCTTCTTGATCTTGTAGAGCGGCGGCTGCGCCACGTAGACGTGGCCACGCATCACCAGCTCCGGCATCTTGCGGTAGAACAGGGTCAGCAGCAGCGTGCGGATGTGCGAGCCGTCGACGTCGGCGTCGGTCATCACGATGACCTTGCCATAGCGCATGCGGTCCGGCTCGAACGGTTCGGTGACGAAGCCCGTGCCGATGGCGCTGACGATGGTCTGAATCTCCTCGTGGTCGAGGATGCTGTCGATCGCGGCCTTCTCGACGTTGAGGATCTTGCCGCGCAGCGGCAGGATCGCCTGGTGGCTCATGCGGCCCTGCTTGGCGGTGCCACCTGCCGAGTCACCTTCGACCAGGAACAGCTCTGCCTCCTCGCGCGGGGTCCCCTTCTGGCAGTCGGCGAGTTTGGCCGGCAGGCCGCCGCTCTCGAGCGCCGACTTGCGCCGTACGAGGTCGCGGGCCTTGCGGGCCGCTTCGCGCGCGCGCAGCGCGTCGAGCGCCTTGCCGTAGATGGTGCGCGCGACCGCAGGGTTCTCCTCGAAGTGGGTGCGCAGGCCTTCGCCGACCACGGTCTCGACGACCGACTGCACCTCGCGGTTGCCGAGCTTGATCTTGGTCTGGCTCTCGAACTGCGGGTCCGGGACCTTGACCGACACGACCGCGCACAGGCCTTCGCGGAAGTCGTCGCCGGTCGGCACCGGGTCCTTCTCCTTGAGCACCTTCTCGGTGCGACCCCAGTTGTTGAGCGCGCGCGTCAGCGCGGTGCGGAACCCGACCAGGTGCGTGCCGCCCTCGATCGTGTTGATGTTGTTGACGAACGTGTAGACGTTCTCGTTGTAGCCGTCGTTGTACTGCAGCGCGATCTCGACCTCGTAGACCTTCTCCGGGCTCTCGGCCGAGGGCACCTCGCGGCGGAAGTAGATGACGTCCTTGTGCAGCGACGACTTGCCGGTGCCGAGGTCCTTGATGAACTCGACCAGGCCGTCGGGGAACAGGAACTCCTCGCCCTTGCCGATGCGCTCGTCGAACAGCGTGATGTGCAGCCTGGCGGTGCCCATCAGGTAGGCGAGCTCACGCAGGCGCTTCTTCAGCACCTCGTACGAGAACTCGGTCACCTCCATGATGCTCGGGTCCGCCTTGAACCGCAGCATCGTGCCGGTGGTGTCGGTCTGGCCGATGACCGCGAGTTCGCTGGCCTTCTGGCCGCGCATGTAGGTCTGGCGGTGGATCTTGCCGTCGCGGAACACCTCGACGTCGAGCACCTCGGCGAGCGCGCAGACGCAGCTGATGCCGACGCCGTGCAGGCCGCCCGACACCTTGTAGCTGCCCTTGTCGAACTTGCCGCCCGAGTGCAGCTTGGTCAGGATCACCTCGAGCGCGGGCTTGCCGCTCTCGTGCATGTCCACCGGGATGCCGCGGCCGTTGTCCTTGACCGAGATCGAACCATCGTTGTGCACGCGCACGTCGATGCGGTTGGCGCGGCCGGCCAGCGCTTCGTCGACCGAGTTGTCGACGACCTCCCACACCAGGTGGTGCAACCCCTTCATGGCGGTGTCGCCGATGTACATCGCCGGGCGCTTGCGCACCGCGTCGAGCCCTTCGAGGACCTTGATGGAACTGGCGTCGTAGCGCTGCGGGTCGTTGGCGTTCTGTTCAGACATGTCCCGTGCCTCCCAGTCGGATCGTCAACTGGGCGATGGGTTGCTGGGGTACGAGTTGGTTGATGCGTTCGCGGATCTCGTCGCGGCGGAAGCCGGACAGCTCGGCGAACAAAGGAGCGCTGTCGACCTCGAGCACGAGGCGACCGGCGCGGCAGCCGATGATCTGGCAGTGAGGGCGCAGGGTGGCGCTGAGGATCTGGTCGAGCGCTTCGTCGTAGACGCGGCGGGCCTTGCCGTGCCCGGCATCGCGCAGGATGTCGCGCAGGAAGTCTCCGACCGGGCGTGGTTCGACCAAGGACAACCCCCTCGCAGGTGCAGTTGCGGATCCGGCGGCAGCCATCAGGCGCCGCTGATCGGCATGACGACATAGGTGAACGACTCGCCGAGCGTGAACTTGGCAGGCATCGAGTCGTCGGACATGTCCAGGCGCACCTGATCGAGATGGCACTGGCGCAGCGCCTCGAGGATGTAGTCCGGGTTGAAGTTGATGCTGCCGCCGGCGCCGCGCACGACGGCGTCGACGACGATGTCGGCGCGGCCGCGGGTCGAGCTCTCGGCGGTCATGCGCAGCGACTGGTCGCCGACCTCGAACCGCACCATGCGCAGCTCGGCCGAGCACAAGATGGAGGCGCGGCGCAGCGCACCTTCGAGCACGGCCCGCTGGATCTCGACCGTGGTATCCGCCGCCTTCGGCAGCACCCCCTCGTAGTCCGGGAAGCGCGTCTCCAGCAACTGGCTGACCAGCTTCATGCGGGGGGTCGTGAAGACGATCTGCTTGTCGCCGACCTCGATCGCCAGCGGGTCCTTGGAGTTCTCGGGCAGGGCGCGCGCCAGCGTCGTCAGCGCCCGCAGCGGCACCACCACCTTGAACTCGTTCTTGGTGTCGACGTTCTCGTAGCTGATCGCCAGGCGCCGCCCGTCGGTCGCCACCAGCCGCACGCAGCCGGCGGCGGCGTCCATCAGCACGCCGTTGATGGCGTAGCGCGTCTCCTCGCGGGCGGCCGCGAACACCGTCTCCTGGGTCATGCCCAGCATGCGGCCGGCGGGGATCTCGATGCGCTTGCCGGAGCGCACCTGCGCCTCGGCCGGGTATTGCTCCGGATCCTCGCCGAGCAGCACGAACGACCCGCCGCCGCTCTCGATGCGGCAGCGCTGGTCCATGCTCTCCAGGGTCACGGTCGGGTCGCTGAGCTCGCGCAGCAGCGCCGCGGTCTCGCGCGCCGGCAGCAGCATGACGCCGGGCTTGCTGACCTTCACCGAGTCGAGGTGCACGCTGGCGGCCATCTCCAGGTCGGTGGCGAACAGCGTGATGCCTTCGCCGTCGGCGCGCAGCAGCAGGTTCATCAGGATCGGCTTGGTCGACTTGGCCGGCACGACCGAAGAGACCACGGTCACAGCTTCCTGCAGGGCGGTGCGATCGCAGAGGATCTTCATGTCGGGCTGTCGTCTCGGTTGTTGGACGCGGCGTTGGCGAGGCTGATCGGCGCTGCTCGCACGCGGCAGACGGATGATCTGAGCTCTGAGAGAATTCTCTCTCTCATCACAGTCGTCCGTGCCGTCACGAGTGTGGAGAGGATAGCGGCGAACGGGCTCAGAGCGAGGCTTTCCAGCGCTTCCGTGGCAGTTCCGGCACCTTGGAAAACCCCGGGGAAACTGCTCCTCGCAACTGACATCCTGCACATCGTGCGCGGCTCGGTGATGCCCGGTCGGCGCGGCGTTGAGGACTGCCCACGGTTCTGCGCAGCGCCTGCAGGCCGCGTCCCATGCTTCTGCACGGATCTCGCGACGGTTTGACGCCAGCATGTGCCGCTGCCGGTCACGGGACGGACCCAGGCGTCAAGAGATTGGCTGCCGGTGACGAACACACGGCTCGAAGGCGGCCGGGCCCGGCGTGGGCCCGACGCGTGGTCCGCCGGCCTCGACCCGGAGGGAGGCCTGGCATCAGCCCCAGCGGAGGCTGCCCGGCGATCAGGCGCGGAAGGAACGCGTCAGCAGCCGGTTGGACAGGCTGTCGAGCAGTTCCTTGAACAGCCGGTCCTTCTGCGTGCGTTCGCGGATCTTGTTGACCGCGTAGAGCACCGTGGTGTGGTCGCGGTTGCCAAAAATGCGACCGACGTCCTCGAGCGAGTTCTCGGTGTGCTCGCGCAGCATGAACATGGCGATCTGGCGCGGCATGCTCACCGTCTGCGTGCGGCTCTTGCCGACCAGTTCGCGGGCGGTGATGGCGAACTCGGTCGTCACCAGCGTCATGACGTCGTCGACCGAGACCTGGGCGTGGCGCACCGGCATGCCGCGCACGCAGCTCTCGGCCAAGGCCAACGTGATCGGCTGGTCGGTGATCGCGGCGAAGCCGACGACCTTGATCACCGCGCCCTCGAGCTCGCGGATGTTGGTGGTCACGCGTTCGGCCAGGAACCGGGCGACGTCGTCGGGCAGTTCGACGCCGCGGCCGGCGGCTTTGCGGCGCACGATCGTCACGCGGGTGTCGAAGCACGGCGCCTCGACCTCGGCGACCAGGCCCCACTTGAAGCGCGAGACCAGCCGTTCCTCGATGGTCGGGATCTCGACCGGCGGCCGGTCCGACGACAGCACGATCTGGCGCTGGCCGTCGTAGAGCGAGTTGAAGGTGTGGAAGAACTCCTCCTGGGTCTTGTCCTTGTTGGCCAGGAACTGCACATCGTCGATCACCAGCACATCGGCGCTGCGGCAATAGTCGCGGAACGCATCGAGCTGGTGCGCCTGGATCGCCTGGATGAAGGCGTTGGTGAAGTCCTCGCAGCTCATGTAGAGCACGCGGGCGTTCTGGTCGCGGCGCAGCACCGTGTGGCAGATCGCCTGCAGCAGGTGCGACTTGCCGAGGCCGACGTTGCCGTGCACGAACAGCGGGTTGTAGGCGCAGCCAGGGTTCTCGCCGATGGCGAGGCTCGAAGCGTGGGCGAGGCGGTTGCAGGCGCCGACGACGAAGCGATCGAAGGTGTAGTTGGGGTTGAGCTGGTTGCCGATGCGGCGCAGACCACCAGCTCCCTGGTGCCCCGGTGCCACCGGGCGCGGCGCCGGCGCTGCCGTCAGGCTCGCCACCGACGGCTGGGCGGCGACCGGCGTGCGTTCGTCGCGCAGCCGCAGCAGGCGATCCATCTCGTCGGCGATCGGCGACGGGTTGGCGAAGCGCAGGCTGTCCCAACCGTCTTCGTCGCGGTTGCCGAGCACGAGCCGGCGCCTGGGTTCCCCGAGCGCGGCGACGGCCTCCTGCAGCACACCGAGGTAGTTCTTCTGCAGCCAGTCGCGCACGAACTGGCTGGTCACGGTGAGTTCGATCTCACGGTCGTCGATGCGGCGAACATCCAACGAACGGAACCAGGTCTCGAGCTGCTCGCGGCGCACGCGGCCGCCGAGGTGCTGCAGGATGTTGCGCAGGAGCTCGCGCTCGGGTGCAGGAGTCGTGGGGTCTGGCACGGTGGCTTCAACCATGGTCGGTGGTCGGTTCCTGCGGTGTGGGATCTCCCCCAGTGCCCTCGCCCGCCAGTGCCCTCGGTCACCCTCTCCTCAGGTACGCACCGGTAGCCTGAAGGCTGCTGGCGGTTCCCTGGGAGGGCCTCCCCAGGCTCTCTGCACCGATTCAGGATGGGCGTTCCGAGCGGGACGAGGTAGTCGGCTCGGACTGAAGCGGTGAGAGTGGGAAGGGCGAGTGGTCGAGAAGACTGCTGGCTGAGTCTGGCTGGCTGAGATCCTGATGCTGCCTCGCAGGCCAGTTAGGCGACTGGTGCTGCGCGGCGGACTGACGACTGCGTTCTACCGACGCGGTGCAGTCTTGCAAGAGCACTCCGTCGAGTTTGCACGCTGCGCGCACAAGGTTCTTCACAGCATGTTCGTGGTCGCTGCACGCTCGACCACCGCGGACAACAACTTGGAGCGCGCGGCGCCGCGCAGGTGCGACACGATCAGCCGGCGCAGTTTTTTTTCTGCAGCCGCAGCACGAGCTCGCCGACCCGATGACCTGCAGCGTGCAGCGCTGCACAGTCGTCGTTGGCACCGAAGCTGAAGCGCACGCAGGCCCGCGCTTGCACGTCGTCGCGGCCGATGGCGACGAGGATGCGCGGTGGCGTCGGCGCGCCGCTCGAACAGGCTGCACCGTGCGAAGCGTGGATCGCCGCGAGATCGAGCGCAGGCATCAGGTTGCGGCCATCGACGTGCGGGAAGCACAACATCGCGGTGTTCGGCAGGCTCGCCGTCAAAGGCGTCAAGAGATCGTGCTGCACACCGGACTCGCCGAGCGCCGCGAGGAACGCGCAACGAACCGCAGCCATGTGCGCGCCGCGACTAGCACAATCGGTTAGAGCCCGCACGATCGCGAGCGCGTTCGCCGCGGCGAGCGAAGGACTCTGCGTGCCCGGTCGATGACCGAGCTCTTGCCCGCCCCCGCGCAGCAACGGCCGCAATCGGGCGTGCAGGTCGTGGCCGAGCAGCACCCCGTGACCACGCAGACCTCCGGCCTTGTGCGGAGACAGCGCGACGATCGCGCCGGCGGCGACCACCGGTTCGACGGCGACGCGTCCGAGGGTCTGCGCCGCATCGACGAACAGCGGCAGTCGGCGTCGCGCCGCCATCGCCGCGGCTGCGAGCACCGGCTGCAGCGTGCCGACTTCACCCTGCGCGTGCACCAGGCAGAGCAGGCCGACGTTCGGTTCAGGTTCGGTCAATTGCACCGCGGCTTCGGCATCGACGGTCCACCAGCGTGCACCGCGCAGCTGCGCTGGCTCCAGCACGGCCGGGTGTTCGGCTGGCGAGACCTGCACCGGCAGCGATGGCTCGCCGAGCCCGAGCACCGCCAGGTTGGCAGCCTCGGTTCCCCCGCTCGTGAACACCACGTCGGCGGCGGCCACCTCGAAGGCGTCGGCGATCTGCTGCCGGGCCTGTTCGAGCACCGCGCGGGCCCGGCGGCCTGGCGCATGCTGGCTCGCGGGGTTGCCAGGGCACTCGCGTTCGACCGTGAGGAAGCGCTCGAGCACCTCGGGCGCCACCGGCCCGCCAGCGTTGTGGTCGCAGAACACGGCGCCGCTCCGGCCGTCGCTCACGCCAGGACCCGTTCGTAGATCGCCACGTACTGGCTGACGATGCGTTCGGTCGCGAACTGCTCGACGGCGCGCGCGCGGGCGGCGGCGGCCAACCGGGTGTGGGCGTCGACGTCGGTCAACAGCTCGAGCGCCACCTTCGCCATCACGTCGGGCTGGGCGAACGGCACCAGCCGGCCGGTGTCGCCGAGCACCTCGGCGACGCCGCCGACCGCGGTGGACACGCACGGCACGCCGCAGCTCATCGCCTCCAGCATCGACAGGCCGAAGCTCTCGGTCTCCGACGCCGACAAGAACAGGTCCGCCTGCGGTAGCACGTCCTCGAGGTTGTCGACCATGCCGAGCGTCTCGACCTTGTGTTGGCAGCCGACGTCGTTGGCGACCGCGAGCGCGTGTTCCCGATCGGGGCCGTCGCCGACCAGCAGCAGTCGCGCCGGCACCTGGCGCTGGATCGCGGCGAACGCGCGCACCACGTCGGCCACGCGCTTGACCGGGCGGAAGTTCGATACGTGCACGAGGATGCGCTCCTCGTCGGCACGCTGATGCCAGCGCGGCGTGGCGGTGGGCCGGAAGCGCTCGATGTCGACGAAGTTCGGCACCACTTCGACCTCCTTGCGCACGCCGAACACGAGCTGCGTCTCGTCGGCGAGGTAGCGGCTGACCGCGGTGACGGCATCCGACTGCTCGAGCGCGAAGCGGGTCGGCCGCATGTAGGCGCGGTCGCTGCCGACGATGGTGATGTCGGTGCCGTGCAGCGTGGTCACGAACCTCAGGCAGTCGCCGCACATGCTGCGCGCCAGGAAGGCGCTGACGGCGTGCGGGATCGCGTAGTGCACGTGGAAGACGTCGATGCGCGCTTCTTCGCGCACCTCGAGCATGCGCGTCGCCAGGGCGAGGTCGTACGGCGGGTAGCGGAACAGCGGGTAGGCCGACACCGCGACCTGGTGGAAGCGCAGCCCGGGCACGCCGCGGCGCAGCCGGCTCGGCCGGTCGTAGCTGAGCAGGTGCACGTCGTGGCCGCGCTTGGCGAGCGCGATGGCCACTTCGGTGGCGACCACGCCGCTGCCGCCGACGGTCGGATAACAGACGATGCCGATGCGCATGGGGCGTCGATACTACCCCCTGGCCAGGAAGTTCAGCGATCGTCGGTCGCCAGCGCCATCGGCAGCTCGAGCACGAGCAGCAGGCCGTGGTGGTCGTCGGTGGCGACGCGGCAGCGGCCGTCGAAGGTGCCGACGAAGTCGCCGAGCGTCTCGGCGCGTTCGCCGCGGAACGGGCCGGCCTCGGCGCTGAGGCCCCGGCTCTCGATCTCGAACACGGCGACGTCGTCGTCGCGGCGCGTGGTCACGATCAGCTCGCCGCCTGCGTCGAGGTCCTCGACCGCCAGCACCAGCGCCCGGCGCACGGCGTGGGTGAGTTCGTTGGGAGACACCGCCACCGGCGGCAGGTCCGGGTCGAGGCGCTGGCGCACGACGATCGGCACGCCGAGCTCGGTGACGCAGGCCTGGGTGGCGCGCTCGACGATCGGGTTGAGGGCCGCCTGGCCCTCCTGGTCGTCGACCACCAGCATGTGGTCGACGAGATCCTGCAGCATCGCGGTCTCCTGCTCCACCGCGTCGGCGGTTTCGTAGCCATCGTCGCCGTCGGGCAGGTCCTGGATGCGGTAGGCCTCGGCGTCGATGCGGCCGAGGCACTGTTCCAGCAGGTGCTCGAGGCGATCGAGGTCGGGATCGCGCTTCTTCATGCCCCGCGGCTATCGGCCGTCGGGCTTTGCCGCATGAAGGTCGCCGCGACGGTGGTGGTCCCGGCTCGGGACGGAGCCCCGTCGCGGGCGGTGTCCGGCCGGACCTGTCGTCAGGCCGAGCCTTCGGCGGCCTGCTCGGGCGCCGGTTCGGCGGCAGCGGCCGTTGCCGTCGGCACGACGACGCCGATCATGCGCAGGAACTCGGCCCCGAACGCCTCGTAGTCGCGGGCGCCGTTGCTGTCGGGAGCGTGCTCGAAGATGGTGCGGCCGAAGCTCGGCGCTTCGGCGAGCTTGACGTTGTTGCGGATGCGCGCCTTGGCCAGCAGCGGCCCGAAGTGGGTGTCGATCTCGCGCAGCACTTCGCTGCTGAGGTTGGTGCGGGCGTCGACCATGCACGGCAGCACGCAGGCGATCTGCAGCGCCGGGTTGAGCCGCTTCTGCACGAGCTGGATGACCTCGAGCAGCTTGGCCATGCCCTGCAGCGACAGGTACTCGGCCTGCATCGGGATGACGACATGGTCGGCGGCCACCAGCGCGTTGGCGCTCAGCACGCCGAGTGACGGCGGGCAGTCGAACAGCACGAAGTCGAAGTCCTTGGCGCCCGGGAACGCGTCGAGCGCTTCGCGCAGGATCGTCTCGCGGCCGATGCGGTTGGCGAGCACCTGCTCGACACCGGCCAAGGACGTGTCGCTCGGCACCACGAACAGGTTGGCGATCGAGGTCGGTTGCACGAGGTCCTGCAGCGGCGCGTCCTCGACCAGGAGGCTGGTCAGCGTGTGGCTCTCGAGGTCGGGGCGCTTGTCGACGTGCACCGTCAGGTTGGCCTGCGGGTCCATGTCGAGCAGCAGCACGCGGAACCCCTGGCGCGCGATCGCGGCGCCGAGATTGACCGTGGTGGTCGTCTTGCCGACGCCGCCCTTCTGGTTGATGACCGCGATGCGCTTCATGGCCGAGCCTCCGCGCACGATGGTGCCACGCGGCGGGCCGCGTGCGAGCCTTTTCTCGGCCTCGTGCGTGGCGTCGACGTCAGCCGAGCAGGGCGGCGAGATCCCGCACCGGCAGCGGTCCGGCGTGCCAATACGCCTCACCGGCGATGCTGCCGATGCGGGCGCCGTGGTAGCGGTCGCGCACCTGGGCCCGGTCGAGCACGTCGACGGTCGGCGGCTGTCCGGCGGGTGCCGGCGGCGCGATCTGCGAACGGAAACAACGCAGCACTTCGGCCTTGGCGTCGACCACGGTGCTGATGTCGACGACGAGGCTCGGTTCGAACGGGTGGTTGCCGGTGTAGGCCAGCACGAGCCGCGGCCGGTGGCGCGCGCCGAGCTCGGGGCGGTGGTTGCGGAGGCCGGCGAGGAAGGTGGCGCGATGCGCGATCGCGGCGGCGGCGACGTGGTCGGGGTGGCGGTCCTCGCCGAACGGCACCAGGAGGAGCTGCGGCTGCACGGCGCGCAGCACCGCGACCAGGCGGTCGGCGGAGTCGTCGTCGTCGCGCATCGCCGTGTCGCAGAGACCGAGGTTGCCGCGGGCGCGGGCGCCGAGCCGGGCGGCCGCCGCGGTCGCTTCGGCGGCGCGGCTGGCGGCGTCGCCCTGGCTGCCCTTCTCTCCCGCCGACGCGTCGACCAATACGCAGCTGCGGCCGAGCTGGCCGAGCCGCAGCAGCGTGCCGGCGCAGCCGATCTCGAGGTCGTCGGGGTGGGCGCCGAAGGCCAGCACGTCGGCGCGCGGCAGCGCCAGCAACGCCGGCAACATCACAGCTCCAGCACGCCGTGGTCGGCGCGGAACGGATCGGCGGCGTCGATCAGGGCGTCGGCCAGGTGCGGCCCGACCGTGGTCAGGAACGACAGCGGCCCGAGCACGCGCTCTTGCGGGCGCGAGCGCGGTCGCAGCGTGCTGCACAGGCGGCGCAGCTGGCGGATGCCGGTGCCCTCGCGGTTCTGGCGGGCGTTGCGCACCTTCTGCAGCAACCGTTCGATCTCCTCGACCGACTTGGTGCGGGCGCGATCGAGCGCGCCGAGCATCGACGCGTCGAGCACGCCGAGCTGCTGGGCGATGCCGTCGAGGCCGTTGCGCAGGTGGGCCTGCAGGTCCTCGAGGCGCACCTCGACGTCGCTGCCCTGATCACCGGCCAGCAGCCGTTCGGCGAGCTCCTCGGCCGGGCGGTCGAGGTCGGGCAGGTCGAGCGAGAAGCGGTTGAGCAACCGCTGCATCGACGGCTCGACGAGCGTCAGCGACGCGCGCGGCACGAACACCGGCTGCGGCACGCCGAGTGTGCGGTAGAGCGGCGCCACCGAGCACAGGTACCCGAGTTCGCCAGGGCCGACGACGAAGGCGACCGATGGCAGGCAGGCGTCCTGCCACAGCGGCCGCAACAACACACCCGGGCTCAGGTCCTGCGGCCGGCCGACGCTCTCGCCGTCGGCCAGCGGTTGGCGCACACCGCCGGTCAGTTCGAACATCATCGTCGCGGTCGGGTCGAGCGTGACGTCGATGCCGAGCGCGCCGAGGTCGTCGCTGGCCTGGCGCAGCTGGTCGCGCACCTCGTTGGCCTTGCCCCACCACTTCAGCAGCGGCTCGAACGCCTCCGCCGGCAGGTCGCGCGGCTCGATCATGCAGAGGCCGTGCCTGCCGAACGTCTCGAACAGGAAGCGCGCCTGTTGGTCGCCGAGCGTGTCGTTGCTGCTGCGCGGCCTGGCCATGCCCATGACCCAGTCGCGGAATTCGGTCTGCGGCAGCAGCGGGTCGAGCTCGTGCAGCAGGCGCTCGAGGTCGCGGCCGACGGCGATCGACCGCAGCGGTTCGTTGTGGCTGGTCTGGTCGATGCGGAAGCGCTGCACTTCCTGCTGCTGGTTGACCAGGAACAGGCGGTTGGCTTCTTCGAGGTCGTGGTCGTCGCTGTGGTTCCAGAACAGCGGCACCACGCGCGGCCCGCCACCGGCGGCGGCGCTGGCGGCGTTGATGTCGCGGCACAGCCGGATCGCCGTCGCCACCTTGTGGAACGTCAGCAGCGGCCCGCCCATCAGCCCCGGCTGCTGGCCGGTGACGACGACGTGCACGTCCGGGTCGAGCAGCGCCTTGGCGCTGGCGAACACCTCGGCCGGCGCGTGGTGGCGTTCGGCGTAGGCGCACAGCGCCTTGACCAGCAGTTCGCGCGGCAGCAGGCGGCCGGCGCGCGTCGGCGCCCGCCGCATCAGCTCGCCGACCGTGCGCGCGCGTTGACCGAGGAACGCGCCGAGCTCGCGGTCGTCTTCGAGGAACCGTTGGTGCGCCTCGGAGGTGCCGAGGCGGCGGAACGAGATGTGGCGGAGCGTTGCGGTCACGGGGTCGCGGTTCTACCGCCTGAGCACACCGCGCGACACTCGGCGGCGAACGTAGCCGCGGCAGCATCGATGCGGTCGAGCCAGTCGTCGGCTTCGGGGCGGAAGCACTGCATCACGCCACGGCTCTGGTTGACGAGCGCGCCGAGGCCACGCCGGTCGAACGCGGCGGCGAGATCCTGCACCTTGCCACCCTGGGCGCCGACGCCGGGCAGCAAGAGCCAGCTCTTCGGTAGCAGCGCGCGCAGCCGCGCCAGCTCCTGCGGCCAGGTCGCGCCGACGACGGCGCCGACCGGCGAGTAACCTTCGGCCTCGGGCAGCTCGCCCGCCCACCGCGTCACCGCGCGCGCGACGACGTCACACAGCGGTTCGCCACCGACCATCAGGTCCTGGAAGTCCCTGGCGCCCGGGTTGCTCGTGCGCACGAGCACGAAGACGCCGCGGCCGCCGCGTTGCGGGTGGCAGGCCTTCAGGAACGGCGCCACCGAGTCGCCACCGAGATACGGGTGCAGCGTCACCGCGTCGGCGTGCGGGAAGTGACCTTCGGCGTAGGCCTCGGCCGTGCTGCCGATGTCGCCGCGCTTGACGTCGCCGACGACCAGCAGGTCGCGGCGGCGCGCCAGCTCGCAGACCTGCTCGTAAGCCCCGTAGCCGCCGGCACCGAAGCACTCGAAGAAGGCGATGTTGGGCTTCACGGCGGGAGCGTGCCGGGCCAACACGGGCATCACTTCGCGGTAGAACGCAACGATGCGGTCGGCGGGGGTGGCGCCTGGCAACAGGCGCAGCGGCAGCGCGTCCAGACGCGGATCGAGGCCGATCACGATCGGGGCCTGACCGCCGAGCACGCGCGCGGCGAGGCGGGCGACGAAGCTCTGCATTGGTCCGGCGAGAGTAGCCCTTGTTCCCCGTGGCGCGAGGTCGCCGCTTCTGATTCTCTTCTCGGCTCCAAAGTCCGACGTCCGAGAGAGGCAGTCCCCATGGTTGTGATCTTCGTGCCCAAGGAACCGGCTCCAGGCGAGACGCGCGTCGCCGCCATCCCGGAGACCGTGAAGGGCATGCTCAAGCTCGGTCAGCAGGTGCAGATCGAGCGTGGTGCCGGAGTTCCCGCCGGCTTCCAGGATTCCGATTTCCAGGCCGCTGGCGCCACCCTCGTGGACGCCGCCGCGATCGCCAGTGCCGACATCGTGCTCGCCGTCAACGCGCCGCCGCCCGACCGGGTGAAGGCGATGAAGGCCGGGGCGATCCTGATCTGCTCGCTGACGCCGACCAGCCGTCTCGACACGGTCGTGGCGGCGCGCGATGCGAAGGTCACCTCGATGGCCCTCGAGCTGATGCCGCGCATCACCCGGGCGCAGAAGATGGACATCCTCAGTTCGCAGGCAACCTGCAGCGGCTACCAGGCCGTGCTGCTGGCGGCGGTCCACCTGCCGAAGATGTTCCCGCTGATGATGACCGCGGCCGGCACCTTGACGCCGGCCCGCGTGCTGATCCTCGGCGTCGGCGTCGCCGGTCTGCAGGCGATCTCGACCGCCAAGAAGCTCGGCGCCGTGGTCGAGGCCAACGACATCCGCCCGGCCTGCCGCGAGCAGGTCGAGTCGCTCGGCGGCAAGTTCGTCGACACCGGCACGCCACCCAACGCCGAGACCAAGGGCGGCTACGCCACCGAGGTGCAGGCCGAGTTCCTGAAGAAGCAGCGCGAGATCCTGACCAACCACATCGCGCAGGCCGACGTGCTGATCACGACGGCGCAGGTGCCGGGCAAGAAGGCGCCGGTGCTGGTGACGGCGGAGATGCGCAAGGCGATGAAGCCCGGTTCGGTGATCGTCGACATGGCCGCCGCGACCGGTGGCAACGTCGAGGGCACCGTCGCCGGTCAGGTCACCGACCTCGACGGCGTCACCGTGATCGGCGACACCAACCTCGCGTCCCGCAAGGCCAATGACGCCTCGCGCATGTTCGCGCGCAACATCCTCGCCATGTTCCCCGAGTTCATGGGCAAGGACGGCAAGCTCAACATCAACCTCGAACAGGAGATCCAGACCGCGGTCATCGTCACCCACGATGGCAAGGTGCGGCACGAACCCACGGCCGCGGCCCTCGCCGCCAAGGGAGCCTGAGTCCGATGGAACAGATCCTCGCGCAACTGACCTTCCTGGTCATCTTCGTCTTCGTCATCGCCTCGCTGCTCGGCTTCGAGCTGATCACCAAGGTGCCCCCGACGCTGCACACGCCGCTGATGTCGGGCTCCAACGCAATCTCCGGCATCACCGTCGTCGGCGCGATCATGTGTGCGCTGACCCTGGAGGGGAACCCGCTCGGCAAGACGCCCGGCTGGTTCTCCAACACGCTCGCGTTCCTGGCGATCGTGTTCGCCACCATCAACGTGGTCGGCGGCTACATGGTGACCGACCGCATGCTCGGCTCGTTCAAGAAGAAGGGGAAGTGAGCCGTGACCTACCTCTATCTGCTCGCGACGCTGCTGTTCGTCTTCGGCATCAAGCGCCTGACCAGCGTCAAGACCTGCGCCCAGGGCAACCGCCTCTCCGAGGCGGGCATGTTGCTGGCCATCGTGACCACGCTGCTGATCTACAACGGCAGCATCAGCTGGTGGGTCGTGATCGCCGGCCTGCTCGTCGGTGGCGGCATCGGCGCCATCATCGCCAAGAAGACGCCGACCACGCAGATGCCCGAGATGGTGGCTGCGCTCAACGGCTTCGGCGGCGTCGCCTCGGCGCTCGTCGCCATGGCCGACCTGCTGCAGAACACCGCGTTGAAGGGCGAAGCCTCGCTGTCGATGATGGGCACCGTGCTGGCGATCGCCACGCCGGCCACCATCCTGATCGGCATGGTGACGCTGACCGGCAGCTTCGTCGCGTTCTTCAAGCTCGGTGGCAAGAAGATCGTGCACCCGCTGAAGGGCTCGGCGCGCCACTACGCGCACGCTGCGCTCGGCCTGGCGGCCATCGGTTGCTCGGTCTGGATGGTGTTCACCGGCAGCCACGTGTCGATGGCGATCGCCGTCATCCTGCTGGCGTTGATCGCGTCCGCGCTCGGCGTGCTGCTGACGCTGCCGATCGGCGGCGCTGACATGCCGGTCGTGGTGTCGCTGCTCAACAGCTACTCGGGTGTCGCTGGCGCCGCCGCCGGCTTCGTCATCAACAACCCGCTGCTGATCGTCGCCGGCGCCCTGGTCGGCACATCGGGCCTGATCCTGACGCAGATCATGTGCAAGGCGATGAACCGGTCGCTCGGCAACGTGCTGCTCGGCGGCATCGGCGACGACACGGTGGCCAAGGACGCCAAGGACTACAAGTCGATCAAGGCGACCACGCCCGAAGAGGTGGCGATGCTGCTCGACGGCGCGACCTCGGTGGTGTTCGTGCCCGGCTACGGCCTCGCTGTCGCCCAGGCGCAGCACACCATCCGCGAGCTCGGTGAGCTGCTGATCAAGCGCGGCGTCACGGTGCGCTACGCGATCCACCCGGTGGCCGGTCGCATGCCGGGCCACATGAACGTGCTGCTGGCGGAGTCGGACGTCCCGTACGACCAGCTGTTCGAGATGGATCAGATCAACGGCGACTTCAAGAACACCGACGTCGTCATCGTCGTCGGCGCCAACGATGTCGTGAACCCGGCGGCGCGTGAAGACACCGGCCCGATCGCCGGCATGCCGATCCTCAACGTCGACGAAGCGCGCACCTGCGTCGTCATCAAGCGCTCGCTGGCGCCGGGTTATGCCGGCATCCGCAACCCGCTGTTCGACCTGCCCAACACGCTGATGGTGTTCCTCGACGCCAAGGAGGCGCTCGAGGGCATGGTGAAGGAAGTCAAGGAGCTCAAGTAGCTCCGGCCTGCTCCCGCCGCCGGCCGGCATCGCCGCGCCGTTGGCCGTTGGCCGCGCACTGTCGCGCGTCGGTAGAGTGACGGCGACCATGCGCCACCTCCCGCCGCACCTGCTGCCGCTGTTCGCCTTGTTGTCGCTGCTGCCGCAGGAACCGGCCGGCAAGCCCGCCGCCGAGCTGCCGCCCGGCGTCGCCGAGCTGCGCCGGCTGGACTGGCTCAGCGGCACCTGGGTGATGGAGAGCCGCGGCACCACCACCGAAGAACACTGGCGGCCGCTGCAGGGCACGACCCTGCTCGGCACCTCGCACACCTTCGATGCCCGCCGCACGCAGGCCTTCGAGTTCCTGCGCATCACGCTCGTGCGCGGCAAGCCCGCCTACGTGGCGCAGCCGGGTGGTGGTGCGCCGACGGTGTTCGTGATGACGAAGCTCGAAGATGGCGCCGTGACCTTCGAGAACCCGGAGCACGACGCCCCGCAGCGCATTCGCTACGAACGCACCGACACGGGCGTCACCGCCTCGATCAGCCAGCTCGACGGCTCGCGGGCGATGCGCTTCGTGTTCACGAAGCGGGAGTGACCGGGGCCGGCGCGGCCGGCGGCGTCGACGGCAGGGCGGCGAGCGCCTTCAGCGCGGCGCCGACGGCGCGTTCGGACGGCGCGTCGATGAGCCAGCGCATCTGCGCCGGCGTCAGCACCTGGCCGAGATCGGTGTCTTCGGCGTCCGGGTAGAGCACGGGCTCCTCGGGCACGCCGAACGCGAGCGGCGGCAGGTCGGCTTCGGGCTCGGTCTGGCGCACCTTCGCCAGCAGCACCTGCAGGTCGACACCACGCAGCAGCAGCAGTTCCCACGGTCGGTCATCGAGCCGGCGGGCGACCAGCTCGTGCAGCGCCAACACGTGCCGGCAGGGTTTCTCCTGCAGGTCGCACGAACAGCCGAAGGTGACGCTGCGCGAATCGGGGAACAACGGTTCGCCGACCACGCGCGCGACCAGGCGATCGAAGGCGCGCGGCACGCGGCCGTCGTCGAGCGCTTCGATGATCGTCTTGCTGCGCCGCAGCACGCGCACCAGCGTCATCATGTCGCGCTGCGGCAGCGTGCGGATCTGCAGGCTGACCTCGTGGATCGAGCCCATCGACCCTTCCATCTCGGCGCGGATCGAACCGGCGCGGATGCGCAGCATCGGCTTCCTGATGCTCGGCAGCGCCTCGAGCGCCGCCGCCAGCCGCTTGTCGTCGATGCCGCGGGTCGCCTCGCGGCGCCAACGCTCGCCCATGGAGACCGACTTGCGTTCGTTCACGCCATCGCCTCCTTGCGATCGAGCACGAGCAGGCGCTTGAGCTCCTCGTTGCTGAGTTCGGTGATCCAGTTCTCGCCAGCCGCCAAGAGGCCGTCGGCGACCTCACGCTTGCGATCGAGCATGGTCTGGATGCGTTCTTCGAGCGTGCCGCTGCAGACGAACTTGTGCACGAAGACGTTGCGCTGCTGGCCGATGCGGAAGGCGCGGTCGGTGGCCTGGTCCTCGACGGCAGGGTTCCACCAGCGATCGAAGTGGAACACGCGGTTGGCGGCGGTCAGGTTGAGGCCGGTGCCGCCCGCCTTGAGCGACAGCACGAACAGCTTCGGGCCGTCGGGCCGCGCCGTCTGGAAGTCGGCGACCATCTGGTCGCGCTCCTTCTGCGGCACGCCGCCGTGCAGGAACAACACACCCTGGCCGAACATGTTCTCCAGGTGTGTCTTCAGCAGCGAGCCCATCTCCTTGAACTGGGTGAAGATCAGGCAGCGGTCGCCCTCGTCGAGCGCCTCCTCGATCATCTCGGTCAACAGATCGAGCTTGCCCGACCGGCTCGGCAGCGAGCTGCCGTCCATCTGGTAGTGCGCCGGGTGGTTGCAGACCTGCTTGAGCCGCAGCAGCGTGGTGAGGATGGCGCCGCGGCGCTGGATGCCCTCGGCGGCCTTCTCGACCTCCTGCAGGCCCTTGCGCACCACGGACTCGTAGAGGATCGCCTGTTCGCGCGAGAGCGTCGAGGTGACGATCTGCTCGGTCTTCTCCGGCAGGTCGGCGACGATCTCGGGGTCGGTCTTGAGGCGGCGCAGCACGAACGGCCGCACCAGCCGCGCCAGCGCCGACATCGACCCCTGCCGCCGTTGCTTGACGATCGGGTGTTCGAGCGTCTGCATGAACTGCGTGCGCGAGCCGAGCAGGCCCTCGTTGAGGAAGTCCATGATCGACCACAGGTCGAGCGGGCGGTTCTCGAGCGGCGTGCCCGTCAGCGCCATGCGGAAGTGGCCCTTCATCTGCCGCGCCACCTTGGACTGGCGCGTGGTCGGGTTCTTGATGTTCTGCGCCTCGTCGAGGATCACGCCGTCGAAGGTCGTGTCCTGCATGATCTCCTCGTCGCGCTGCAGCAGGTTGTAGCTGGTCAGCACGATGTCGTGCTCGGTGATCGTGCGTTGGAACTCCTCGGTGGTCGCCGCGCGGCCCTTGCCGTGGTGCAGCACGACGCGGAAGTTCGGGGCGAAGCGGGCCAGCTCACGGCGCCAGTTGCCGAGCACGGAGACCGGGCAGACGATCAGGATCGCGCCGCGGTTCTGGTCCTGGTGCTGGCGGCGCCAGTCGAGCATCACCGTGATGGCCTGGATCGTCTTGCCGAGACCCATGTCGTCGGCGAGGCAGGCGCCGAAGCCCTGGTCGACGAGGAAGTGCATCCAGGCGTGGCCGCGCGCCTGGTACGGGCGCAGTGAGCCGATGAACTCGGGCGGCATCGGCCGGTCCTCGACCACGCGCGCCTGTTCGAGGTTCTGCAGCAGCTGCTCCAGGCGCGGCGTGCTGGCGATCGACTCCATGGTCAGGCCGTGCAGGTGGGAAGCGCCGCCGAGGCGCAGCCGCAGCGCTTCGAAGAAGCTGATGCGTTCGCCGCCTTCGGCCATGCGCTTCTTGAAGTCCTGCAGCGCGTCGCGGTCCTTGGGCGACAACAAGACCGGGCGGCGGTCGATGAAGACGAGCGGCGAACGTGCCTCGACGAGCTCGTCGAACTGCGCTTGCGTGAGCTCCTTGTCGCCGATGGCCAGGCTCCAGCGGAACTCGAACCACGGCCGCGGATCCCCGGCTTGGCCCTTGGCCTCGATGATGGCCACGCGCGCCGACAGGCGCTGCATGGCCTCGACGCCGGGCAGCGTCAGCTCGAAGCCCTCGCTCTCCAGCAGCGGCATGTGGTCGAGGATCTGGTCGAGCTCCTGGCGGGTCAGGCTGGCGCGGCCGTCACTGAGGTTGCGTGCGCGCCGCAGCGCCGGCAGCTTCTCGCTGACGCGGTCGATCGTCTGCTCGATGCGGTGCAGGCTCTCGGCGGCGATCTCGTTGGGGAACAGCGCGGCGGTGTGGCGTTGGTGCAGGCTCTCGATCGTCTCGCTGTGGTCGATCGTCGGGACCGGACGCACGAGGATCTGCAGCCCCCACGGCGCACCCTCTTCGAGCGGCTGGTCGGGCACCAGGATCTCGAGCACGGGCACCATCGGCGTCTGCCAGAAGGTCTTCGGCAGGCGTTCGGCCTTCTCGAAGCGCGGCAGGTAGGGCTTGCCGTCGGCGGTGGCCTGGATGGCGACCTGGTCGAGCGCGTGGCTGACGAAGCTGATGACGAAGTTGCGCTGCGTCACCGAATAGACCGGATCGTCGGGCACGGCACTGCGCGCGGTGCACAAGGTGCCGGGCACGAGGTCGGCGATGGCGGCCAGGATCCACTGCGTGTCCGGGCTCCAGTGTGGCGCGAACTGCAGCACGCCGGGCTGCGGCGCCGGGGCGAAGTCGCCGCGCGCGAGCAGCTTCATCACCAGTTGGCTCAGCGCGATCAGCGCCCGCAGCAGCGGCGGCGCCGTGGCCGGATCCTGGCTGGCGAGCCAGGGCACGGCGGGCGCGAGCGGCACCCCGAGTGCAGGGATGGACCACAACGCCGGCGCGATGCGCGCCGGCGTGCGTTCGTCCTCGTCAGCGCCCGCAGCGGAGAGCTGCAGCAGCGGCTGCAGCGAAGTCTCCTCGCTGGGCAGCAGCAACTGGGCCTCGACCGGCTCGGCCAGGCGCAGCAGGTCGGCTGGCAGCGAGGAACGCAGGGGCTCGAGACCGGTGTCGGACCAGAGCGCGACACGCGCCTCGCCGGGACGGCGCGCGTGCAGGTAGGCGGCGTGCAGCTTGGGCTCCGGCTAGTGATGAGCGTCGGGCTTGGGGGCGGGTTGGACCCAGCCGTGGTCGACCGGGGTCCGGATCGTATTCACGTAGCTGTCCCAGCGCCGCGTGGTCAGATCGACCAGCGTGAACAGGAACAGCAGGGCCAGGAACAGGAACGAGCTCAGGAACACGATCTTGTTGATGGCCGTGTCCCACTTCACGTGCATGAAGAAGGCGATGACGAGCGAGGCCTTGATGCAGGCGATCGCCATCGCGATGAGCATGTTCGCGGAGCCGAAGTCGATGCGCGAGGCACCGACGGTGATGCCGGTCAGCACCAGCAGCGCGACCAGCACGCTGAGGAACTGCTGGGACGACGAGACGTGGTGATGCCCCATCTGGAGCGCACCATGGCTGTGGTGATCGGAGTGGGCGTGCGCGGTCATCACGGCACCAGGTAGAGCAGGGGGAAGAGGAAGATCCAGATCAGGTCGACGAGGTGCCAGTAGAGGCCGACCAGGTCGACGGGCAGGAAGTAACCGGCGTGGAAGCGGCCCTTCGCGGCGCCCTTCATCACCCAGATGATCAGGCCGGCGCCGATGACGACGTGCAGGCCGTGGATCGCGGTCATCGTCAGGTAGATGGCGAAGAACAGGTGGCCGTGGGGCACGTCCTTCATCACCCCGCCGTAGTCCTGGAACCACGGCAGCTGCTTGTTCGCCTGGTCGTAGCCGTCGAACAGGTGCGAGAAGACGATCAAGCCGTGTTGGTTCTTGGCGCTGTATTCGACGTACTTGATGCCGAGGAAGATCAGCGCGCCGAGCACGGTCAGGCCGAGGAAGAGCAAGGTCTTGCCCTTCTGGCTGGTCTGCGCCGAGCGCACGCCCATCGCCATCGTCCACGAGCTCAGCAGGAGCACGGTGGTATTGACCGCACCGAGCTGCCAGTCGAGCTGTTGACCGCCGACGCGGAAGGTCTCGGCGTAGGTCTCGTGGTAGTAGAAGTAGGCCGCGAAGAGGCCGCCGAAGAGCAGGATCTCGGTGGCCAGGAACAGCCAGAAGCCGAGCTTCGCCGCCTGGAACTCCTGCACCGGGGTGTCGAAGTGGTGCGCGACCGTGTGCGGGACGAACTCGGGCCCCGGCGCCGGGATCACTACCGAGTGATGACCATCGTGACTCATGCGGAATCCTGTAGCAGTGCAGCCAGTAGTCGGGTTGCCGTGGTGGGTGCCGGGGTGCGGTTCACGCGATCGGCGTGCGCGTCGTCGAGAGGTCGAGCGTGGAGTAGTCGTAGACCTCGGTGGTCACGACCGGCGCCTCGTGGAAGTTCTCGAGCGGCGGCGGGGTCGGCGTCAACCAGTCGAGCGTGACACCGCCCCACTGGTTGACCATCGCCTTCTTGCCCTGGAACAGCGAGACGACGAAGCAATACACCATCAGCGCAATGCCGACGCCGAGGATCACGGCGCCGACCGTCGAGGCCTGGTGGAAGACCTGGAAGTCCGGCACGTAGGTCGCATAGCGCCGCGGCATGCCGCGGCTGCCCATGATGAACTGCGGCAGGAAGGTGGCGTTGAAGCCGACGAAGATGATGCCGCAGGCGATCTTGGCGATGGTCTCGTCGTACATCACGCCGAACATCTTCGGCCACCAGTGGTGAAGGCCGGCGAAGAAGGCGAGCGCGATCGAACCCATCATCACGTAGTGGAAGTGCGCGACGACGAAGTACGTGTCGTGCATGTGGATGTTGACGCTCAGCGAGCCGAGGATCACGCCGGTCAGGCCGCCGATCGCGAAGATGATCAGGAACGCCAGCGTGTAGAGCATCGGCGCATTGAGCGCGATCGAGCCCTTCCAGATCGTGGCCACCCAGGAGAACTCCTTGATGGCGGTGGGGATGGCCACGAAGAAGGTCAGGAACGAGAACGCGAACATCGCGAACGTCGACTGACCCGACGTGAACATGTGGTGGCCCCACACCAGGAAGCTGATGACCGCGATGGCCAGCGAGCTGAAGGCGATCAGCTTGTAGCCGAACAGCGGCTTGCGCGAGTGCACCGAGACCAGCTCGCTGATGATGCCGAAGGCCGGCAGCACCATGATGTAGACGGCCGGGTGCGAGTAGAACCAGAAGAAGTGCTCGAACAGCACCGGGTCGCCGCCGAGGCGCGGATCGAAGATGCCGACCTGGTAGAGGCGTTCGAACGCGACCAGCAGCACCGTGATGCCGAGCACCGGCGTCGCCAGCACCTGCAGGATCGAGGTGGCGTAGAGCGCCCACACGAACAGCGGCATGCGGAACCAGGTCAGGCCCGGCGCCCGCAGCTTGTGCACGGTGACGATGAAGTTCAGCCCGGTGAAGATCGAGCTGAAGCCGAGCACGAACACCGCCAGGCCGATCGTGACGACCGCCTTCTGCGTGTAGAGGCTGTAGGGCGCGTAGAAGGTCCAGCCGGTGTCGAAGCCGCCCAGGATGATGGCCAGCGTCGCCAGCACCGCCCCGGTCAACCACAGGTAGAAGCTGAGCAGGTTGAGTCGCGGCAGCGCCACGTCCTTGGCCCCGAGCATCAGCGGCAGCACCATGTTGCCGAGCGAGCCGGGGATCGCCGGGATCACGAACAGGAACACCATGAAGGCGCCGTGCAGCGTGAACACCTGGTTGTAGGTCGGGTTGTCGAACAGCATGCCGTCCGGCTCCCACAGGTGCACACGCACCAGCAGCGCGAACAGGCCGCCGGCCAGGAAGGCCAGCGTGGTGCCGACCAGGTACATGAGGCCGATGCGCTTGTGGTCGAGCGTGCTCGCCCAGGACCAGAAGCCGCTGGTGTTGTTGAGGTAGTTCGTCGAGCCGCCGGTGGGCGCCGCGTGCTGGTCGATGGCCGGGATGTTGGTGGTCATGGCTGGTGCTTCGCTGCGACTACTTGCTGGCCAGGGACTTCATGTACGTGACGATCGCCTTGACGCGGCGATCGTCGATCAGCTCGGGGCCGAACGAGCTCATGCCGCCGTTCGGGTGCGTGGCGACGAGCTTCTGCGCCGGCGTGCGCACCGACTCGAGCACGTAGGCGTCGTCGACGGTGATCTCCTTGGTCGCGCCGCCTTCGATCACGGTGCGCTTGGCGCCGACGATCGTGTCGCCCTCGCCCTTGACGAACAGGCCCTTCCAGCTCGGGCCGACGAGCGGCGTGCCATCGACGCTGTGACAGACCGCGCAGTTGCGCGAATACAGGCTCTCACCACTCTTCGCGGCGAGCTCCGGCGTGCTGTCGTCGAAGTCGTCCCACGGGCGCTTCTTGAACTCGGCCGACGAGACGACGTGCACACGCGCGTACATCTTCGAGTGGTCGTTGCCGCAGTACTCGGCGCAGAACAGGTGGTAGATGCCCTCTTCGGTCGGCTGGAACCAGACCGTCTGCATGCGTCCGGGGATGACGTCGCGCTTGACGCGCATCGACGGCACGTAGAACGCGTGCAGCACGTCGCTCGACTGCAGGTAGAACTGCACCGGCTTGTCCTTCTCGACCCAGACGTCGCCGTAGCTGACCGAGCCGTCGGGATAGGTGAAGGTCCAGCTCCACTGCTTGGCCATCGCCTTGTAGGCGTTGCGCGCGGCCTCCTTCGGCACGTCGACCATCTGGTCGGCGCCCTTGTAGCCCCAGGCGAACATCACCATCACGATGATCAGCGGGATCACCGTCCACACCACTTCGAGTGGCGTGTTGTGGGTCACGTTCGAGGCGGCCGGCTGGTCTTCCGTCTTGCGACGGTACTTGACCACCGAGAAGAGCAGCACGCCCAGGATGAGTACGAAGAAGAAGATGCAGACGGCGTAGGTGAAGTAGAACAGCCCGTCCACGTCATGGAACGTGCTGGCGAGCTTCGACAGCTGGCCGTAGGCGTCGACCTGGGGCTGAGGCGCCGGGCCGGCGTTCTGCGGGTCTTGGATCGATAGTACGAACACGGGTGTCCTGAGCTGCTGGGGGCGCGGTTGAGGGACGAGCTGGCGGGGGACGATCAGGCTGGCGCGGCGGCCGGGCGCTTGCCGCGCTCGCGGCGCAGCATGACCCAGATCATCACGGCCAGGATGACGACCGTGAGCGCGCCACCGATGCGCATGATCGTCATCGCGGTGAGGGAGTACTGGTTGGTGGTCGGGTCGAAGGTCAGGCAGTTCAGCTTGACCTGATCCCAGAAGGTGCCGAGCGTGCCTTGGCTGGCTTCGACGAGCGCGAGGCGCACGTCCGCGGGCTGGAAGGCGGAGTTGACGATGATGCGGCTGACCTTGCCCTCGGGGGTGAGGAAGATCAGCGACGCCGGGTGCGCGAACTGGTGCGTCGCCTCGCTCCAGTAGTAGTTGAAGCCGACCGTGGCGGCGAGCTGCTTGACGTTCGTCTCGTCGCCGACCAGCACGCGCCAGGCGTCTTCGCCGCCGGTCTTGGCGAGCCGGGGCAAGAAGTTCTGCTTGCGCGTGCGCGCCGTCTCCGCGGTCTCACGCGGATCGATCGAGACGTTGAGGATCTGGTAGTCCGTGCCCGGCTGCAGGTCGTCGATGCCGCTGAGCGCGGTGAACGCGGCGCTGAGCACGGTGCCGCACATCGTCGGACACGAGTAGTAGCCGAGCATCAGCAGCACAGGCCGCTTGCCGGGGAAGTACTGCTGCAGCTTGAACGGGTAGCCGCGTTCGTCGGTGAAGGTCAGCGCCGGGTCGACCTGCTTGCCGATCGTGTTCTCCTGCTGTGCTGCCTCGTCGCGCGACTCGAGCGAGCGGGTCGTGGACATGCCGGCGCTCTGTGCGACCAGCGCACCGGTGCCGAGCAGCAGGGAGAACAGGAAGGTACGCATGGTCCGGGACTACTTGCGCAGCTGGTCGACGACGGCGTCGATCGACTTCTTGGCCGGGTTGTCACCGTTCAGGAACTTGTGTTCGCGCGCCACCGCGTCGGGCAGCTCGGTGTTGCTGATCTGCTGCTGTGGGTCGGTGCGCTTGAGCTCGCGGGCGCGCGTGAAGACCGGCACGAGGGCCCAGACCACCAGGAACAGCACGATGGCGCTGACGATCAGCCACATCGACGCCTGCTTGGCGTCGATGTCGTGTTCCGGATCGAGCGGCTTCGCTTCGTGCTTCTGGCCGGGCGTGAAATCGGGGTGGCCGTGAGCCATGGCTGGGTCTGGGTCAGAAGTTCTGGAAGTGGATCGACTCGGCGAGGCGCGGGTCGCGCACGGGGACGAGGTTGGTGCGGCGGATGTTCCACAGCGCCACGCCGGTCAGCATGGCGATGAGGCCGGCGAAGCAGCCGAAGTCGGCCCAGTGCACGTCGTGCAGGTAGGTGGCGAGGTCGCTCGGGAAGCGCGCGAGGCCGCTCTCGATCGCCTGGGCGATGCCTTCGCTGCCGTGCGGCGCGGCGGGCGCGTGTTCGACATGCTCGCGGGCCGACGGCAGGATCAGGAACTGCATGTCGATGCAGTGGATGACGACCAGGAACACGGCGCCGATCGACAGGCCGACCGAGCTGCGCTTGACGTTGCGAGACAGCAGGAAAACGAACGGGATGAAGAAGTGGCCGAAGACCAGGATCGTGCCGATCGCACCCCAGCCGCCTTCCGCACGCGTCTTGAACCAGAGCGTCTCCTCCGGCAGGTTCGCGTACCAGATCAGCATGTACTGGCTGAAGTTCGTGTAGGTCCAGAAGACCATGAAGGCCCACAGGAACTTGCCCAGGTCGTGGTAGTGCTCGGTGGTGATCAGGCCCCTCAGGTAGCCGCGCCTGGTCAGCCATTTGGCGAGCAGCACCGTGTAGGCGCAGAACACCATGTAGGCGCCGGCGAAGTAGGTCACACCGAAGATCGTGCTGAACCAGTGCGGGTCGATCGACATGATCCAGTCGAACGCCGCGAAGGTCAGCGACAGCGCGAACAGCAGCAGGCCGGGCGCCGCAACGCGCGCCAGGCGCAGGCTGATCGCCGGGTCGCCGGACTCGTCCTGCCGCAGGGATTGGTTGCGGAAGTAGGTGGCGAGGCCGATCCAGATCGCGAAGTAGATGCCGACGCGCACGAAGAAGAACGTCGGGTTGAGCCAGGCGGACTTGCCGGCGAGCACGGCGTCGAAGCCGGCCTGACCGGCGACGATGGCGTTGCCGGCTGCATCGTGGTTGGCGTGCGCCCAGTGGTGGTAGATGTCCTTCCAACCGACCAGGATCGGCACGAACAGCAGCAGCATCAGGGGCAGCCCCGCGGCGATGTTCTCGGCGAGGCGGCGCACGTTGACGCTCCAGCCGGCGCGCGTGATGTGCTGCAACATCGTGAAGAAGAGCGCGCCGAGGCAGATGCCGAGCGTGCCCATGTAGCCCACGAGGTACGAGGCGAAGAAGTCCTTGCCGCCGGTCAGCCAGGCGGTCGCGACGAGCGCGGCACCGACGCCGAACAAGGCCATCTGCGCGGTCGCGAGGTCACCGTCCTTCACCTTCGGCGCGGCGGTGGGCGCGAGCTGTTGCAGACTCGGCGCGGTCATGTGTGCAGTTGCGGTCATTGGCAGATCACTCGTCCGTTCGCTTCCGGTCACTTGTCCAGGGACTGCAGGGCGCGCAGGTAGTGCACGATGGACCAGCGCTCTTCGACGCTGAGGCGCGGGCCGTAGGCCGGCATCGTGCGCACGCCGTGGGTGATGACTTCGAAGTACTCACCGTCCGCGAGGTTGGCGACGCGGTTGTCGGCCTTGGGGTCGTCGAGGCGGTGGAAGTTGGGGATCGCGACCGTCCAGCGGCGGCCGACGAGACCGTGGCTCTCCTCACGGAAACCGCCCTGGCCGCTGTAGCCGTGGCAGATCGCGCAGTGGATGTCGAACAGCTCGCGACCGCGGTCGATCGTCGCCACCTGCTGGCCGCGCACCCAGAACTTGTGTTCGAGCGGCAGCGGGTTCTTGGTGACGAAGGCGTTGTTGGCGTCGCGGTTGTTGAGCTTCGGATCGGTCAGCGAGCCCTGGGCGACGACGAGCGTCTTGCCGAAGGGGTCACTCACCGGCGCGCGCATGCCGCGGTGGTCCTTCCAGCCCTCGAACGCGACCTTGGACTGGGCCCGCACCTTGGGCTGGAAGTCCATGTCGAGCACGATGTGCACGGGCGGCTCGTGGGAGATGCCGCCGCGGCAGCTCGTGAAGCCGACCGTCAGCGCGGCCATGACCGCGAGGGTGATCCGGGTGAGGGTGATCTTCATTGGTCAGTCCTCCAGGATCTCGACGTGCTTGCCGCCGATGCTCTCGAGGAAGTTCTTCGTCTGCTGGCGATCGAACTTGGGGTCCGTCGCCTCGACCGAGAGGAAGAAGCGGTCGTCGGTGACGCGGTGGATGGTGCTGTGCTGGAAGATCGGGTGGTGCAGGCGCGGCAGGCGGTTGAGCCCGAACATGCCGAACACGGCGCCGAAGCCGGACAGCAGCACCATGCACTCGAAGGTGATCGGGATGGTCGACGGCCACGCGTAGGGCTCCTTGCCGGAGACCCAGATCACGTAGTCGTGCGCGTTCATCCACCACATCATCAGCTGTGCCAGGCAGATGCCGGTGAAGCCGCAGCAGACGACGATCCAGCCGAGACCGCTCTCGGGTTGGCGCAGCGCCTTGTCCATGCCGTGCACGGGGAACGGCGTGTGGGCGTCGACCTTGGTGTAGCCGTGGGCGGTCACCTTCTCCGCCGCGTGGTAGATCGCGGCGGGCGATTCGAACTCGGCGACGATGCCCCAAGTAGTCGTGTCAGACATGGCAGAGCCTCAGTGGTGCGCGGCGGGAACGGCGTGCTCGTGCGAGTCGTGCGACGCGTGGCCGTGGTGAGGGTTGGCTTCCGGCATGACGCCCTTCACTTCGCTGATCGCGAGGATCGGCAGGAAGCGGCAGAACAGCAGGAACATGGTGAAGAACAGGCCGAAGCTGCCGGCGTAGGTCAGGATGTCGATCAGCGTCGGCGAGAAGTAGGCCCAGCTCGACGGCAGGAAGTCGCGGTGCAGCGACGTGACCGTGATCACGAAGCGCTCGAACCACATGCCGATGTTGACGAAGATCGAGATGACGAACAGCACCGTCGGGTTGCGCCGCAGGCTGCGGAACCAGAAGAACTGCGGGCTGATCACGTTGCACGAGACCATGATCCAGTAGGACCACCAGTAGGGACCCGTGGCGCGGTTGATGAAGGCGAACTGCTCGTACTCCACCCCGCTGTACCACGCGATGAAGAACTCCATCCCGTAGGCGTAGCCGACCATCGTGCCGGTCAAGAGCAGGACCTTGGCGATGTTGTCGAGGTGGTTGAGCGTGACGAGGTCGTGCAGCCCGAGCCACTTGCGCGCCGGGATCATCAGGGTCAGCACCATGCCGAAGCCCGAGAAGATGGCGCCCGCGACGAAGTAGGGCGGGAAGATCGTGGTGTGCCAGCCGGGCAGCAGCGACACGGCGAAGTCGAACGACACGATCGAGTGCACCGACAGCACGAGCGGGGCGCTCAGGCCGGCGAGGATCAGGTAGGCCTTCTCGTAGTGCAGCCAGTGGCGGTTCGAGCCGTGCCAGCCGAAGGCGAAGATGCCGTAGGCGCGCGAGGCGATGGTGCGGCCGGCCTTGGCGGCGCGGTCGCGGAAGGTCGCCAGGTCGGGGATCAGGCCGACGAACCAGAACAGCAGCGAGATCGTGAAGTAGGTGCTGACCGCGAACACGTCCCAGAGCAGCGGCGACTTGAAGTTCGGCCACATGCTCATCTGGTTCGGCAGCGGGAACACCCAGTAGATGACCCAGATGCGGCCGACGTGGATGGCCGGGAAGATGCCGGCCGCCATGACCGCGAAGATGGTCATGGCCTCGGAGGCGCGGTTGATCGACGTGCGCCACTTCTGCCG
>JAEUHT010000313.1 GCA_016793265.1 Planctomycetota bacterium
ACCGTCGAACTGCCGGTGGCCTTCGTCGGCCAGGAGCTGGAGCTCGAGCTCGGTGCCATCGACGACATGGACACGGTGACGTGGAACGGCGAACGCATCGGCGGCATGCAGGACGACGGGGCCTGGTCGACGCCGCGGCGCTACCGCATCCCCGCGGCGGCGAACACCGCGGCCGTGGCCCGGGTGGTGGTGCGCGTCGTCGACACCGGCGGGGAAGGCGGCTTCGCTGCCGGCCCCGAGTCGATGCGCGTCGGGCTCGTGGCAGGGGCGGCGCCGGCGGTGCCGCTGGCCGGCGCCTGGCAGCGGGCCCGCGGGCCGGCCATGCACGAACTGCCACCGTGGCCGCGGCGGGGCAGCGAGGCCAACCGGCCCACGGTGTTGTTCCAGGCGATGATCGCGCCGCTGCTGCCGTTCCCGTTCACGGGCGTGATCTGGTACCAAGGGGAGGCGAACCGCGAACGTCCGCAGCAGTACGCGCGGCTGTTCCCGGCCCTGGTGCAGGATTGGCGCCGCGGCTTCGGCCGGCCGTTGCCGTTCTACGGCGTGCAGATCGCGCCGTTCGCCTACCGCGACGGCGACGCCGACGACACCGCGCGCCTGCGGCTGGCGCAGGCGGCCATCCTCGGCCTCGAACACACGGGGCTCGCCATCACACTCGACGTCGGCGACGCCGAGGACATCCACCCGGCGCAGAAGCAGCAGGTCGGGGAACGGCTGGCGCGGTTGGCCTTGGCCAGGCACTACGGCAAGAAGGTAGCTTGCGACGGTCCGTTGCTCGGCGGCATCAGCATGCGCGGCGCCGAGGTGCGGCTGCACTTCACGATGGCGACCGGTGGGCTCGTTCTCGAGCGTGATGGCACAGGCTTCGAACTCGCCGGCAACGACGGTCACTTCGTCGCCGCGACAGCGCGGCTCGACGGCGACCTCGTCGTCGTACACGCCGATGCGGTGGCGGCGCCGGTCGCGGTGCGCTACGCGTGGGGCTCGGCCCCGGCGTGGTCGTTGCGCAACGGGGCCGGGCTGCCGGCGCCGCCGTTCGAACGCGTGATTCCGTGACCGCCGGCTTCCCGGTTGCCGAACGTCTGCTACCCTTCGTGACCACGCATGGATGAACGTCTCGTGGACCCTGCCTTCGCGCCCGCTGCGCCCGGCAGCGTCGTACTGGCCGACAACGAACTGCACGTCTGGGCCGTGCCGCTGACCGGCGACGCCGATCGCCTCGGCGCCCTGCTGTCGGACAAGGAGCGGCAGAAGCTCGAACGGCTGCGCTTCGCCGACCACCGCCGCCGCTTCGAGATCGGCCACGGTGCCTTGCGCACGATCCTCGCCGGCTACCTCGGCGAGGACGCGGCGGCGATCGAGTTCGTCAACGGCCCGCGCGGCAAGCCCTACGTCTCCGGCAAAGGGCCGTTCTTCAACACCTCACACTCCGGCAAGCTCGGCATCGTCGCCATCGCCAAGGTCGAACTCGGCGTCGACCTGGAGAAGGTGCGCCACCTCGAGAGCCTGACCGAGATCGCGCGGCGCCACTTCTCGCCGTGTGAGTGGGACCACCTGTCGCTGCTCGACGGCGAACACCGCGAGCTGGCCTTCTACCGCTGCTGGACGCGCAAAGAGGCCTACATCAAGGCGCTCGGTGAAGGCCTGTCGATGCCGCTCGACATCTTCGATGTCGCCATCGACGGGGACCCGCGCCTGCTCGCCTGCCGCGACGGCCGCGAGCGGCCCGAGTGGTGGCGCCTGCTCGACGTCTCGCCCGGGCCTTCGTTCGCCGCCGCCGTCGCGCTGCGCGTCGGCGAAGTGCCGTTCGAGCCGGTGGTGCGGCGCTTCGAACTCGTCATGGAGTGAGCCGGCTCGCCCGCAGGCGACCCGGCTCACCGTTCGTCAGGACGCCGCGACGCGGGACCGGTCGGCCAAGGGAGCGACGCAGTGGGCGGCCGCGGGCTCGCACCGGCGGCGTTCACTTCGCGCGCACCTTCACCGTCTCGCCTACCTGGGTCAGCATCGACCGCAGCGTGTCGTAGTCCGGGTGGCGCATGCGCACGTAGGCGTTGGCCATGTAGCCGCCTTCGACGCCCTGCGTCGGCGTGCCGGCCGGCGGCAGGTGCGAATCGAGGATCCACTCGCCGAAGCGCCGCTGCATCTGCTCGACGCCGTCGTAGTGCGAGATGACGCCGTCGCGGTCGGGTCGCAGCGCGATCATGCCCGCCGCGTACTTGCGCGAGGTGCGGAACGGCACCTTCTCGTGCACGATCGCGTGCGCCCAGGCGGCGTAGAGGTCGATGTCGTTGGCGGCGCTGTAGAGGTCCCAGACGCCGACGCCGGGCGGCCGGCAGCCGATCTCGGAGAACTTCAGGCCCTTGGGCCCGGCGAACCACTCCATGTGTGTGGGCGAGGTCCAGATGCCGAGCGCGGTGATGACCTTGGCGCCGAGCGCGCGCACCTCGTGGTAGCCGTCGCCTTCGATGCGGTTGGTGCAGACGATCTGCGGCGAGATCCAGCGCGTGCGCATCGCCTCGAGCACGTTGGGGTAGTAGTGGCAGGCGAAGTCGAGCACCGGCTTGCCGCACACCGTCAGGGTGTCGTAGAAGCCCTCGTGGCCGTCGAGGAACTCCTCGATGGCGACGGTGCGGCCCTGGTCGACGCGCAGCGTGCTGCAGGCCTGCTTGAGTTCGGCGTCGTCGTGCACTTTGCTGGTGCCCGAGGCACCGGCGCCGTCCAGCGGCTTCAGGATCAGCGGATAGCCGTTGGCCTTGGCGAACGCCTCGGCGTCGGCGACCGAGGTCACCCGCGCCGAGGCAGCACAGGGCAGACCAGCGGCGCGTACGGCCTCCTTCATCGCCGGCTTGTCGCGGCACAACCACGCCGTCTTCGACGTCGTGCCGTGGATCTTGAACTGCTCGCGCACGTGCGCCGCCGCCATCACGTGGGCCTCGACGGTCGCTTCCAGCCTGTCGATGCGGGCGCGCATCGACAGGCGCTTGACGGCCTCGGCGAGCGCGTGCTCGTCGACGACGGAGCGCACGCGTTCGAACTGGAACAGGCCCTCGCGCAGGTCGCTCGGCAGCGCCTCGGCGGGGCGCTCGCTGATCGCCGAGATGCGGGCCCCGGTGCTGAGCAGCCCGCGCAGGAATTCACGCTGGTTCTTGGGGAAGGCAGGCTCGACGAAGACGACGTGCATGGCGGCATGATGCCCAATGGTCGGGCCGGCGCCAGTGTGGACTTCGGCGGGGGAGGCCCTTGCCCGACGGCGGCTTGCCGCCCACCGGTCAGCCGAGCATGGACTGGTACAGCGCCACGTACTCGGGCCCCTGCTTGTGCCACGAGAAGTCGCGGCGCATGCCGTTCTGCATCATCTGCTGCCAGCCGCGCTGGTCGCGCCAGTTGCGCAGCGCCCAGTCGATGGTGCCGGCGAAGGCCTGGCTGCTGAACTCGTCGAACAAGAACCCGGTGCCGCGCCGCGTCGCCGGGTCCCAGGCCTCGACGGTGTCGGCCAGCCCGCCGGTGCGGCGCACGATCGGCGGCGTGCCATAACGCAGCGAGTACATCTGGTTGAGCCCGCAGGGCTCGAACCGGCTCGGCATCAGGAAGACGTCGCTGCCGGCTTCGATCCAGTGGGCGAGCTCCTCCTGGAAGCCGCGGTAGAGGCCGACCTTGTGCGGCCAGGTGTCGCGCAGCCACTGGAAGTAGTCCTCGTGCTTCTGGTCGCCCGAGCCGAGCACACACAGGCGCATGTCCTCCCGCTGCAGGAACACCGGCAGCGCGTCGGCGAACAGCTCGAAGCCCTTCTGCGCCGTCAGCCGCGACACCACGGCGAACACCGGGGCGCGCGGGTCGTGCGGCAGCTGGAAGCGGTTCAGCAGCGCCGCCTTCATCTTCGCCTTGCCGTGCGGCGCGTCGGCGGAGAAGTGGTGCGGGATCAGCGGGTCCTGCGCCGGATCCCAATCGCCGTAGTCGACGCCGTTGACGATGCCGACGAGGTCCTGGCTGCGCGTGCGCAGCAGCTCCTCCATGCCCATGCCGTACTCTGCGGTCTGGATCTCCCGCGCGTAGGTGCGCGACACCGTGCACAGCCGCGTCGCGTGCAGCACCCCGGTCTTGAGGAACGACACCCGGCCGCCCTGCAGGTCGCCGTGGTGCACGTGCGCACGCTGCTCTCCGAGGCCGAGCATGTCGAGGTGGCTGTCGGCGAACAGGCCCTGGTAGCCGATGTTGTGGATCGCCAGCAGGGTCTTGGTGTTGGCGAACAGGCGGTCCCAGGCGTAGAGCGTGCGCAGGTAGAGCGGCAGGAGGCCGGTGTGCCAGTCGTTGCAGTGCACGACGTCGGGCGACCATTGCAGGCGCTGGCAGGTCTCCAGCACGGCGCGGCACAACATCGCGAAGCGCAGCGATTCGTCGCCGTCCTCGGTGTAGATGCCGTCGCGCCCGTACAGCTCCGGACAGTCGACGAACCACGCCGGCACCCGACTGTGCGGCAGCGGCGCCTGCCGCAGCGAGAAGCGGATGGTGCGCTGCGGGAAGCGCACGTCGAGGTCCTGGGCGCCGGGCACCGGCTGGGTGGCGAGGCCGCTCGCTGCGATGCGCTTGTAGAACGGCAGGAACACGCGCACGTCGTGGCCGCCACCTTCGGGCCCGGGCTTGCCGAGCCAGCGGCCGAGGCCGAGCAGCACGTCGGCGAGGCCGCCGGTCTTGGCGAACGGAGCACACTCGGAGGCGACGAGGGCGAGACGCAGCGCGCGCATGGGCCGGCATGGTGGCATGCAGGGGCGGTGGGTGCGAGCGATATCGCGCGCGCAGTGACGGCCGTCGCACCCCGGGCTATCGGCGCCACCATGCTTCTGCGCGCCTTGTCCGTCGTCGCGGTGATGCTGTCCGGTGCCGTCGGGTGCGGTCAGTGCCCGAGCCTGCCGCAGGGGAACGCGGGCAGCGGGTTCGCAGGGGTGTCCCACTATGCCGACACAGGACTGCATGGCTCGGTGAACGCGTCGGTGCTGTGGGATCCGGATGGCGCCGGGCCGCAGCAACCCGTGCTCGTGATCGGCGGCGACTTCTCGGCGTGCGGGTCGCTGCTGGCGACGAACGTGGTGGCAGTGGACGTTCCGACCGGAGGCGTGATGCAGTTGGGCAGCGGCCTGCCTGGCCGGGTGTTCGCCCTGGCCGTCAGCGGGGCCGGGGAGCTGATCGCGGGTGGGAGGTTCGACCTGCCTGGGGGGGCATACGAGATCGCCATGCGCTGGAACGGGTCGGCATGGCTGCCGATGGGGCTCGGCGCGGGCTGGGTGAACGCGTTGACCGTGTTGCCCAACGGTGACGTCGTGGCCGGCGGACGCTTCGTTTTGACCGCCGCGGGCGGGGACTGCTACCACGTCGCGCGATGGAGTGGCGGCAGCTGGCACAACATGGGCAGCGGACTGGATGGCTCCACCTACGAGGTGCGTGCGCTGGGCACCTTGCCGAATGGCGACGTGGTCGCCAGTGGTCACATCGCCACGAGCTATGGCCTCGGCGTCGTGCGTTGGGACGGTGCTGGCTGGTCCTCGCTCGGCAACTTCTCGGAGCTGGCGCGCGATCTCGTCGTCACCGCCAATGGGGACGTCGTCGTGGTCGTGGCGGACGATCTGTCGCTGAACCACATGGTGGCGCGCTGGAACGCAGCGACCGGCTGGTCCTATCTCGGGTCCGGCTCGATCGGCTACGCGGTGGTCACGGAGACCGCCAACGGCACGCTGCTGCTCGGCGGGGACGTGCCGGGTTTCGTGGGTGGAGGTGCGCTGCTCTTGGCGTGGAACGGCACCGCCTGGGTCCCGGCGGTGAGCGGGCGTCCGGACGCGGGGGTACGGCACCTGCACACGCTGCCGAACGGGGACACCATCGTGGGCGGCACGTTCCGTCGCGTCGGCTACGTCGGCGCCGCCGGAGTCGCTCGCTTCGACGGCATTGCCTGGCATGCCCTGCTGCCAGGCACCAACGATCGCGTCGACTTCCACGTGCGCCGCAACGGGGACTTGATCGCCTACGGTGCCTTTGAGCAGATCGATGGCGTCGCGGCGGCACACGTAGCGGCCTGGGATGGCGGGCGATGGCAACCGCTCGGCCTGGGTACCAACGCCACGGTCACCGCGGTATGTGAGGACACGAACGGCGACCTCATCGTCGGCGGTTGGTTCGACAGCTGTGGCGCCGTGCCCGCCAACGGACTCGCGCGCTGGGACGGCGCGACCTGGTCGGCGATCCCCCTGCCGACCTTCTCGGGGAGCCTGGGGCCGATGGTCATGGGCCTGATCGCGCTCGACAACGGCGACTTGCTCGTCGCCGGGCATCTCGGCATGCAGGTGGGTGGCGCCTGGTCCACGGGCCTGCTGCGTTACAGCGGCGGCTCGTGGTCGCCGGTCGGGTCCGGGTTCAGTGGCCTGGTCCAGCAGTGTCTGGCGCTGCCGAATGGTGGCGTCTACGTGCGGGGGAACCTGCAGCTGTATGGCGTCACCGGCGCGCGACTGGCGTATTGGGATGGCAGCACTTGGACGGCGCTGCCGTCCTTGCCCGGAGTATGGTCCGAGCCGATGGCCATCGCGGTGATGGCGGACGGCACGATGGTCGCGTCCTGGTTCACCGGCGAGGCCACGGTGTGGGCATGGAGCGGCGGGGCCTGGGCGCCATTGGGCTCGCCGTTACCTTTGGGCATCACCCGCAGCCTGCACCTCTTGCCCAACGGGGACCTCGCCGCCTTCGGTTGGCTGCAGTTGTTCGGCATCACCTTCAACGCGGCGCGCTGGGACGGAGTGGGCTGGAGCCCGCTGCTACCGGGCAGCCCTTCGGGTGCGGACGGCATGACCGTGCTCCCGGATGGCCGCTGCCTGTTGACGACGGTGAACGCGCTGGCGAACGGCGGTGCCGCCGCCGCCTACTTCGCTTGGGCCGAGCTCGGTTGCCCGGCAGGCACCGCGAGCGTCGGCGCCGGCTGCA
>JAEUHT010000316.1 GCA_016793265.1 Planctomycetota bacterium
AGTCTCGTTGGCGCAGCAACGTGGGGTGCCGCTGACCATGGTGGCGATCACGCTCGGCGCCGGCGATCGGCGGCCGCGCGGGCTGCGACGCTTCACCACGGTCGTGCGCGAGGCGCTGCCGGCCAGCGCCGTGTTGTGCCATCTCGGCAGCGGGCGCTTCCAGGTGGCCTTGCCGGCGGTGACGCGCGCCGAGTCCGAGCGACTGTTGCGTGACGCGGCGTCGGCGTGGGCCGCGATCGTGCGGCAGCTACCGGAGAACGAGGTCGAAGAGCAGCCACCGGCCAGCGTCGCCGTGCAGTTCCCCGACGAGGCGCCGTCGGCGGAGTTCCTGTTCGAAGCGCTGCGCTCACGGCTGGCGGCGTTGACCGCACCTGGCGCGCCGGCGCTGGAGTCCGACGAGCTGCTGCATCGCGCCGGCGTCACCTCGGTGAGCCCGGCGATGCGCACGGTCTATGACACGCTGCAGCGCGTGGCGCCGACCGACCTGCCGATCCTGTTCGAGGGCGAGACCGGCGTCGGCAAGGAAGTGCTGACCAACCTCGTGCACCGCTGGAGCCGGCGCGCCGGCGGGCCGCTGATCAAGGTGCACTGTGCTGCGCTGTCGGAGACGCTGCTGGCCAGCGAGTTGTTCGGTCACGAGAAGGGCGCCTTCACCGGCGCCGAGCGACAGAAGATAGGGCGCTTCGAGCAGGCCGACGGCGGCACGCTGTTCCTCGATGAGGTCGGCGAGATCCCGCACGACGTGCAGGTCAAGCTGCTGCGTGTGCTGCAGGAAGGGGAGATCGATCGGGTCGGCGGCAGCAAGCCGGTGAAGGTCGACGTGCGCGTGATCGCGGCCACCAACCGGGACATGGCGGCGATGGTCGCGCAAGGTCGCTTCCGCGAGGACCTCTACTATCGCCTCCAGGGCATGGTGGTGCGGGTGCCGGCGCTGCGTGAGCGGCGCCAGGAGCTCGCCGACCTTGCCGAGCACTTCCGTCGCGAGATGGTGGCCAGCGGACACGCGGTGGATCGGCAGTTGTCGACCGACGCCATGGACGAGCTCTACCGTCAGGAGTGGCCCGGCAACATCCGGCAGCTGCGCAACACGGTCTTCCGCGCCATGGTGTTGGCGCGCGGGGACGTTGTGCAGCTGCGGGACGTGCAGGCGGCGCTGGCCGGCACCCAGCCGCCTGGGCCTGGGCCGGTGCTGCGCGTCGAGGCGGCGCCCCAGGCGGACCGCGAGCAGCCGGCGTTGCCCGCGGTCGCGACGCCTGCGCTTCCATCGCTTCCCACGGTGGCGCTGCCATCCGCCCCGCTACGGTCCCAGGCGCCCGAGGTGGTGCTGCCTCGACCGGCGGACGCCACTGTAGAAGGGGCTGGCTCCAGTCCTGCCCAGCCCGAGGCGGATCGCGCCCAGCCCGCCGTGCTCCAGCCACGACTACAGCAGCTGCTCGAGCTGGTGGTGCTGCGGGGTCGCTACTCCACCCGTGAGCACATGGACGAACACGGCCTCTCCCACCGGACCGCCCTGCGCGACTTGCAGGCGTTGGTCGCAGCCGGGCACCTTGTCCGGGTGGGCAGTCGCCGGGGCGCCTTCTATCGGCCAATCGGTGCCGATGGCCATTTGACCGCAGATGGCCAGAAAATGGACGCGCCGTAGCGATTCCCGGATGAAGTCTGGCCGATTGTTTTCTAAGATGTCTCAAGATGCTGCAAATAAACAACTAGAAGCTGATTAGCCAAAGAGCGGCTGATTTCATGGCCCGCTCCTTGCCGATAGGGCGACCGCCTTGACCGATTCTTCCGCATCGGTCGCCACTCCAGCCATGGTCAGCCTCGTCCTCCGCCGTCTAGCCGTCGCCCTGCTCCTGACTCTTGCGCCGCTCGCGGCCCAGGTCACCCTGAAGCGTGGCGCGGTCGTCTATCAGGGCAGCGGCACCAACACCACGGCGCCTGCGACCGTGGATGAGTCGAAGCTCAAGGAAGCGACCCCTGAGTGGAAGAAGATCCAGGCTGACGGCATCGACGTCGACTCGGCGCAGGGCAAGCAGCTCATCCACAAGATGAACGAGCGCATCAAGGAGGCCGTGAAGTCGGTGGCGCAATCCGAGAGCCGCGACCTGGTCACGCGCAAGGACGACATCATCGACAAGCAGGGCAAGGACGTCGTCGATCTGACCGACAAGGTGGTCGACAAGATCAGCGAGTAAGCGGCAGCGCGAAAAGAGCTTCGCACCACGACCCCGGCGAGCACACAATCGCGACGTGGCAAGCCCTCGTCCCCTGCGCCCACGACCCGCCGCCCGCATCGGCGCCCGCTACTTGGTCCCCGTTCTCGCCATCGCGGCGGGCTGCGTGAACGCCGGACCGCCCAAGCGGGTGGACCAGCGTCTGGTGACCGGGGAGACCGACGCGGCCAGCTCGGCGCGCTCGGTCGGCCCGATGGTATGGGGGCTCGGGGATCCCGCCCGGCTTGCCGCGGAGCTGCCGCCGCAGAACCCGAACGAGTCGGCGCAGCAGCGTGAGGCGCGGCTGCGAGTGCAGTTCGGCAGCAACGTGCTGATCGGCGCCGATGGCTCCGTCACCAAGCAGTACTTCATGGCCAACGAGCTCGGCCAGACCTTCCTCAAGCTGATCGAGGAGGTGCCGAGCGGCCAGCGCGAACTGAAGGCGCCGCCGCCGGGCACCAAGGTCGGTGGCGCGCAGGGCAAGAGCATCCTCGGTCGCATGCTGGGCCAGCACGAGGTCGAGGTCACCTACGTGCCGGACTTCGAGATCCTCAGTGGTGCCAACCTCGCCGAATCGCCGCAGCCGAACCAGCCGCAAGCAGTCAAGGGCGAGCCGCTGCAGAACCGCTACAAGGATGCGCCGTCGGTCGCCCTGGCGTTGGTGACTGCCCAGCCGGCGGCGCTCGCCGCCTTCGAGGCCTCGCTCGACCTCTTCTACGCCAGCATCCAGCAGGTCGAGATCAGCGTGCTGGTGCTCGAGTACCAGACGGCCGACGCGCTCGCGTTCGGCGTCACCCAAATCGACAACAACACGCCGATCCTGTCCGGGCTGTCGAGCGGCCAACTCGTCAAGTCGTACTCGTCGGTGTTCCCGCTGCGGCAGCCGATCGTCGGCGCCTCGCCGGTGACCGACGTCGGCCGCTTCGCGCTCGGCGGCATCCACGACAACTGGGAGCTCAACGCCGTGATCGAGGCGCTCGAGGCCAACAACCACGCCGACATCTCGAGTGCGCCGAAGCTCGTCGTGCGCAACGGCGGCGTCGCGGCGATCTCGACGCTGACGATGGTGCCGTTCCCGCGCGCCAAGATCAGCCAGCTCGGCACCGAGGTGGCGACGGACATCGACTTCCGCCCGGTCGGTGTGCGCATGAACATCATCCCGGTCATCGCCGGCACCAACTCGGTGATCCTGCAGGTCTTCGCCGATGTCTCGGCGGTCACGGGCTTCGCCGCGACCGAACCGGTGACGACGCCCATCACCAGCACCCGCACGGCCCTGACCACCGTCTATCTCAAGGACGGCTACACGCTGGTGATCGGTGGCCTCAAGTCGAAGACCACCTTCGAGACCGAGACCAAAGTGCCGTTGCTCGGCGACATCCCGCTGCTGGGGTTCCTGTTCCGCTCCACCTCGACTTCGCACACCGAGACCACGGTCGAGTTCTTCATCACCCCGCGCATCGTCGACGACCGCGGTTCGCCGGCCACGGACTTCTGACCCGCCGCGCCATGCCAGCGTTGGCAGCGGCGCGACCCCGCCCTCGCTTCGGCCGCGACGGCGTGGGAAGAACGGGCTAGCATGCGCGTCCGAGTTCCCCCGATGCACCCATTCGCCACAGCACCCCACCGCCGCGGGCCGGCCGCGGGCCAGGACGGCATCGCCCTGGTGCTGGCGATGATCTTCTCGATCTTGCTCTACATCCTGGTCGCCGAGCTCGTGGTCGCCGGGCGCATGGTGCGGGCGACCGGCGAGAACGACGCGCTGTTGGCCCGCATGCGCACGCAGATGCGCTACCAGCTGCAGGAGGCCGAGTCGCAGCTGCTCGGCGACCTCGCCGGGGCTGCCGAAGAAGAGGCGGGCGCCGGTGGTGCTGGCGCACTGGGCGGAGCGCTCGGCGGTGCCGCCGGCGGCGGCAACCCGCTGGCGGGCGCCGGCGGGGCGGCCGGCGGCGAAGGCGAGGGCGAGCAGACGGATCCGACGACGACCTGCGACAGCACCCGCGACAGCTGGTTTCAGCCTGTCGGCCACCCCGACAGCGACCTCACGGTCTACACCTGGGCCGAGGACGAGAACCGCAAGCTCAACATCCTGGCGCTGTGGAGTCCGGACGAGAAGTTCGCCGAGACCACCAAGGAGCGCCTCGTGCGGCTGATCGACCGCTTGCGGGAAGACAGCGAATACGACGTGACCCGCAGCGATGCGGCCCGGCTCGTCGACGAGCTCATCGAATGGGGCAAGCGCTCGGGCACCGAGTCGATGCCGCGCCCGCGGTTGAAGAGCGACGACGAGAAGCAGCGCGACCTCACCCTGCCGCTGCACCTCGACGAGTTGATGATGCTGCCGGTGATGGAGCAGATGCCCGAGCTGTTCTTCGACAAGGTGATCGATGGCAAGGTCTATCTCGGCCTCGAATCGGTGCTGACGCTGTGGACTTCGCTCGGCATCGACCCGGGCGATCCCGAGAAGGTCGCGCGGCAGCGGGCACAGGCGGCGGCGCGTGGTGAGAGCGTGCCGGAGGCGCCTGGGCAGCAGGCCGGCGGCCAGGCGGCCGGCGGCCAGGCTGCCGGCGGCCAGGCGGCGGGTGGCGAGGCCGGCGCCGGCGACGAGCCCAAGCAGCCGGATGGTCTCGGCATCCGCATCAACGTCAACACCGCCTCCCGGCAGGTGCTGCGTGCGCTGTTCCCGAGCGAGAAGATCCCCGACCGCGTCATCGACGCGATCATCAAGTACCGCAACACGGTCGACGAGGAGGCGATGGAGGCGGCGCAGGAGGGCGGTGGCAGCACTACCGACATCACCGACTTCGGCTCCGACATGCGGCTCGGCGAGGACGTCAAGTACAAGTTCTTCGAGACGGTCGCCGATCTCGAGAACGTCGAGGAGTTCGCGCAGCTGCCGGATCCCGAGGTCAAGACCGCTTTTCAGGAAGCGCTGACGACCAAGTCCGAGGTGTTCTCGATCCACCTGGCCGCGCTGTTCAAGCGCAACGAGGAGAAGCGGATCTTCCTGCTGCGTCGTGCGCGCTCGATCGTGCTGCGCGTCGACGATGGCGCTGATGGGCTGATCGTGCCGCTGGTGCCCTATGAGGAGCGCGTCGGGCTGCGTGTGCTGCCGGTCGACATGCAGGACGAGGAGCCCGTGGATCGGGTGGCGATGTACGCCGAGATGGACAACTTTGCGCAGGAGGAGCGGGCCTGGAACCCCTTCCTCATCGACTTCTACCTGCCCGAGCACCAGCGCGAGCAGTTCTACCAGCGCCGCTGAACCGCGGCCGGCAGCGGTCACGATGCCCCGCACACCGGATCCCCATCTGCGCGACCGGTTGATCGCGGCGGCGACCGAGCAGTTCGCGGCGGTGGGCTACGCCGGCGCCACGCTCGATGCGATCGCCGCGCGCGCCGGGGTCACCAAGGGTGGCGTCTACTTCCACTTCGCGGGCAAGGAGGAGCTGTTCTTCGCCGTGCTCGACCACTGGCGCGAACGGCGCCGACGCGTGCTGCAGGTGCCGAACCCGACCCCCGGCGGCGCGGCCGCGGCGCTGCGCGAATTCCTGGCCGGCTACCTCGCCTTCCACTTCCACGCGCCGGCCGCGACCCACCTGCTGCGGGTGCTGGCGACCGAGTTGCGGGGCCGCTTCACCGCGCGCCTGCGCGAAGACGATCGCCACGAGCAACGTTGGCTGCGCGCGAGCGTGCGCGAGCTGCTCGTGCAGGGGCAGCGCGACGGCACGCTCGACATCGAGGACCCGGCGTTGACCGCGTTCGTGGTGTCGGCAGCGGTGGCGGGTGTGCTCGAGCAGTGGCACACGTCGCCGACCGACGTCGAGGCGCTCTGTGACGAACGGCAGCTCGCGGGGCTGCTCGTGCAGCGGTATGCCGCCGGCCGCGCCGCGCCGCGTGGCGACGGCGATGCCGACGACGACTTCGCCTTCCGCACCGCCGGTCCCTGATGCAACCCAGGGCCGCCGCCGCTACGTTGCGCGACCGCGTGGCCGCTCCCATCCCCGCCGACTTCCTGCTCAGCGTCGTGATGCCGGTCTACAACGAGCAAGCGACGCTGCGCGACATCGTCGCGGCGGTGCGCGCGGTGTCGATCCGGAAGGAGATCGTGCTCGTCGACGACGGCAGCGTCGACGGCAGCCGCGCCATGCTCGCCGAGTTGGCGGCGCTCGACGGGGTGCGCGTGATCCACCACGAGCACAACCAGGGCAAGGGCGCCGCGCTGCGCACCGGCTTCGCGGCGGCGCGCGGCCACGTCGTGGTCGTGCAGGACGCCGACCTCGAATACGACCCCGGCGAGTATCCGCGGCTGCTGGCGCCGATCCTGGCCGGGCACGCCGACGTCGTCTACGGCTCCCGCTACCTATGTGACGCCGACGATCCGGACCGCGAACGCGACGGTTTTGTGCACTACCTCGGCAACCGCTTCCTGACTTGGTTCAGCAACCTGTTCACGGGCCTCAACCTGACCGACATGGAGACCTGCTACAAGTGCTTCCGGCGCGAGGTGCTGCAGGACATCGTCATCCACAGCCGGCGCTTCACGGTCGAACCCGAGTTCACGGCCAAGGTGGCGCGGCTGCCGGTGCGCATCCACGAGGTACCGATCCGATACCGGGGCAGGAAGTACGCCGATGGCAAGAAGATCGGCTGGCGTGACGCCATCGCCGCGCTGGCCGTGATCGTGCAGTGCGGCCTGCGGCGCTGAACGCATCGGACAGCGAGCCGGCTCAGAAGATCACGGCGAAGCTGAACAGGAGACCGCTGAAGCTCGAGTCGTTGGCGAAGATGAAGTCGCCGCCCTCGATGTCGCTCTCCTCGTAGGAGCGGAAGCGGCCGACGTAGGCGAGGCCGAGTTCGACGCTGGCGATCTGCAGGCGAGTGCCGAATTCGAGGCCGAAGAAGCCCGTCGACGACTCGAACTCACGCGGATCCCCTTCGATCTCGGTGGTCGAGAAGCCGGCGCCGAAGCCGAGCTGCCCGTAGAGCGACCAGTCGACGCCGTCACCGTGCGACAGCGTGACCTGCGGTTCGATCTCGAAGTAGGGGCCGACGGAGTCGAAGGTCGTCTCCTCACCGGTCGGCTTGTCTTCGAGCACGAGACCGTCGAACAAGAGGCCGAGGCGCACCGGCATGGCGAAGCGATGCTGCGTGTGGCGCCAGGAGAAGAAGCCGAACAGCGACGACTCACGTGCTTCGCGCGGCGTGAAGCCGGCGTTGGTGAACAGGTCGTCGTCGGAGGCGACGCCTTCGAGACGCAGGCCACCGCCGAGGCCGCTCTCGCCGTGGCCCTCGAACTCCAGCCGGAACAAGCCGCCGCTGGTGTCGCCATCGAGCAGGGAGCCGTCGGTCTCGTAATCGAAGGTGCCACCGCCGAAGGCGAGGCCGATGCGGAAGCGGGGCCCTTCGTCCTGGGCGGCGAGCGGGGCGGCGGCGAGCAGGGTGATCGGCAGCAGGAGGTGGCGGCTCATGCCGGCATCGTAGGTGCGCCGGCCCGGCGCGTCACCGGGCCAGCGCTACGGCGATCACAGCAGGTCGAGGATGCCGCTCTGCGTATCGAGCAGCGTCTCGACGACCGCGCGGTAGTTGATGTCGAGGCTGATCTTCGAGGTCCACGGCAGGTCGGCGCGGTCGGCGATGCAGCCGAGCGCGACGGCGGCGAAGGCGCGCGGCAGCGGTGCGCGGCTGGCGTCGGCCAGCAACTTCGACAGCGTGTCGAGCGAGCGGCGGTCGCCGATGCGGCCGATCGCCGTCGCCAGCGCCGCCAGCGTCGCCAGGTTGACATCTTCGCCCGCCATCTTCTCCTGCAGGATCGTGGCCGCTTCCTTGTCGCCGAGGCAGCCGAGCGCGATCGCGCTCTTCTCCAGCAACACCGGCTTGCGGCTCGCCGAGGCGAACGCCTCGCGCACCGCGGGGCGCGCCCGCAGGTCGTGCAACAGAGCCAGGCCGATGCACAGATAGGCGGCGTTGTCCTCGGGCACGTGGGCCTTGGTCAGTGCGGCCTGCAGGTCCGCGCTGGCGTCGGCGTGGCCGACGAGGCCCAGCGCCACGGCGAGCGACTGCACGAGCGCCGGCGTCTTGGCGTCGCGGAACTCCTGCAGCAGCGCATCGCCGATCACCAAGTCGACGCGGTCCTCGCTGCGCTGCGGGAACGCGAACACGCCGAGCGCCAGCGCGCACCACGGCCGTTCGGTCGCGGCCTTGGCGTGCGGCAAGCGGCGCAGCAGCCGTTCGCGGTTGACGGCGCCACCGATCTGGCCGAGCGCGAGCAGGGCGAAGTTCTGCGTCTGCACGTCGCGGTGCTGGTCGTGGGTGCGCCACAGCAGCTCGCTGTAGCTCGCGTCTGGCCCCTTGCCGTCGTCGTCCGGTGCACACAGGCGGCCGAGCGCCAACGCGCACGAACGCGCGATGTCGTCGCTGCTGCGCTTGATCGCGCCGGTGCCGGCGAGGTCCTCGGCGAAGCGGCGCTTGAACTCGGCGAGCCGCGGGTGGTCCTGACCGAGCAGCTTGGTGATCGCGGTGGGGCAGTGGGCCTGGAGCAGCTGCTGGCCGGCGCCGAGCTGGCGGCGGTAGAAGGCATCGAGGCAGTCGATGGCGGCGTCCTGCAGTCTGGCTTCGGCCGCCGTGGCGCGGCTGAGCCGCAACATGCCGATGCCGTGGATCGCCGCGACCGGCAGGTCGCGCATCACGGGGTCGTCGCTGGTGAGCACCTGGCGCAGCGTGTCGAGCGCCTTCTCGCGCACCGGCAGCTCGCTGTGTTCGCTCGCGAACAAGCCGATCGCGTAGAGCGCGAACGCGCGCGTGCGATTGTCGACGGCGCGACCGCTGATGCGGCGCGCGGCTTCGCTGTCGAGGGCGAGGTCGCAGAGCAGCTGCAGTTCGCCGGCGCCGTCGACCGCGGCGATGCCGAGCGCCAGGGCGGCGGTCTCGCGGATCTCCTGGTCGTGCGCGGCGAGCCGCGGCTGGAACACGTCGATGAGGCGGAAGTCGGTGTGGTTCTGGCCGATCTTCGCCATCGCGATCATTCCCGCCGAGGTGATGTCCCGCTGCTCGGTCGAATCGATGGCGCGCTTGAGCGCCGGCAACAGCTCCTGCACCTGGGCCCGCGTCGGCCGCAGCAGATCACGCCCCTCACCGCGCCGCTTGCCGAGGTAGAAGTCGGAGTCGCCGGTGGTCGGGCTGCCGTCGTGCACCGATTCCTTGAGGCGCAGGTACGGGTCGCTGTTGAAGCTCCACCAGTAGCTCCACTCGGTGAAGTCGGGGCCGGCTTCCGTGCCGCCACCGGTGCGACCGTGCGGCTGCGGGGCGCCCGGAGGCCGTGGGTTGCTCGGGTTGCGCGGACCACCAGTGGGCGGCGCGGTCGGGGCCGGCGCGGTCGGCCCGGTCGGTTGGCCGGTCGTGGGGGTGGTCGGCCCCGTCGGCCCCGCCGGCGTGGTCGGGCGGCCGCCGCCGTTGCCCGGCGGCACCATGTCGGGCGGGCCCTTGTAGCTGCCGCCGTGCGCAGCGAGCGGGGCCGGGAAGAACGAGAAGGCGGCGGCGCCGGCGGCGCACACCCATGGCAGGCGTTTCATCTGGGACTCCTGGAACGGCCCGCGGCGACAGCGTGGCGCGCGGACAGAGCAACAAGGAGGCCACGGCCGGTGGCTGCGCCCCCGTGTGCGTCAGGAGTCACCTTCGCTACGCCGACGAAACGCGAAGGGCACGCGGCGGGCGCTCGTGGCGCGCACCGCGGCGGTCAGGCCTGCACGTACTTGCCGGCGATCGGCAGCAGCTTCGCCAGCGCGTTGCGCGAGTCGACCACGAGCCGCGCGTGCTCGGCGACGACCTTCCAGTCGATGGCGGCGTGGTGGGTGACCACCAGCACGCAGTCGGCGTCCTTCACGTTCGCCGGCGTCAGCGGCACCGAGTGCATGCGGTACTCCATGTACTTGCGCATGCCGGCGAACAACGGCACGTGCGGGTCGTGGTAGCTGACGTCGGCGCCGTGTTCGAACAGCAGCTTGATGACCTCCGCGGCCGGCGTCTCGCGCACGTCGTCGACGTCCGGCTTGTAGGCGAGGCCGAGCACGAGCACCTTGCTGCCGCGCAGCGGCTTGCCGAGCCCGTTCAGCCCCTCCGCCGTGCGCTGCACCACGTAGTGCGGCATCGAGTTGTTGATCTCGCCGGCGAGCTCGATGAAGCGCGTATGGTGGCCGAACTCGCGCGCCTTCCAGGTCAGGTAGAACGGGTCGATCGGGATGCAGTGCCCGCCGAGGCCGGGCCCCGGGTAGAAGGCCTGGAAGCCGAACGGCTTGGTCGCCGCGGCGTCGATGACCTTCCAGATGTCGATGTCCATCGCCGCCAGCACCGGCTTGAGCTCGTTGACGAGCGCGATGTTGACGCAGCGGTAGATGTTCTCGAGCAGCTTGGCGGCCTCGGCGACCTCGGCGTTGTCGACCGGGATGACCTTCTTGATCGCCGCCGAGTAGAGCATCGTCGCCAGCTTGCCGCTGACCTCGTCGGTGCCGCCGACGAGCTTCGGGATCGTCTGCGTGCTGTGGTCCTTGCGACCCGGATCCTCACGTTCGGGGCTGAAGGCGAGGAAGTAGTCCTTGCCAGCGACGAGTCCCGTCCTGCCGAGGATCGGCATGCAGTCGCCGCGCGTCGTGCCAGGGTAGGTGGTCGATTCGAGCGACACGAGCTGGCCCTTGCGCAACACCTTGGCGACCATCTCGGTCGACTTCTCGATGTAGCTCATGTCGGGCTCGCCGTGCTTGCCGAGCGGCGTCGGCACGCACAGGATGATCGCGTCGGCCTTGGCGAGCTGGCTCGGATCGGCGGTGGGCAAGAACTTGTCCGACTTGGACAGCTCCTGCACGAAGTCGGTGCCGAGGTGCTTCAGGTAGGACTCGCCGGCCTTCAGCATGTCGATCTTGCTCTGATCGACGTCGTAACCGATGACCGGGAACCCGGCCTGGAAGAACGCGCGCAGCAGCGGCAGCCCGACGTAGCCGAGTCCGACCACACCGACGGTGGCGGTGCGGGTGCGGATCTTCTGTTCGAGCGACGCGGCGGGGGAAGTGGTCTCGACCATGGTGGAGGGCATAGACGTAGCGATGTTTCGGCATCCGGGCCAGTGCGAGTGGAGCCAACCGCGCCGGCGTCGATACGGTGGCATCGGCGCGGCCGGCCGGTTCAGATGGAGCCCGGCATGTCGTTCCCGCTGTCGCTGACGGTCGTGGTCCCCGCCGGGGACGAGGGGGCAGGTTCGTCCTGGTCCGCCTGGTTCGAGGCGCACGGCGAACTGCTCGGTTGGATGTTCGTCGGTTCGATCGCCTCCGCAGTGCTGATGGCGGCGCTGCTGCCGGTGGTCGTGTTGCGGCTGCCGGTCGACTACTTCGCCCCGTCGCGGCAGGTGTCGCAGCAGCGGCGCAGCCTCGGCGCGTGGTTCTTGCTGGGCATCAAGAACCTGATCGGCGCCGTGTTCCTGGTCGTCGGCCTCATCATGGTGATCCTGCCGGGGCAGGGCATCCTGACGATGTTCGTCGGCCTCTTGCTGGTCGACCTGCCCGGCAAACGTGGGCTCGAGCGGCGCATGGTCTCCTGGCCGGTGATTCGCGGCTACCTGGACCGGCTGCGGCGGCGCCACGACAAGCCGCCGTTCGTGCTCGATTGAAGGGGAAGGCGGACTAGGTGCCCCGGCGGTCGAGGTGCGTGTAGCCGCCGTCGACGAACAACCACTGCCCGGTCGTGTGCGCGCTGCGCGGCGACGCCACGAAGACGACCGTGGCGGCGATCTCCTGGGGCGTCGTGAAGCGGCGGCCGAGCGGGATCGAACGCGCGATGCGGTCCTTCTCGGCGAGCGGGTCTGCCTGGGTCGCGAGCCATGACTCGTAGAGCGGGGTCCAGACTTCGGCGGGCAGCACCACGTTGGCGCGCACGGCGGCCGGCGCCAGGTCGAGCGCCCACTCGCGCGTCAGCGCCAACAGCCC
>JAEUHT010000005.1 GCA_016793265.1 Planctomycetota bacterium
GCACGCTGCGCGGCGGCGTCGACCTCCTGCCGCAGCACGAAGCCGCTCTCGACCAGCAGATCGCCCAACAAGGGCCGGAACGTCGTCAGGTCGAGATCCTCGAACACGAGGTCGCCGTCGGCGGTGTGCATGAGGCGCTGCAGGCGCCGCGCGAACACCAGCCCGTCCGCCGGCATCACCGCGGCACCGTCCAACGTCAGCAGCGCCGCGATGTCCGCGCGCTGCTCATCGCTGGCCAGGCGCAGGGCGACGATCGCCTCGAAGCCCCCCGTGGCCTGGTCGGCGCCCAGGAAGGTCGACAGGCGGACGTTGTCGAGCCCGCTCGCCGCCAGCTGCGCGGCGAGCGCGCCGGTGCGTGAAGGTGACGAACACGCCACGACGACCAGGCGCGCCAGCTTGCCCAGTACGATGGGCAGGCGGGCGCTCGGCGGATCGAGCAGGAGCACACCGCCGTGCACACGGGGGCCCAGGTCCTCGAGCACGCGTTGCACGACCTCGTCGGTCGGCTCGGTGTCACCTTCGATCAGCGTGCGGAAGCCGGTGGCGGGCACGGCCGCCAGGATCTGCGTAATGCGCGCATCCCCAGCCGTGAGCACGGAGTGCCCCCCACCATCGTCTTCCCGGTCGCCACGCATCGCCCGTGCATCGACCCTCGGGGCGCACCGGCTGGCGCGCATCAGCATCCGGCGATGCCATGGCCGGGCCGCTGCAGCCGGGCGGCACCGGGGTAGCATCCGGCGATGCGCGCCAGGCACTTCCCGTCGCTGCTCCTGCTCGCCGCGCCGCTCGCCGCCCAGCACGACCTCGCCCCGCGCCTCGCCGCGATCGCCGCCCACCCGCGGCTCTTGCTCACCGACGCCACGCTGGCCCGGCGCCAGCAGGCCGCGACGACCGACGCGACGCTGCGCCGCTACGTCGACCAGGCGATCGCGCAGGCCGACGATTGCCTCGACCTCGCCGACCTGCGCCGCGAGCTGATCGGGCCGCGCCTCTTGGCCGTCAGCCGCGAGTGCCTGCGCCGCGTGCAGGTGCTCGCCTTCGCCTGGCGCTGGACCGGCGACGGACGTTACGCCGCGCGCGCCGTGCACGACCTCGGCACGGTGGCCGCCTTCGCCGACTGGAACCCGTCGCACTTCCTCGACGTCGCCGAGATGACGCACGCGGTGGCGCTCGGCTACGACTGGTTGTGGCCCGCGTTGACGGCCGCCGAACGCGACACGCTGCGCACGGCGATCGTGCGCCTCGGCCTCGAACCGGGCCGCGCGGCCCACCGCCAGAACGCGTGGTGGACTCGGTCCGCGTTCAACTGGAACCAGGTCTGCAACGCCGGCCTCACGCTGGGGGCGCTCGCGATCGCCGAGGACGAACCGGAGTTGGCCACGTTCGTGATCGATCGCGCGATCGCCTCGCTGCCGACGGCGCTGGCCTCCTACGAGCCCGACGGCGCCTGGATGGAAGGCCCCGCCTACTGGGACTACGCCACGCGCTACACCGCCTTCGGCCTCGCGGCGCTGCAGACCGCGCTCGGCAGCGACTTCGGCCTCGGCGACCGCGACGGACTGCGCCGCGCCGCGTGGTTCCCGCTGCTGACCGCGGGCCCGACCGGGCGCTTCTTCAACTTCGCCGACGCCGGCGAGAACGCCAGGATTGGACCGTCGCCGTGTGTGTTCTGGCTGGCGCAGCGCACCGGCGAAGTGGCCTTCGCGGCCGCCGAACACCGCCTGCTGCGCACGCACCGGGCCTCGCCGCTGCACGTGGTCTGGTACGTGCCCGAGCCGCCGGCGCCGCCGCGCCCGCCGCTGGCGCAGCTGTTCCGCGGCGCCGTGCCGGTCGCCGTGTTCCGCACCGCCTGGCTCGACGACGCGCTGTTCGTCGCCGCCAAGGGCGGCTACAACGCCGTCAACCACGGCCATCTCGACCTCGGCAGCTTCGTGCTCGACGCGCTCGGCGAGCGCTGGTTGCTCGACCTCGGCAGCGACGACTACGACCTGCCCGGCTACTTCGGCAAGCAGCGCTGGAGCTACTACCGGCTCGCCTCCCACAGCCACAACGTCACGCTCGTCGACGACCGCGACCAGGATCCGAAGGCGGTGGCGAAGGTGCAGTCGTTCTCGGCGGAACGGGCGAACGTGATCTTCGACCTCGGCAGTGCCTGGCGCCAGACCAAGGTGCGGCGCGGCATCGCCGTCGTCGACCGCGCCGTGATCGTGCAGGACGAGCTGCAGTTCGACGCCGCGCACGAGGTGGCGTTCGGCCTGATGACGCGGGCGCAGGTCACGATCGGCGCCAGCGGCGAGGTGGTGCTGCGCAGCGGCGAGCGCGAGCTGGTCGTGCGCGCGCTCGAATCCGCCGGGGCCTTGTGGCGCGAGGTCGCGACAGAGCAGGCGAAGCCGCAGCGCGCGAACGCGGGTGTGCGACGGCTCGAACTGCACGTGCGCGCCGAGGCCGGCCCGCTGCGCCTCGCCGTGCAGCTGGCGCCACGCTGGCCGGAAGGGGCGGCCCCGCCGCCCGCGCGCCTGCTGCCGCTGGCCGAATGGTGAGCGGTGGCGGGTAAGCTCGCCGTCCGCCATGTCCACCCCCCCGCTCGTGCGTTGCCTCGTGCTCGCCGCCGCCGCGGCCTTCTCCCCCGATCTGCTCGCCCAGGACGACGCGCCGCTGCTGGCCGCCGGAGCCGTGGCGCCGGACTTCCCGAGTCATCGCCTCGACGGCGCCACCGTGCACCTCGCCGACTTCGCCGGCAAGGTCGTCGTGCTCGACTTCTGGGCGACGTGGTGCGGACCGTGCAAGGCCTCGATGCCGCACGTGCAGGCGATCGCCGAAGCGCATGCCGACGACGTCGTCGTGCTGGCGGTCTGCACCAGCGACTCGCGCGCCAAGTTCGAGCAGTGGACCCGCGACAACGCCGCCACCTTCCCCAACATCGTGTTCACCTGCGACCCGCGCGACCGCGACAGCGAGCAGTTCGAGCAGCGCGCTTCGAGCAGCCTCTACCACGTCAGCGGGCTGCCGACGAAGTTCGTGATCGGCCGCGACGGCAAGGTGCTGATGGCGATGGTCGGCGCCGAGACCGAGGACTGGCGGCTCGAGGCCGGGCTGGCGCGCGCCGGCCTCACGATCGACCCGGAGATCGCCAGGAAGGGCGAAGAGCAGGGGGCGGCGATCGCCAAGGAAGAGGCCGAACGCGCCGCGGCGGCGGCCAAACGGCCGTCGTTCTGGCCGGTGTTCGGTTCCTGCAAGGCCGGGGACGAGGTCGCCGACTTCACGCTCGTCGACGCCGACGGCAAGCCGTTCACGCTGTCGTCGCTGCGCGGCAAGCCGGTCGTGCTCGCGTTCGCCTGGGCCGACATCGTGCCGACCACGCTGCTGCAGACGATGCGCGACCGCTACACGCGCTACGGCGTCGAGGTGGTGCTGGCGGTGGTGTCGAGCGAGCCGGAGCAGTTCGCGGCGTGGCGCACGGGCAAGGGCGCCAAGGCCACGTTCCGCGCCGGCCTCGATCCGGCCGGCAAGTACCACGCGGCCGGCGACGCGCCCGACATGGAGGCGATCGCGGCGTTCGCGAAGAAGACCGTGATCGGCCGGTTCTTCGCCGGTGGCATGACGCCGGCGATGCCCGCGTTCGTGGCGATCGGCGGCGACGGCAAGCTGCTCGGCGCCTTCGGCCAGAAGAAGTGGGACGACGCGCTCGGCAACCTGCTCGGCCACGCCGGGGTCGAGCTCGCGCCGGCGGACCAGCCCGCCGTCGCCGCGCCACCCGAGGCGTTCGTGGCGCCGGCGCCGCGCAAGCCGGAAGCGCCGGTGACGATGCTCGCGGCGGGCGCCGCGGCGCCGGACTTCGCCATGGAGGACGTCGACGGCAAGCCGATCACGCTGCAGGACTTCGCCGGCAAGGTCGTCGTGCTCGACTTCTGGGCGACGTGGTGCGGGCCGTGCAAGGCGGCGATGCCGCACGTGGAAGAGGTCGCCAAGCACTTCGCCGATCAGGGCGTCGTGGTGGTCGCCTCGTGCACCAGCGACGAGCGCGCCAACTTCGTCGACTGGGTGCGCGCCAACCGCCGCCAGTTGCCGCACGTGGTGTTCGCCTTCGACCCGCTCGGTCGCGACGAGAACCGCGCCTCGCGCAAGCTCTACGGCGTCAGCGGCATCCCGCAGCAGTTCGTCATCGGCAAGGACGGCAAGATCGCGGCGCTGGTCACCGGCTACATGGCAGGCGAGGTGTTGCTGGAGGCGGCGCTGGCCAAGGCCGGCGTCACGGTCGACGCGGCCGTGCTGGAGCAGGCGGTCGCCGACCAGAAGCGGCGCGACGAGGCCCAGGCGCAACCGAAGGCGCCGGTGCCGGCGAAGCGGCTGCAGTGAGCGACCCCGGCCGGCGCGGGATGACCGTCTTCATGCCTTCTGCACGGTGATGCGCACGGGCTTGCCGTCGCCGCTGCCGACCTTCGAGGCGGCCGGCTCCGGCAGCGGCACCGCCGATCGCGTCACCGTCTTGGCGAGCACTTGCGACGCAATGTGGTCGGCGCGCGCGAACAGGACGGCCGCCGTCGCGTCGTCGGTCTCGTAGGCCAACACGATGCGGTCGCTGACGTGCAGCCCCGCGTCCTTGCGCGCCTGCTGCACGAGCCGCACGAAGTCGTTGCACACACCTTCGGCTTCGAGCTCGGGCGTCACGGCCGTGTCGAGCACGAGCACGACGTCGTTGGTCGACAGCGCCGCCGCGGTGATGCCATCCTTCGGCACCAGCTGCAGCACGAAGTCGCCCGGTTCGAGCGTGACGCCGCCGATCTCGGCCTTGCCGCCGACCAGCTTCCAGGCGCCGCTGCGTGTCGCCGCCAGCACGTCCTTCATCTGGCTGCCGAGCTTTGGGCCGAGCGTCTTGGCGTCAACCTGCAGACGGAACGAGCCGAACGCCGCCAGATCGTCGGCGAAGGCCACCTCGCGGACGTTGATCTCGTCCTGCAGCAGGTGCACGAACGGCGCCATCGCCCGCGCGTCGGCGCCGGCGAGCGTGACCTTCGGCAACGGCAACCGCGTGCGCAGCTTCTTCGCCTCGCGCAGCGACAGCCCGACCGAGCAGGCGTCGCGCACGCGGTCCATCTGCGCCACCAGCGCGGCGTCGTTCGGCAAATCACTCGCGTCCGGCCAGTCGGCGAGGTGCACCGAGCGCTCGCCGGTCAGCCCCGTATGGACCTGCTCGGTCAACAGCGGCAGCAGCGGCGCCGCGACCTTGCACAGCGTGACGAGGCAGGTGAACAGGGTGTCGTAGGCGTCCTGGCGATCGTCCTTGCCGGTCTCACCCCAGAAGCGCTCGCGGCTGCGGCGGATGTACCAGTTGTTGAGCGCGTCGAGGTGGGCGAGCACGACCTGGCACGCCCCGGCGAGGTCAAGGTCGTCCAGACGTTGTTGCACGCCCTCGACCAGCGCGCGCGTCTTGCTCAGCGCGTAGCGATCGAGCACGGCGGCCTGGTCGGCGCGCCACTTCGCCACCACGCCGTCGGTGTTGGCGTAGAGGGTGAAGAAGTAGTAGGCGTTCCAGATCGGGTTGAGCACGAGGCGCACGACCTCGTGGATCTGCTTGCCGTCCTTGTGGATCTGCAGGTCGCCGCCGCGCAGGATCGGCGAGCTCATCAGGAACCAGCGCAGCGCGTCGGCACCGGTCTTCTGGAACAGCTCGACCGGGTCCGGGTAGTTGCGCAGCGACTTCGACAGCTTCTGGCCCTTGTCGTCGAGCACGACGCCATGGCAGATCACGTTCTGGAACGGCGGCTTGTCGAACAGCGCCGTGGCCAGCACCACCAGCGTGTAGAACCAGCCGCGCGTCTGGGCGACGTACTCGACGATGAAGTCGGCCGGGAAGTGGCTCTCGAACCAAGCCTTGTTCTCGAACGGATAGTGCACCTGCGCGAACGGCATCGAGCCCGACTCGAACCAGCAGTCGAGCACCTCGGGCACGCGCCGCATGGTCGCCTTGCCGGTCGGGTCGTCGGGGTTGGGCCGCGTCAGCGTGTCGATGAACGGCCGGTGCAGGTCCGTCACCTTCACCTTGAAGTCGCGTTCCAGCTCTTGGATCGAGCCGTAGACGTCGACACGGGGATACTTCGGGTCGTCGCTCTTCCACACCGGGATCGGCGAGCCCCAGAACCGGTTGCGCGAGATCGACCAGTCGCGCGCGTTCTCGAGCCACTTGCCGAACTGGCCGTCTTTGATGTGACCGGGGATCCAGCGGATCGTGCGGTTGTGCGCGATCATGCGGTCCTTGAGCTCGGTGACACGCACGAACCAGGCGCCCGGGATCGCCTTGTAGATCAGCGGCTCGCGCGTGCGCCAGCAGTGTGGGTAGTTGTGCTCGATCGTCGCGTGCTTGAGCAGCACGTGGCGCTCCTTGAGCACCTTGATGATGTCCTTGTTGGCGTCGAAGACGAGCTGGCCCTGCCACTCGGGGACCTCGCTGGTGAAGCGGCCGCGCTCGTCGACGGGACACACGAGCTCGATGCCGTTCGCCTCGCAGACCTTCTGGTCGTCCTCACCGAAGCCGGGCGCCATGTGCACGACGCCGGTGCCCTCGGCGGTGTCGACGAAGTCACCCGCCAGCACGCGGAAGCAGTTCTTGCGGCCCGCGAAGTACGGGAACAGCGGCTCGTACTCGCGGCCGACGAGGTCCTGGCCCTTCAGCGTCGCCACCGGCTGGAAACCCTCGAGCTCCTTCTTCAGCGCGCCGAGCGTCGCCGTGCCGAGCACGTAGAACACGCCGTCCTTGCCGACGATCGTGTAGTCGAGTGCAGGGCCGACCGCGAGCGCGAGGTTGGACGGCAGCGTCCACGGCGTCGTCGTCCAGGCGACGATGGCGAGCGGACCGGGGTCGCCCGCGCGCGGCTGCAGCCTGAACGCCACCGTGATCGCCGGGTCCTGGCGCGGTCGCGTGGCGTCGTCGATGCGCGTCTCGAAGTTGCTGACCGGCGTCTGCAGCGCCCACGAGTAGGCCATCACGCGCTGGCCTTCGTAGACGAGGCCCTTCTCGTGCAGCGTCTTGAACGCCCACAGCACGCTCTCCATGTAGGAGAGGTCCATGGTCTTGTAGTCGCGGTCGAAGTCGACCCAGCGCGCCTGGCGGGTGACGTACTCGCGCCACTCGTTGGTGTAGCGCTGCACGCTGCGGCGGCAGGCATCGTTGTATCTGGCCAGCCCGATCGACTGCACCGCCGCAGCACCGCTGAGGCCGAGCTCCTTCTCCGCCTCCATCTCGGCCGGCAGGCCGTGGCAGTCCCAGCCGAAGCGCCGTTCGACGCGACGCCCGCGCATGGTCTGGTAACGCGGCACCACGTCCTTGACGAAGCCGGTCAGCAGGTGGCCGTAGTGCGGCAGGCCGTTGGCGAACGGCGGGCCATCGTAGAACACGAACTCACTGCCGCCGGCCGCGCGCTGCTCGATGGAAGCCTGGAAGGTGCCGTCGTCGCGCCAGCGCTGCAGGATCTCGCGCTCGAGCGCGGGGAAGTCGGCCTGCGGTTGGACCTCGGGATAGTGCGGCTGCGGCGGCTTGGCTGGCTCGGACATCGGGGCAGCATGGTGGCCACACCCGCGCCGATGTGCAACTTCCAGGGCCACCGAGTGCACACTCGGCGTTCGCCGCCGGGTGCCGCGCCCGATAGGATCACGGACCCCGCCCGCACCGCACGAGGCGCATGAGCGAGCTCGCACCTTCCGCGGCGGCGGCTCCCGACGGCAGGGACCGCGGCCTCCTGACGCACCGGCGCATGCTCGGCGACCGCCTCTACGTGCAGACCGGCGTGCGCGTGCTCGCGGCGCTGGCGCTCGTCGTCCTGGCCCGCACCACGGCCACCGACATGCTCGACCCGCGCGCACCGGCAGTCCTGCTCGTGCTCGCCGTCGCCATCGCCGGCTATGACCTCGGCGCCTGGGCGCTGCTGCGCCACTACCGCTCGCCGCAGCAATCGCAGGAGGCGAACCGGCTGCTGCAGAACGTCATGTACGGCCTCGTGGTGCTCGACTACCTGGCCCTGACGGTGCTGGTCTGGGTGACCGGCGGCAGCAGCTCGCCGCTGTTGCCGTTCTACCTCGTACACGCGGTGGTGAGCCACCTGCTGCTGTCGCGGGCCCGCGCCATCTCCTGCGTTTTGCTGGCGATCGCGCTGATCACGTCGCTCGTGTTCGGCGAACTGTCGCAGCTGCTGCCCGCGTACCGGGTCGTCGCCAACCCGGAGCTGCCGCACCTGCGCACCGCCGCCGCCGCGTGCACCCTGGTCGCCGCCTATACGCTGCTGCTCGGCCTGACCTCGTATTCGCTCGTCGACCTCACCGGGCGGCTGCGCGAACGGGAGAGCCAGCTGCATCAGGCCATCGCCGAGTCGACGCGGCTGTCGGAGCTGCGCAAGGACTTCCTGCGCATCGCCACCCACAACCTGAAGTCGCCGGTCGGCGCCGTGACCATGCAGCTCGAGAACCTGCGCTCGGGCCTGCTCGGACCGATCAGCGAATCGCAGGGCAGCACCATCGCCCGCTGCCAGGAACGCATGCAGGGGCTGTCGAAGTTCATGTACGACCTGCAGACGTTGTCGCAGCTCGACGACAAGGCGATCGGCGCCCAGCACGTCGAGTTCGAGGTCGCACCGATGCTGACCACGTTGGTCGAGGAGTACCGCGAGGTCGCAGAGGGGCAGGGCATCGAGCTGACGGCCGACCTGCCTGCCGTGCTGCCGCGCATCCGCGGCGTCGAGCGGTTGGTGCGTGAGGCGGTGGTCAACTTCGTCACCAACGCGATCAAGTTCACCCCGCGTGGTGGACACGTCCACGTGCGCGCCGAGCAGCACGGCGACCTCGTGCGCATCGCCGTGCAGGACGACGGCTGTGGCATCGCGCCGGAGCAGCAGGCGCGCCTGTTCCAGGAGTTCGTGCGGCTCGGCAAGCAGGACCCGAACACCGGCAGCGGGCTCGGCCTGTCGATCGCGCGCCGGGTCGCCGAAGCGCACGGCGGCCGCACCCGGGTTTGGAGCGAACCCGGCGTCGGCAGCGTGTTCACCATCGAACTGCCGCTGCCGCGCGGCGCGGCACCAGCGGCCTGAGACCGCTCACCCGAGCTTCGCGCGCAGCGCCGTCAGCAGCACCTTCGGCTCGATCGGCTTCTGGAACACGCCGGCGAGGCCGAGCGCGCCGTAGTCGGCGGCGGCGACGAAACCGTCGCCGGTCGAGCTCAGCATGTAGATCGGCACCTTGCTGCCGAGCGCCTGGATCTTGCGCACCAACCGCGTGCCGGCGTCGACCTCCTCCATCATCAGGTCGACGAGCACCAGGTCGGGGCGCTCGGCCTTGAACACCTGGAGCCCTTGCTCGGCGCTGTCGGCCTCGACCATGCGGTAACCGCCGGCCTCGATGATGACGCGCACGGCGTCCCGGAAGTCGCGGTCGTCGTCGACGTAGAGGATGACCTTCTGCAGCTTGTCCATCGTCGTTCTCCTAGGTTCGCACCACACCGTCGGCGGGCTCCGCCAACCGGCCCGCGGCCAGGGCCGGCAGCAGGAACGCGAGCGCGGCCGCGAGGTTGTCCGCCGCGCCCGGCGACAGGCGTTCGCCGAACTCGTCGAACTCGTAGCCGCGCATCGCCAGCACGAAGGCTCGCGGCCGGGCCCCGAGGTGCTCGCCGGCGAGCGCCATCAGCCCCGCCGGCGACACCACGTGGGTCGAGAACGCCGCCGCGTCGACGGCGTCCGGCGGCAGTTCGTGCCAGGTGAACGGCGCCGCACCCGCCACGGCCGCGTCGGCCAGCACCACGAGGTCGTGCTCGGCCACCGCCGCGGCGTGTTCGACCTGCAGGCTGTAGTCGACGATCACGGAGACGCCCGGCAGCGCCGCCGCGGCGACCGCTTCGGCCAGCCGCGGCCCGAGACCGTCGTCGAGACGACCGGGGTTGCCGAAGCCGATCACCAGGATCCGGGTCGTGGTCATCGTGCAGCCATGCCCTTGGCCATGCGGTGCAGCAACCGCCCGGCCGCGTCGAACAGCTCGATCTGCAGGGGCATCTGGCCGAGCGCGTGCGTCGCGCACGACAGGCACGGGTCGTAGGCGCGGATCGCGACCTCGACGTGGTTGAGCAGCCCCTCGGTGATCTCGACGCCGGAGAGGTACTTGCGCGCCACGCTGGTCACGGCGCGGTTCATCGCCTCGTTGTTGTTGGTGGTCGAGACGATCAGGTTGCACATCGTCACGCGGTCGTCGCGGTCGACCTTGTAGTGGTGGATCAACGTGCCGCGCGGCGCCTCGATGATGCCGACCGCCTCCTCGCGCCGCTCGCCGCTCGTCACCAGGTCGGTGCCCTGCAGGTCGGCGTCGTGCAGCAGCAGGCGCACCTTCTCGATCGCGTGCACGGTCTCGATCATGCGGGCCCAGTGGTAGGCGAGCGTGAGGTTGTTCGGCTTGCCGCCGCTGATGCGGACGAACTCCGCGCGCGCCGCCTCGGCCAGCGGCGTGTCGATCGACGAGCAGATGTTGAGGCGCGCCAGCGGACCGACGCGATACCAGCCGTTGGCGGGGCCGAGCGCCTTCAGGAACGGGAACTTCATGTACGACCAGGAGCGCACCTCCTCGGCGATGACGTCCCGGTAGCGCTGGTTGTCGAGGTGATCGAACAACACGACGCCGGCCTTGTCCTTGGCGCGGATGCCGCCGTCGTAGAGGTCGAGCGCGCCGTCCGCGCGCACGAGGCCGAGGTAGTTGGAGTCGAAGTCGCCGAAGCCCTGCGCCAGCTCCAGGTTGGTCAGCGTGTAGTCCTTGGCCAGTTGCAGCGCCGACTGCGCCCAGGTCACCATCTGCTCGACGTCGGCGAGCAGTTCGTCCCGTTCGGCGATCGACAGGTTCTTGTTGACGCCGCCCGGAATCGCGCCGGTGCCGTGGATCTTGCGGCCGGCGGTCGCCTGGATGACCTCCTGCCCGTACTTGCGCATCAGGATGCCCTGGCGCACCAGCTCCGGGTGCAAGGCGGCGACGCCGAGCACGTTGCGCTTGCCCACGTCGGCGCCGAAGCCGAACAACAGGTCCGGCGAGGCGAGGTGGAAGAAGTGCAGCGAGTGCGACTGGAACATCTGCCCGTAGTGCATCAGCCGCCGCATCTTCTCGGCGGTCGGCGTCAGCCGTTCGCCGCCGACGATGCGATCCATGGCCTTCGCCGCGGCGAGGTGGTGGCTGACCGGACAGATGCCGCACAGGCGCTGCACGACGACCGGCATCTCCCAGAACGGACGGCCCTGGATGAACCGCTCGAAGCCGCGGAACTCGACGATGTGCAGGCGGGCTTGTTGGACGCGGTTCCGCTCGTCGAGCAGGATCGACACCTTGCCGTGTCCCTCGACGCGCGTCACCGGCTCGATCACCAGACGTGTCATGTTCGTGCTCCTCGCTTGTGCGTTCAGTCGAACTTCAGCAGCCCGTACGGCAGCGTCACCGGCGTGCCCTGCAGCAGCGCCACCACCGCCGCCCACAGCGTGTCCGCCGACGGTGGGCAACCCGGCAGGTGGTAGTCGACGGCGACCACCTCGTGGCAGCAGTAGACGCGGTTCAGCAGCAGCGGCAGTTCGGGGTCGTCGGGCAGGCGCTTCCCGGGGTTGTGCACCGTCGGGCCGTCGAGGTAGGCCTCGCGCAGGCACTCGGAGAGCGGCACCAGGTTGCGCATCGCCGGCACGCCGCCCATCGTCGCGCAGTCGCCGACCGAGACGAGCACGTCACAGTGCTCGCGGAAGTGGCGCAGCACGGCGACGTTCTCCTCGTTGCAGCAGCCGCCCTCGATCAAGCCGATGTTGCAGCGGCCGGCGATGCGTTTGACGTCGTCGATCGGGGAACGGTCGAACTCGACCAGCTCGGCGAGCTGCAGGATGCGTTCGTCGATGTCGAGCAGCGACATGTGGCAGCCGAAGCAGCCGGCGAGGGAAGTGGTGGCGATTCGTGGCTTGGCCATGGTCGGTTGCTCCGTCATTGCTCCTGGCCCGGCGCGATGTCGCCAGGCGATCCGATCGGCACCTTGTCGAACCGGCGGCGGCCCATCGGCACCGCGTAGCCGACGCGCTTCTTCAGCAGCGCCCCGACCGGGCAGGCCGCGACCGCGGCGTCCGCGGCGGCGGCATCGGTGCCGGCGAGCGACGCCCGCGAATTGACGGCGAGGCGCTTCTTGGTGCCGCGACCGATGAACTGGAACACGTTCTTGCCGTCGACCTGCTGCGAGGTGCGCACGCAGCGTGCACACAGGATGCAGCGGTTGTGGTCGATGAGGAGGTCGGGGTGCGACATGTCGACCTCACGCTGCGGCCAGCAGTAGTCGAGCCGCGGCGCCAGGATGCCGAACCGGTACGCCAGCGCCTGCAGCTCGCATCGACCGCTCTTCTCGCAGAACATGCAGAAGTGGTTGCCTTCGACGAACAGCATCTCGACCAGCTCGGCGCGCAGCGCCTGCAGGTCCGGCACGTCGTTCTCGACGACCATGCCCGGTGCTGGCGGTTGTGTGCAGGCGCTGCACGGCCGGCCGTTGCAGCGCACCGTGCAGACGCGACAGCTGCCGAACGGGTTGAGGCCGGGCTGGTGGCACAGCCGCGGGATGTAGATGCCGGCCGCGTCCGCGGCCTCGATGATCGTCTGGCCGGGCTCGGCAGCGAGCTCGACGCCGTCGATCGTGAACAGGATCTTGTCCGTCATGGTCGTTCCTCTCGCCGGAGGCCTCAGGTGTGCGTGGATTGGCGGCCCGCCAGCACCTCGCCCAGGTGCACGGCGGCGGCGAGGTCGAAACCGCGCCGCCGGCCGAGCTCGGCCGGGCGCACCAGCGCCTCGTAGACCGAGCGCAGGTTCTTCAGGCTCGACAACACCGGGTTGGCCGCGGTCTGGCCGAGGCCGCAGCGGCTCGCCTGCCGCATCGTCTTGCCGATGCGCTCCATGCTGTCGAGATCGCCCGGCTCGCCGCGCCCGGCCATGACGCGTTCGAGCACCAGGCGCAGCTGCACGATGCCGACGCGGCAGGGCGTGCAGTAGCCGCAGCTCTCGTGTTCGAAGAACTCGAGGAAGGCGTGTACGACCTCCAGCAGGTTGCGCCGCGGCCCGAACAGCATCACCGAGCCGCCGGTGCCGAGGTCGTCGAAGCAGATGTTGTGGTCGAAGCGGTCGGGGCCGACCATCTGCCCGCTCGGGCCACCGACCTGCACCGCGATCGCGTCCTCGCCGCCGGCCAGCTCCAGGACGCGGCTCAGCCTGGTGCCGAACTCGACCTCGTAGATGCCGGGCCGCAGGCAGTCGCCCGACACGCTGAGCAGCTTGGTGCCCGAGCTCTGCTGATTGCCGTGTTCACAGAAGGACGCCGGGCCCTCCTCCATGATCTTGGTCACCGCACACAGCGTCTCGACGTTGTTGACGCAGGTCGGCAGGCCGAGGTAACCACGCTGCGCCGGGAACGGCGGCCGGTTCTTCGGGTCGCCGCGGCGCCCTTCGCAGCTGCTGATCAGCGCCGTCTCCTCACCACAGACATAGGCGCCGGCCCCCATCTGGATGCGGATGTCGAAGCACTGCTTGCCCTTGCCGAGCACGTCGGGCCCGAGCAACCCCGCTTCGCGCCGCTTGCGCAGCACCATCTCGAGGTACGGCACCAGGTAGGCGTACTCGGCGCGCAGGTAGAGGATGCCCTCGTTGGCGCCGATCGCGTAGCCGGCGATCGTCATGCCGGCGAAGATGCGGTCGGGACGCTCGGTCAGCAGCACCCGGTCCTTGAAGGTGCCGGGCTCGCCTTCGTCGGCGTTGCAGATGACCACCTTGCGCGTCCCCGGCGCGGCGCGCGTGAACTCCCACTTCATGCCGGTCGGGAAGCCGGCACCGCCGCGGCCGCGCAGTCGCGAGGTCTTGATGGCGCGGATCACCTCGGCGGGCGAGATGCTGAGCGCCTTGCGCATCGCCTCGGGCCGCGTGTTGGGGCTCAGGATCAGGCGCGGTCCGGCGGTGGCGCCGCTCGGATCGTCGGCCGCGCTGGAGTGGCGGCGGATGTTGTTCCACACCATCGAGCGCACCAGCTCGTGCGCGTTGTTGCCGTCGCCGAGCTTGGTCACCAGACGGCGCGGGTCCATGTGCCGGCGCAGCTCGCGCACGATCAGCCGCGCGCGGTCGCTGTTGAGCTCGGTGACCGGCACCTCGTTGACCAGCGCCGCCGGCGCCTGGTCGCTCATGCCGATGCACGCCGTGGTCTCCAGCGTGATGCCGTCCGCCGTCGTCTGCCCCGGCTCGATGCCGAGCTCCTCCGAGAACGCCGCCAGCACCTGATCGAAGCCGAGCAGGCGATCGATGATGTCGTTGCAGAGGCGGATGACGACGCGGCCCTTCTTCTGCTTCGACAAGAAGGAGTAGAAGGTGACGAGGCTCTCGACCTCGACGCGCGGCAGCTCCAGGGTCGCGGCGATCGCGTCGATGCTGTCGTCGTCGACGCAGCCGAGCGTGCCCTGGACCTGCCTGCAGATGTCCAGCAGGCGGGTGGCGTCGTTGCCGTAGGTGGCGCAGATCTGCGAGACGGTGCGAGCGTGGTCGGTGCTCATCCGGGGACCTCGACGGGCGGGGCGTATCCCAAGGGCCGCGCGGGGCGCACGTCAGCGGCGTCAGCGACGGCGACGGCGGCGAGGCAGGCTCTTGCGGAAGCGGGGATGTCCAAGGCGACGGTCGCGGGCGGCACCGCCCGAAACCCGCTGCGGACCGTAGGTGCGCAGCGCCGTGCGTTCGCTAACCAACAGGGCCACCCCTCGGCGCCAACAGGTGCCTTGCGAATACGCCACAGGCCCCAGCCGCGTACCACGCTGCTACCTCACGCAGCCCTCGGCCCCCCCGCACTTGCCCGCTCGTAACCGCGGCAGGGCGCCGGCACGTCATGTTGCAGCCGCGGTGCGATGCTGGCTATGGTGCCGGCCATGAAGACCTCGAGGGGAACTTCCCGTCACGTGCGCACCGCCGACCTGCTGCCGCCGCCACCGCTCGGCAAAGCACTCGCCTTCGCCGCCTTGGCCGCGCTGGCGGGGGCCGCGGCCTGGGGCCTGATCGTCTACTTCGCCAAAGTGGAGATCGGCTACCTCGCCTGGGGCATCGGCGCCCTGATCGGCTTCGCGATCGTCAAGGCCGGCGGCCATGGCACCCTGCTCGCCGTCGCCGGTGCGGCGCTGTCCGTGCTGTCGATCGGCACGGGCAAGCACCTCGCGTTCAGGATGCTGCTCGATCACGAGTTCACCGCGCAGGTGGAGAAGATCGACCCCGGCGTCTACGAAGCGCAGCTGCAGGACGCCACTGCGTGGGCCGCCCTCGGCGAGCAGCCGAGCGACGAGCAGGTGAAGACCTTCGCCGAGAAGCACGAGTTCGAGTTCAAAGACGCGGCTTCGTTCCGCAGCGAGGTCGGTGCGCAACTGACCTGGATCGCGACCGAGAAGCCGACGCTTCCGCAATGGCGCGCGCGCCTCGTCGCGGACACCGCGGCGCGGGTGTCGTTCGTGGAGTACCTGAAGGACGACTTCCACCCCTTCGACGTGCTGTTCGTCGGGCTCGGGCTCGTCACCGCCTTCGGCCTCGTCAACCGGTACACCACGGCGCTGCAGGTCGCCGCGCGCCAGGCGCTGCGGGAACAACACGCGGCGGAGCAGGCCGAGACCGAGACCGGATCGGCCCCGCGCGGCTGAGAATCCGGCGGCATCGGCGGCGAACGCAACTGCCGTTCGCAGCGGTGGCTCCCGCCGTTCCCCCCGATCGGCCCCAGAACCTCGCGTTGACGCCGCCAGCGGCAACCGCGACACTGCAGTATGTACTTCGAGCCCGAAACGCCGGTTCCGGCTGCTGCCGAACCGGTCGACACCCCCGCCGCGGATGACCTCACCGCCGCCCCCGAGGCCCTGCGCGCGGCGCTGCAACGGCGCGGTTTCAGCACGCTGACCGCGGTGCAGCACGCGGTGCTCGACGCCGATGACGGCGCCACCGACCTGCGGGTGACCTCGAAGACGGGCTCCGGCAAGACCGTGGCGCTCGGCTTCGCCCTGTTCTCGACGCTGATCGACCCCGCCCGCAAGGGCCCGACGACGCTGATCATCGCGCCGACGCGCGAACTGGCGATGCAGGTCAAGGAGGAGCTGGCGTGGCTGTTCGCCGACCTCGCCGGCGTCACCTGCGACGTCGTCACCGGCGGCACCAGCGTCGCCAACGAACGGCAGCGCCTGCGCCGCCGCCCGACCGTGCTGGTCGGCACCCCGGGCCGCCTGCTCGACCACCTCGGCGACGGCGCCCTCGACCTGTCGTCGGTGAAGCAGCTCGTGCTCGACGAGGCCGACCAGATGCTCGACCTCGGCTTCAAGGACGAGCTCGACGGCATCCTCGCCCACCTGCCCGCCGAACGGCGCGCGCACCTGGTGTCGGCGACGTTCCCGGTGGAAGTGCTGGCGCTGGCCGACCGCTTCCAGCGGCAGCCGCTGCACGTGCAGGGCACCGCGGCCGGCGAGGCCCACGGCGACATCGAACACGTCGTCTGCGAGATCGGCGGGCGCGACCACTACCCGGCGCTCGTCAATCTGCTGCTGCTCGCCGGCGAAGAACGAACGCTCGTGTTCGTGCGCACGCGCGAGGACACCGCGACCCTGGCCGACAAGCTGTCGGCCGACGGCCTGCCGGCGCTGCCGCTCAACGGCGACCTGGCGCAGGCGCAGCGCACGCGCACGCTGGCGGCGTTCCGCCGCGGCGCCGTGCGCACGCTGATCGCCACCGACGTCGCCGCGCGCGGCATCGACGTGCCGGACGTGACCATGGTCGTGCACGTCGACCCGCCGATCGACGCCGCCACGCTGGTGCACCGCAGCGGCCGCACCGGCCGCGCCGGCCAGAAGGGCAAGAGCGTGATGTTCGTGACGCGCGGCGCCAAGCCGCGGGCGCGCCGCCTCTACCACGACGCCGGCATCCGGCCGCTGCTGCAGCCGGTGCCGGGCGCGACCGAGGTCAAGGCCCGCCAGCTCGCGCGCGCCGTCGAGACCGCGTTGGCGGCGATCGCCGCGGGACCGCTCGACGATGCGCAGCGGCAGGCCGCCGCCGAGCTGCTGCGCGATCGCGACCCCAACGAGGTCGTCGGCGCGCTGCTGCGGCAGTCGCTGGCGGCGACGCGGGCGCCGTTCGACCTGCAGGGCGGCATGCCCGAGCCAGCGTCGGCCAAGCGGCGCGAGGCCACGGCGCCGGGCCGCACGGCGGTCGCACCACGCGCCGCAGCCGAGGCCCCGTTGCCGCCCGCGACCGGCGACTGGGTGCGCTTCCGCATCAACTGGGGCGTGCGCGACGGCGCCGATCCGCGCCGCATCCTCGCCCACGTCTGCCGCCGCGGCGACGTCGACAACCGCGCCGTCGGCAACATCTCGCTCGGCGCCAACTCCAGCACCTTCGAGATCCACAGAGAGGTCGCCG
>JAEUHT010000036.1 GCA_016793265.1 Planctomycetota bacterium
CTCGCTGCGTGGTTCGCTCGGCGCGGTGCAGAACCGCCTCGGCAGCACGATCAACAACCTGGCCATCCAGGTCGAGAACCTCAGCTCCGCCGAGTCGCGCATCCGCGACGTCGACGTCGCCTACGAGACCGCGCAGCTGACCCGCAACAACATCCTGCAGCAGGCCAGCGTGTCGGTGCTGTCGCAGGCCAACGCCCAGCCCCAGTCGGCCCTGCGTCTGCTCGGCTGATCGTCCGAGATGATGCTCACGAACGGCGACGCTCCCCCGGGGGGCGCCGCCGTTCGGCGTTTCCGGGCCCCGCTTCGCGCCGCGGCCGGGCGCCAGCCCGTCGCCGCACCCGGCGGTTCCTCACCAGCCGCCCCGATTCCGGGTGCAGGCAGCAGCGCGACCCCAGCCGTACGACCACCATGGCATCGGGCCGTCGTCGCACTTCCCGACACCCGGCGAAAAATCCGACGACTGCACTTCAGTTGCTCGCCCCCGGTGTGCCGATCCTCGTCAAGGCGACGCCACAGTGCATTCGCCAACCACACTCATAGAGTCACGCAACGGGGAAGAAGATGGGTCTTCGGGTCAACACGAACTCCGCCTCGATCAACGCGCAGCGCAACCTCGCGACGGTCACGGAAAAACTCTCGGGCAACTACCGTCGACTCTCGACGGGCTTGCGTATCTCCACCGCGGCGGACGACGCCGCCGGCCTCGCCATCTCGGAGCGGTTGCGCTCCCAGATCCGCTCGCTCGACCAGGCCAAGCGTAATGCCAACGACGGCATCTCCTTGGTGCAGACGGCCGAGGGCGCGCTCAACGAGGTCAGCTCGATCCTGGTGCGCCTGCGCGAGCTCGCGGTGCAGGCCAGCAACGGCTCGGTCAGCAACCAGGACAAGAACACCCTCGACGAGGAGTTCTCCAGCCTGGTCGCCGAGGTCAACCGCATCGGCAGCTCGACCGAGTTCTCGGGCATCAAGCTGCTCGACGGCAGCTCGAGCTCGGTGACGTTCCAGGTCGGCTTCGGCACCACCACCGGCATCGACACCATCGCGGTGTCGCTGAGCCCGGCGCTGAGCACCTCGCTGTCGCTGCAGTCGCTCGACATCGGCTCCGGCGGCGCCACCACCACGGCGATCACCAACATCGACGCCGCGATCAACACCATCAGCTCGCTGCGTGGTTCGCTCGGCGCCGTGCAGAACCGCCTCGGCAGTACGATCAACAACCTGGCGATCACCGTCGAGAACCTGAGCTCGGCCGAATCCCGCATCCGCGACGTCGACGTCGCCTACGAGACCGCCCAGCTGACGCGCAACAACATCCTGCAACAGGCCAGCTTGTCGGTGCTGTCGCAGGCCAACGCCCAGCCGCAGTCGGCCTTGCGCCTGCTCGGCTGATCGCGGCCACCGGCCCGACCACACCTGGATGCCTTCGCGCCCGGCGGACCTGCGTGGTCCGGCGGGCGTGTCGTCGTTGGCACCGACCCGCGCCGCCCGACCCGGCGTCCGGCCGCCAAGCGCCGACGCCATGGGCCGCCCACGCGCACGAAGCCATCAAGTGCGACCGGCCCATTTCCGATAGTCCAGCAGCGGACCAGGGGCCGCATCGAACATGTCCACCGCAGGAATCAGTTTCGGAGGGTTGGCGTCGGGCCTCGACACCAAGTCGATCATCACGGCCCTCGTCGCCGTCGAACGGCGACCGATCGACGCGCTGACCACGAAGAAGGGCTCGCTGACCAAGCAGAAGACCCTGATGACCGACCTGCGCGGCCTGCTCGACAAGCTGACGACCGCCGCCAAGTCGCTGAAGACGACGACCGACTTCCTGAAGATGAAGGCGGCCTCCGACGACGAGACGGTGCTCACCGCCAGCGCCAGTTCGTCGGCGACGCCCGGCAGCTACACGGTCAGCGTCGAGAAGCTCGCCCGCGCCCAGATCAACTGGTCGAGCGGCAGCGCCTCGGCCACGGCCTCGCTCGGCGCCAACGCCACGTTCATGCTGACGGTCGGTGGTGAGCCCCACCTGATCTCCGTCGGCAGCCCGACGCAGCCGGTCACGCTCGAGTCGATCGCCGCGGCGATCAACGACGACGACGACCTCAACGAGATCGGCATGCAGGCCGAGGTCGTCAACACCGGCGCCGCCAGCAATCCCTACCAGCTCGTCATCCGCTCGACCACGACCGGCACCGAGGGTGCCTTCACGCTCGAGGTCGACGAGGGCAGCACCGCGTTCGAGGCGCTGTTCGCCGAGCTCAACCAGGCCGCCAACAAGACCAGCGCGCAGAACGCCGAACTGAAGATCAACGGCGGCATCACCATCCAGCGCTCGTCGAACGAGATCAGCGACCTGTTCGCCGGCATCACGCTCGACCTCAAATCGGCCAAGCCCGGCACCGACGTCACCGTCACGGTGTCGACCGACGCCGAGGCGACCAGCAAGAAGGTGCAGGACTTCGTCGACGCCTACAACAAAGTCGTCGAGTTCATCGCCAACCAGAACGTGCTCGACGCCGACGGCAAGGCCAAGAACCCGCTGTTCGGCGACTCGACCCTGCGCTCGCTGCGCACGTCGCTGCGCGGCGTCGTCGGCAGCGTCGTCAACGACAGCGAGAACGAGGCCTACCAGATGCTGGCGCAGATCGGCGTCACCGCCGACCGCGACGGCAAGCTGACCTTCAACTCCAGCAAGTTCGCCGAAGCGCTCGCTGCGGACGAACAGTCGGTGGCGACGGTGTTCACCGGCGCGACCGGCGGCATCGCCACGCGCCTGGTCGACCAGATCGACGTCTACACCGACACCGTCGACGGCCTGCTGAAGTCCCGCGACGACGGCTTCGGCCGCCTGCTCAAGGACACCCAGAACCGCATCGACCAGGGCGAACGCCGCCTCACCCTCTTCCAACAGCAGCTCGAGGCCAAGTACGCGAACCTCGAGAGCCTGCTGTCGAAACTGCAGAGCCAGGGCAGCTCGATCAGCAGCATCGGCTGACGGCCGCCATCCACCACCACATCCCCGAACGAGGAACCCCCGCATGTCCTACGCCCAAGCCGCCGCCACCTACCAGCGCAACGCCATCCTGACCGCCTCGCCCGAGAAGCTCGTCAAGCTGCTCTACGAAGGCGCCATCCGCAACCTCGAGAAGAGCCGCCTCGGCCTCGGCGACGTCAAGACGTCGCGTTCGCCGGAGGTCGGCCAGGCCCTCGGCCGCGCCATCGGCATCGTCGGCGAGCTGCGCGCCAGCCTCGACCACGCCGCCGGCGGCGAGATCGCGCGCAACCTCGACCGCATCTACGAGTTCAGCCTCGACCAGATGAGCCAGGCCAACCTGACGCGCACGCCGGTGGGCGTCGACAACTCGCTGAAGGTGCTGCGCACGCTCAAGGAAGGCTGGGATGGCATCATCCCCAACTGAGCCGACGCCGTCGCCGACCGCGTTCGCGCTGCAGGAGGTCACCGCCTGCTGGAACCAGGGCTACGAGGCCCTGACCCGCGGCGACCTCGACCAGCTCGCGGCCCTGCTCGACCTCGCCGGCGAGCACCTCACCCGCATCGGCGAAGCGCTCGACGACGACGCCGAGGCAGCGCGCTTGCGCCGTGAGGCCGTCACCGCACGGGGCCGGCTCGAACACGGCATGCGGGCCGGCCTGCTCGGCCTCGGCGAGGAGCTCGCCGCCAGCCGGCGCGGCGGTCGTGTGTTGCGGGGCTATGCCGAGGTCGTGCGCTCCGGCACGGGCGCGGTGCGCGGCGACGCCTGACGCCGCCACGGCCAGAAGTAGACGGCGTAGACCACCGCGTAGACGAGCGGCCCGTCGAGGCCGGCGAGCATCGCCCCGACGAAGAAGAAGATCAGCAGGTGCATGCGCACGACGTTCGCGTAGGGCGCGAACGGCGAGAACTCCGCCGGCTGCGGCCCGCGCGGCCACAGCGCGCGCCGTTCGGCGATGGCGGCGACGAACAGCCACGGCCAACCGTTCGTGACCACGGCGCCGTAGTCGGGCAAGAAGCCGCTCCGACCACCCACCGGGAAGAACAGCCCCAGGAAGACCGAGTGCACGACGTGGAACAGGCCGAAGTGCACGGTGAAGAACAGCAACAAGAACAGCTTGCCGGCCATCAGGCTGGCCGCCCCTGAGGCGCCGAGCGACGCGCCGCGCGCGCGCACGATGCCGAGCACGATCGTCGCGTAGCCGATCACCAGGCTCGACAACCACAGGTTCCAGATCAGGTCGCCGACGCGCCAGCCGAGCCGCCAGGCGAGCCCCACACCGAGCAGGAAGCCGCCGACGTCGGCGACGAGGTCGGCGCCGGCCGGAGCTGGGGCGAGGGCCGGGGTGGCGCTGCGGTGCTGCATGCCCGGCATCGTGGCGCCGAGGTGCACGACGCTCCAGCTCCCACTTGCCCACGACCCGCCCGCCGCGTCGAGTGCGCACCATGCCGGAACTGTTGCCCGCCGTCGTCATCGACCCACCCGGTCCCGTCCGCGCCAGCGTGATCTGGCTGCACGGCCTCGGCGCCGACGGCCACGACTTCGCCCCGATCGTGCCCGAGCTGCGCCTGCCCGCGGCGCTCGGCGTGCGCTTCGTACTGCCCCACGCACCTGGGATGCCCGTCTCGATCAACGGCGGCATGCACATGCCGGCCTGGTACGACATCAGCGAGCTCGACCTGCGCCGGCGCCACGACGAGGCCGGCCTGCGGGCCTCGGCCGCGCGCATCGGCGACTGGATCGCCCACGAACGGGCCGGCGGCATCGAGAGCGAACGTATCGTGCTGGCCGGCTTCTCGCAGGGTGGCGCGGTGGCCCTGTTCCTCGGCCTGCGCCACCCGGAGCCGCTGGCGGGCATCGTCGCGTTGTCGACCTACCTGATCGGCGAGGACTCGCTCGACCACGAAGCGAGCGCCGCCAACCGGCGCCTGCCGATCCTGATGGCGCACGGCAGCCTCGACGACGTCGTGCCCCTGGCCCGCGGCGAAGCGGCGCGCGCGGCGCTGACGCAGCGCGGCTGGCCGGTGCAGTTCCACAGCTGGCCGATGCAGCACGCGGTCTGCCTCGAGGAGATCGAGGCGGTGGCGACGTTCCTGCGCACCACGCTGGCCTGAACCGGCGCGCCGGGGCGTGGCGCCCGACGACGAACGGCCGCACCACGCGCCGCCCTCACGGCGCGGGTACGGTCGTCACCGTCGCCCCCCGGAACGTGCGCTCAGCGGACGTTCGCGAGGTTGTAGGCGGCGTCGGCGTCGTTCGGGTCGATCTGGATCGCGCGCGCGAAGCAGGTGCGCGCGTCGGCGACGCGCTGCAGGCGCCACAGGCAGACGCCGCGGTTGTTCCACGTCTGCGCGTCGTTCGGCGCGATCTCGCTGGCGTGGCGGAAGCAGTCCTCGGCCTCGGCGTGCTGACCCTGGCCGAACAGCACCATGCCCAGGTTGAACCAGGCTTCGTCGCTGCCGCTGTCGGCGGCGAGCACGGTGTTGAACGAGTTGATGGCGCCGACGTCGTCGCCCATCACGTAGCGCACGAAGCCGAGCTGCATCTGGTACTCGTTCTCGGCCGGCGCGAAGGTCGCGGCGGCCTCGAGGTGCGGCAGCGCCTGCGCGTAGAGGCTCTGCGACAGGTAGGCCTCGGCGGCGGTGCGGTGGATCTCGGCGAGGCGCTGACCGAGCTCGGCCAGGCTCTGCTGCACCTGCAGCTTCTGCTGCTCGGCGATCGGCGTGACGACGAGCGGCGGCACCTGGGCGTCGCGGGTGTCGCGGATGCGCGTGGGGATGGTCGGGAAGCCCGACCGCGGAGTCATCGCCGCGGGGATCGGCGTCTGCGTCTTGGTCATCGTGGTCATGGTCAAACTCTCCAGTCTTCCGGGGGGTATTCGGCCGCTACATCGCAGCCAGGATCTTCTGCATCTGCGCCGCTTCGTGATCGAGGGCACGCGCCTCGAGCATCTGCACGGCGTGTTCGCCCATGCGCCGCGCCGCGGCCGTCTGGCCGAGGCGTTGCAGGATCAGGGCGGTCTGCTGGCAGGCACCCGGGCTCTCCGGGTGCTTGGCCAGGAAGTCGGTCAGCACGCGCAGCGCGCGGCCGAGGTCGCCCCGCTGCAGCCACAGCTTGGACAGGGCCAGGTGCGCGACCTCGTAGGCCGGGTGGATGGCGATCGCCTGCAGCAGGAGCCGCCGGGCCCGTTCGCCGTCGCCGCTCTGCAGCCAGGCCTGGGCGATGCCGGCCAACGACACGTAGCTGGTGATGCCCTCCTGGATCGGCACCACCAGCACCTGCCCACGGTAGGCGAGGCAGCGCCGGTAGTGGCGGATGGCGTCGTCGTTGCGCTGCTCGGCCAGCGCCAGGCTGGCGGCGAGGTAGTGCAGGTTGGGCGTCGGCACGAAGCGGCGCAGCGCCACGTCGATCACCTGCCGCGCCCGCACGGTGTCGCCGGCGCGCGTCGCCTCCAGCGCACACAGCGCCGCCACCTCGGCCGCGTAGGGCAGCCCGCGCGGCAACGACGGCGGCGCGGCGAGGATCAGCTCCAGGCAACGATCGAGCAGGCGGCGCGCGTCGGCGCCGCGGTGCGGCACGCGGCGCAGGAAGTCGCCGTACTTGTAGGTGTTGTAGATGTCGTCCGGCTTCTGCTCGAGCTGCTTCAGGAACAGCCGCTCGTTGCGTTCGTTCTTGCCGCGCGCATCCATCACCTCGTCGCGGTAGCCGTGGTGGTCGACGGCGAGGTCGCTGCTGGTCAGCACGAGGCCGAGCGGCGCGCCGAGGCGCTGCAGGCTCGGCGTGACCTGCTCGTGGATGATGTTCTCGTAGGCGATGCCGGGCAGGTTGCGGAACAGCCGCACCATCATCACGCCGACGGTCTTGCCGCCGTCGAAGACGTTGACGAAGTGCAGGTGGTAGCCGAGCACCTTCGGGTCGCGCACCAGCTCCCGCAGCCGCGCCGTGCCGCCGTCCTGAAGGAACTCGTCGGCGTCCAGCACCAGGATCCAGTCGCCGGTGGCGGCGGCGAGGCCGAGGTTGCGCGGCGCCGCGAAGTCGTCGCTCCAGGTCGTGTGCAGCACCTTGGCGCCGAACGACTCGGCGATGGCAACCGTTCGATCGGTCGAACCGGTGTCGACGAAGATGATCTCGTCGACGGCGTCGCGCACGCGGCCGAGGCACTCCGGCAGGAAGCGCTCTTCGTTGCGCGCGATCATGCACAGTGACAGGCGCGGTTCGCGGCCCGACCACGGCGACTCGGCGGTGGTCGTCGCTTCGACGGCGGCGGCCGGCGCCGGCATCGACGCCGGCTGCAGCGCCTGCCAACGGGTCATCAGCTCGGCGGTCTCGGCGGCGAATTGGGCCGGCGCCTCGACGGCCGGCGGTGGGCACTCGAGACGGCCGTCGACCAACAGCGGCGGCGGCAGCCGCGAGTCGAGCCGCATCGCGTACTCTTCGAGCGCGACCGGCGTGTTGCGGATGTGCTCGGGCAGCGGTCCGGCGAGCAGCGCATCGAGCCGCGGCAGCATCAGGCCGGCGACGTCGCCCGCCCGTTCGCGAACGCCACCCGGCGCCGCGATCACGGCGCCGACCCCGGCGTGCACCGACAGCTCGGCGAACAGCTCCGCGGTCGGCACGGCGCCACCGCGCAACAGCCAGATCACCTCGCCGCGCGCGGCCGCGATGCCGCGGTTCCACTGCGCACACTCACTCAGCGCGTGCTCTTCGACGATCGCCCAGCCCTCGGGCAGGAACGTCGCCAACGCCGCGCGGGTCTTGGCCCTCGCCGCCACATCGCCACCGGCGATCACGACCGAGCCATCGGTCGGCTGCGCCCGTTCACAGACGAGCCAGAAGCGCGTCGGCGGCGTGCCCGACAACCACTCCAGCGGCAACAGGCCGTTGGCCATCAGGCCCCGGGGCAGGTCCTTGGCGAACTCCTCGGCGGCCGGCGGCACGGCGAGCACGTCGCGCACCAACAGACCGGCAGGCGCCGTGGCTGCCAGCACGCGCCGCAGCGGCAGCGCCTGGCCCGGATCGTCGGTGCTGCCGGCGGGGTCGAAGCAGCCCGGGCGGCCCTCCACGACCATGCGCAGCATGCGCGCCGACTGGATGTTGTCGACATCGAGCAGCAGGGTGCCGCCCGGCACGAGGCTCTGCGCCAGCCGCGGCAGCGCGTCCTCGATGCGACCGAACGACTCGGGGAACGCATTGAGCTCGACGAGCTCGAACGGGCCTTGCCCGAGCGGCTCCGTCCACGGCGTGCCGATGCGCGGCAGCTGCAGCCCTCGCTGCGCCGCGGGCACGAGGCTGCCCCAGCCCTTCACGGGGCCGAGAAAGCCGTTCGGCAGTGATTCACCGTTCCGCGTCATTCCTTTGCCGTCGTGGACCACACCGTCCAACGCTTGCACAGCATCGGCAGAACTGGACCGGCAACTTCAGTCGGCCATGATGTCGGGCCTTCCACGCCACCCACCCGATGCCCGACCCGACCCACCTGGAGACCCTGCTGCAGGAACGCACACGCTTCCGCCGGCTGCAACACGTGGCGTCGTGTCCTTCGACACAAGATCTGGCCGCAGCGGACCCTGCGCCCGGCGACGGGATCTACTGGGCGGACCACCAGACGCGGGGCCGCGGGCGACAGCAGCGCGAATGGCACGACGAGCCGGGCGTCGACCTGGCGCTCACGCTGCGGGTGCGCTGCCGGCTGCCGCAGCCGCTGGCGCTGCCCGCCGCGCTACCGGTGGCGGTGCTGCTGGCCTGTGAAGAAGTGGCCGGACGACCGCTGACGGTGAAGTGGCCCAACGACGTCTACTGCGCCGGGCGCAAGCTCAGCGGGGTGCTGATCGACGCCGGCGTCGGCAACGCGGACACGTTCCTGATCGGCATCGGGGTCAACGTCAACCGGGTGCGGTTCCCGCCCGACCTGGAGACGCGGGCGACATCGCTGGCCCTCGCCACCGGCCACGAGGTCGACCGCGAAGACCTGCTGCTGCGCATCGCCACGCGCGTCGACTCGATGCTGCAGGACCTCGCGGTGCGCCGGCACGACCGGCTCGAAGCGGTGTTCCGCGACCGGCTCGGACTGCTCGGGCAGCGGGTGCGGGTCGAGGCCACGGCGGTCCACGAAGGGGTGCTGACGGGCCTCGATTTCGAACGGCTCGTGCTCGACGGCACGCGGGCCGTGCCGCTGGCGGTGGTGCGGTCGCTGCAGCGGGGCTGAGCGGGCGGGGCGGGGAGACTGGCTGCCCCGCCTCAGGCCGCTTCGCCGAGCGCCGCCAGCAAACGCGCCTCGAACTGCACGATACGCGTCGGCGGCGGGCCGCCGATCAGCCGGGCCACCAGCAGCGTGTCGCCGGGCTCCGACGCCAGCATCGGGAAGCCCTTCGCCTGCAGCCACGCGTTCATCACCAGCCAGCCGATGACGACGTTGAAGTCGGGGAACGGCGCGATGCGCGCGAAGCGCCAGAAGACCCGGAACGCCTGCCGGATCGGGTGCAGGGCGTGGAAGACGATCGGCAGGTCGCGGTAGCAGCGCCGCATGTCGAAGGTGTCGAGCAGCCCGTTGAGCTGCTCCGCGGCCGGGTAGCTCACGTAGAGCTGCGCGTCCCACGGCGGCCCGCGCCGCAGGTCGTTGTTGCGGAAGCGCGGCAGTTCGGCCGTCATCGTGCGGAACAGCTCGACCCCGAACCAGCCGTCGGGCGGCGTGCCGGCCACCGCGCGCGAACGCACCATCGCGAGGCAGTCGCGCAGACCACGCAGCAGCCGGTGCTCCTGCGACAGGGCCGACAGCCGGCCGGCGCGGCCGGCGAACACATCGGCCGCGTCGTCGTTGTCGAGCACCAGCCCACGCAGCCGCAGCAGGGAGGCCGCCAGGTGCGAATCGACCCCGTCCGGACGCCGCACCCCGTCGAGCACCCGCTGGGCGGCGGCCAATGGCTCATGGTCGGCGAAGCGCAGCATGCGCCCCACCAACGCCAGGTCGATGCGCTCCGGCAACGACAGTTGCTTCCCGTCCAGGCTCACCGGCCCTGTTTCGGCAACGGCAAGGCCGCTTCCCAAGTCCGCCCGGGAACGGTGGCCCGGTCAGCGTTCCCGGTAACGGTGCATGACCGGCATACGCCGGCCGCTCCAGCAGTGCTCCGTCAGCCGCAGCGTCGGCGGGTACTGGTAGCGCTTCCACTCCGAGTTCTGCACCCTGTCGAACAACTCGGCAACCCGCTCGCGCGCCATGCCCGTGCATTCGGCGGTGGCGGCGACCGAGAGGCCCTCTTCGATCAGGCAGCGCAGCACCGGGTCGAGCTCCGGGTAGGGCGGCAGGCTGTCGGTGTCGAACTGGCCGGGCCGCAGCTCGGCCGAGGGCGGCTTCTCGATCGAGCGCGCCGGGATGCGCTCGCCGTCGCGGTTGAGCCAGCGGCTCAGCGCCCACACCTCGGTCTTCCACAGGTCGGCGATCGGCGCCAGCGCCCCGTTGGTGTCGCCGTAGATCGTGCAATAGCCGACCGCGCACTCGCTCTTGTTGCCCGTGGTCAGCACCAGGTGGCCGTGCTTGTTGGCGAACGCCATCAGCAGCGTGCCGCGCGCGCGCGACTGCAGGTTCTCCTCGGCGAGGCCGGGATCGGTGCCGGCGAACACCGGCTGCAGCACCTCGGTGAAGGCCTCTTGCAGCGGCGCGATCGGCAGGACGTGGAACTCGATGCCGAGGTTGTCGGCGAGCGCCTTGGCGTCGGCGAGGCTGTGCGCGCTGCTGTGGCTCGACGGCATGGCGAGGCCGGTGACGTTCTCGGCGCCGAGCGCGTCGACCGCGAGGGCGGCGACCAGCGCGGAGTCGATGCCGCCGGACAGCCCGACCACGACCTTGCGGAAGCCGAACTTCTGCACGTAGCAGCGCAGCCCCTGCACGATCGCCGCGTGCTGCGTCGCCTCCTTCTGCACCGGCGCGAGCGGCTGCTGCCACGGCGCGTCGGTGTCGACCACCAAGAGCGCCTCCTGCCACGCGATCGGCTGGAACGCCACGCCGCGCGCGTCGAGCGCCAACGAGCCGCCGTCGAACTGCAGCTCGACGTCGCCGCCGACGAGGTTGACGTAGAGCATGCGCACGCGGTGGCGGGCGGCGGCGGCGGCGACCATGCGGTGGCGGAAGGCCTCCTTGCCGACCGACCACGGGCTCGCGCTGAGGTTGACGACCAGCTCGGCGCCGGCGGCGACGACCTCGGCGACCGGGTCGATCGCGTAGAGCCGGCGGCCGAAGAACTGCTCGTCGTTCCAGCCGTCCTCGCAGACGACGATGCCGACGCGGCGGCCGCGCAGCGTGACCACGTTCTCGCGCGGCGTGCGCCACGGCTCGAAGTAGCGCGACTCGTCGAACACGTCGTAGGTCGGCAGCAGGCTCTTCCTGGCGACGATGCGCGCGGCGCCACCCTGCAGCAAGGCGACGGCGTTGTGCAGCGGCCGGCCGCCGACGTGTTCGGCGCGTTCGTTGACGGCGACGCAGCCGACCAGCACGTCGAGCGATGGCGGCACCCGCGCGGCCAGGGCGCGCAACGCGGCGTCGTGCTGGCGCATGAACTCACGGCGGCGCAGCAGGTCCTCGGGCGGGTAGCCGCACAACGCGAGCTCGGGGAACACCGCGACCTCGGCGCCCTGGCGCAACGCGCGGTTGGCGAAGTCGACGATGCGGTCGCTGTTGCCGGCGAGGTCGCCGACGGTGGCGTCGATCTGGCAGAGCGCGATACGCATGGTCACCGCACCGGCATCGGCAGGCTGAACTCGATCGTCTCGGGGATGCCGGCGACCTCTTCGACGTGGGTGGCGCCGAGCTCGCGCAGGCGCTGCACGACCGCGGCGACGCTGCCTTCGGGCGTGCTGGCGCCGGAGGTGATGCCGACCGTGCCGACGCCGGCGAACCACTCGGGCCGCAGCTGGTCGCTGCCGAGCACGAGGTGGGCCGGCACGCCGGAGTCGGCGCCGAGCTCGCGCAGGCGGTTGCTGTTGCTGCTCATCGGATCGCCGATCACGAGCCACAGGTCGACCTTGCCGCGCAGGCTCTTGACCGCCATCTGGCGGTTGGTCGTCGCGTAGCAGATGTCCTCCTTGCGCGGCGTGTGCAGCGCAGGGAAGCGACGGCGCAGCACGTTCATGACCCGCATCGCCTCGTCGACGCTCAGCGTCGTCTGCGTCAGCACGGCGACCAGCCGGGGGTCGGGCACCTGCACCTGCTCGGCCTGCTCGGGCGTCGCCACCACCAGCGTACGATCGGGCGCTTCGCCGACGACCCCTTCGACCTCGACGTGATCGGCGTGGCCGATCAGCAGGATGGTCATGCCGCGCGCGGCGAAGCGGCGGGCCTCGACGTGCACCTTGGTCACCAGCGGGCAGGTGGCGTCGATCGCGTGCAGCTGGTAGCGGTCGGCCTGGCTGAACACCTCGGGCGCCACGCCGTGGGCGCTGAAGATCACGTGGCTGCCGGCCGGCACGCCGGCGAGGTCGTCGACGAAGACCGCGCCCTTCTGTTCGAGGTCCTTGACCACGATCTTGTTGTGCACGATCTCGTGGCGCACGTAGACCGGGCGGCCGAATTTGAGCAGCGCCCGCTCGACCGTCTCGATCGCGCGTTCGACTCCGGCGCAGAACCCGCGCGGACGGCAGAGTAGGACCTTCATCAGGGGCGAGCAGTTTCGGCTTCGGCTGGCGCAGAGGCAAGGCTTGTGCCCGATGCGGCGCCAGGCCCCGGGTAGACTCCCCCACCTGCATGCGCGCCATCAGCCCACTTCCGGTCGAACCGCTCGCCAGGACGAACGGCGGCGCGGCGCGGCCGGTGGCGCGCTGGCTCGTGGTGGCGTGCTGGGTGACCTGGGTGCTCGGCCCCGT
>JAEUHT010000043.1 GCA_016793265.1 Planctomycetota bacterium
GGGGTTTCGCTGGTGCTCCAGGTCTGGCCGGCGCCGGCGGCGGTTTCGGTCCAGGTCTGGGCCGACAGGAGCGTGGGAAGCAGCAGGGTCGCGGCGAACAGGGTGCCGAGACGAGGGAGGTTGGGCATGGTGCGAGGGGGAGGGTTCGGGTGGTTGCCGCGGACTGCGGCGGCTCACCCGGTCGAGAAGCGAACGCCCGAAGGTGTTACCGGAATCCGCGGGACCTCACCGCGCCACCCGTGCCAAGGCCTGCTCGGTCGCCCCGCGTTGGTTCGGCAGCGGGATCTGGCCGCTGCGCGCGATCAGCCGATCACCACCTGCAGGCCGTTGCTGAGCGAGAAGCCCTCGACGCCCGCCGCGTCGAGCACCACCGCCTGGAACCAGAACGAGATGCCGACCAGCGCCGGGTCGGTCAGCAGCAGCGGCAGGTTGAAGCCGCCGACTCCGGGCATGCCGGGCGCGCCGCTGGTCGCGAACACGAACGTCGCCGTGACCGGGAAGATGAGCAGCGAGCCGCCGAGGGCGGGCAGGTTGGCGGGACCGTCGCCGAGGGCGAGCAGGCCGAAGGTGCCGCCGACCGTGGCGTTGACCGACAGACTCCACGGTGTGCTGCGATCGGGGCAACCGACGGCGCCGAGGGTCGGCACGACGCCGCCGAGGCCGGCGAGGCCGGTGCCGTAGGGCGCGCCGAGGCCTTGGCAGCCCGGCCCGTTGCGGTCGACTTCCCAGAGGTTCTCGGCCGGCGAGTAACCGCTGGTGATCGCCGACACCGGCAGGCTGGTGGGGATCACGGTGCCGAGCGAGAGGGTCGTGCCGGGGCCGAACTGCCGCAGCGTGTTGCCGCCGTCGTCGAGCACGATCGCGCCGCCGGCCCGCGTGCTGTAGACCGCGCCGTCGAGGTCGTGCAGCTGCGTGTTGGCGAAGGCGGTCATCGCCAGCGTGGTCGGGTCGACGGTGTACAGCAGCGGCATGAAGCCCGGGCTGCCGTTCGCGAGGCACATCAGCAGTTGGCCGCCCGGCATGAAGTCGAGGCTCATGATCTCCTGGTTGTCGCTCGCCACCGGCGCGCACGCCACCGGGCCGCCGACGCGACTGCCGTCGTTCGACAGCGGGATGCGGAATACGCTGCAGGAGCCGGGGGAGCAGTCGTTGCTCGACCACCAGCCGCTGGTCGTCGCGATCAGCGCGTTGCTCGGCGCGTGGTAGATCAGGTGTTCGATCGCGAACTGGAACGGCGCGCTGCCGGACGCATCGAGCAGCGTGTGCACCTGGTTGCTGGCGTCGAGCCAGCGGATCTCGGGGGTCTGGTGCACCTGGTAGAAGACACGGCCGTCGCCGACCGAGCACAGGCCTCGCAGCTCGCCGGTGCCGACCGCCGCGACCGCGGTGTGGGAGCCGTCGGCCTGTACGGCGAACAGGCGGGCGAGTGCGTACGAGTCCGGCGGCAGCGACGTGTTGATCAACATCACGTCGCGGAAGCTGTCGTAGACCGCCGAACCCGAGTAGCCGTGCGGGTAGGCGCCGGCGAGCAGCGTCGTGGCGTTGCCAGTGACCGGATCGACGCGGAGGTAGGAGCAGGAGCCGCCGCCGGCCGTGCCGAGGCGCACGATCAGTTCGCCGTCGGCGTATTGGGCCAGCGCGGAGGTGGCGGGGAGCAAGAGGCAAAAGGAACGCAGGAGCAGTGATGGCATAGGAGCGTGGGGAGGACCAAGGGAGCAGCGAGGCGGCGCGGCTGCCCGTTCGTGGGAACTGGAGGAAGCCCCGCGCAGGCGGTCGTGCTGCCCGGCAGAGGCCGGTGCGGCGCCGGACCGCCGATGGCAGCGAGGTGGCATCGCCGCGGCCGGGGCGCCACACTGCGGCGATGACCGAACGCTTCGAACGCCATCGCCAGCCCTGGACTCCGACCGAGATCCAGAAGCTCCATCACCTCGCCAGCAAGGGCATGAGCCTGGCGGCGATCAGCAAGGCGCTGACGCGCAGCGAGGAGTCGGTCAAGATCCGCGCCAAGCTCGACAAGCTGCTGATCACGAAGAAGCGCTGAGGCGCCAGCGCGCGAGTTCGCCGCGGATCGTAGACGTCGGGTGCGAGTCCGGCGGGCTGCCTGCGCGGCGGTTCCTTGGCGGGTGGCGCTGGACCCTGCACGGCGATGTCCCCACGCAGCGGCCTCTCGGGCGACGCCTGGTGGTGGGGGTAACCGTCGTCCAATCGGGCCTGAGCTCCTGCGTCACCCAGATTGTGACCCCGAGAACGCGACTGCCGATACCGACTCATGCACCGACTGTCTCTCCTGCCGCTGCTGCTCTGCGCCTGTGCGTCGAGTCCACTGACCGATCCGACTCTGCAGGCCGGACTCATGCCACGTGGCTTCCTCCTGCTCGACGCCGACACGCCGTACGTGCCGCGCACCCACGGCGTGCGCAGCGTCGTCGGCGGCTCGCAGCCGTTCACGCTGCGGACCGACCGTGAGATCCGCGGTCGTATGGTCAAGGCCGGTACGGTGCTGCACGGTCTGTGCGAGAACGGCAATTGGGTTCGCCCGCCGCAGTACAGCGAAGCGTGGTACTGGCGCCCTGACTTCGCGATGGTCAAGCACCCGGGCGACGAGCATTGGACGCGCCTCGACCTGCGCACGGGCAACGAAGAGCGAATGCCGTTCCGCACGCTCGCCTCGGCGCGTCGACTCGCGGGAGCCGACCTGACGCACGGCCGAGTGGTCGGTCTGGACGTGGATCCCGACGCAAAGGACCTCTGCATGGTCTTCCTGCTCGACGCCGACTGGCACATCACGGCTTCCCTGCCGCGCGTCGTGCCCGCCACCCTGCGTGACGAGATGTTCTGGCCGAACCAGGTGGTCGAGGTGCTCGACAGGGCATACCTCGTGCACCATCGTGATGCCAACGGAGTCGACGTCGACGTAGTCTACGATCTCGCCGGCAAGCCGCTGAGCCCGGCGCTGGAGCCGCTGCGTCGCCTCGCCGAAGCAGGCTCGAACGGACGCGTGCGCTTTGCGATCCGGACCGATCCCGTCGCCGACCTGTACTGGCCGCTGCACGACGACGGCACGATCACGCCGAAGCCCGCGCACGTCGCGGGCATCAAGCTGTTCGAGCGCGGTTCGTATGACCAAATGGGGAGCGCGCCCTTCGTCGGCGCCGTCGTCATCGGCACCGTCGGCGAGCAGGAGCGCTTCGCGTTCCTCCATCCGAGCGAGTGGTACGGGCAGTCGGCGATCGAGCACTTGGCGAAGAGCAACTACCGCGCGGTCGAGGCGGTCGACTACCACTACGCCGACGCGGGTCACTACGACCGCAACACGGGCTACTCTGGAGGCAGTCTGGTGACGCGACTCGGCTTCCTCGTGCAGCGTGTTGCCGAGAACGACTGGCACATCGTCGGCCTCGATGGGCGCGGCATCATCGGCTTTGGGTATCCGTCGCGCGACGAGGCCTACACGGCGCTCGCGCGCTACACGAAGCAGAACGACACCACCTACCTCGCCGAGAGCGAGCGGCGGCGGCGGGACTACGAGTTCGCGATGACGTGGCGCGAACGGCGCGACGCGGCGGCTGCGGCACACGCGAAGGCGGTCCGGACCGCCCTCGACTCGATGCAGCAGAAGTGCAAGGGCAAGGACGTGACGGCTGGGCTCGAGCTCGCGCGCACGCTGCGCGACCGGGATTTCGCGGGCGCCGAGGCCTACGTCCACTTCGTCACGCGTTGCGCCGAGCAGCTCGGCGCCACCGTGCCGCTCGGCGACCTCGAACGCGCCAGGGCGATTTCGACGGAACCGACCCTGCAGGAGCGTCTGCTCGCGTGCCTGCAGTCGCAGCACCCGGAGCGGTACCCGAGGCCCGCAGCCCCGCTGGCCAGTGGAGGTGGAGGTGGCAGCAGCTACAGCGGCGGCAGCAGCGGTGGGTCGAGCGCGCCGCCGGTATGGTCCGGCCCCTCGGTCGCCGAGACGCTGAGCAACGCGCGCTGGAACTCGCAGGTCAGCTACCTCTCTGGCCAGACCAGCGCCTACTGGGGAGGCAACGGCGTGCTGCGGCGGTGAGGCGCGCAGTCGCCCCGATCTCGAACCGTGGTGCCGCCCGGCTCAGCGCGCGACGGCGGTGTCGGCGGCGAACTCGCGCGACAGCGTCGCCGCGATGGTGAGCAGCGTGTCGGCGTCGGTGGCCGGCGTGGCGGCGCGCAGTTCGCGGCAACGCGCGAGCACCACCCCGGCGCGCGCCGCCAGCTCGCGGTCGGCGGCGGTCTCCGGCGCATCGGCCGGCACCGCGTAGACGAAGCGGCCGGTGGCGTGCGCGAAGGTCGGGATCTGCACGAAGCGCCGCGGCACCTGCTCGCCGGTGGCCTTGGCGCTCGCCGATGCCGTGACGAAGAACTCGATGGCCGGCAGCGGGTAGCCGAACAAGAGGCCGAGGCCACGATGGCGATCGAGCTCGGGCATACGTTCGACGACGGCGGCGACCTCGGCGGGATGCGTGTCCACGGCGATGCCGTGCGGGGCGAAGAAGGCCTGGTGCTGCGCCACGACGTCGGCGACGGCCTGTCGGTGCATGACGTAGGCGATGGCGGCGCGCTTGCCGGCGTACGGGGTGGAGAACACGGCGACGTCGGCCCACAGCTCGTCGTTGCGCCATGGCGCCAGCGCGGCGCGCACGGCGCGCACCTCGCCGAGGTCCGGCGCGTCGAGCACGACCTGGCCCTGCCAGATGCCCTGGCTCATCGGCTTGAGCCCACCAGCCAGGGTGTAGAGCGCCTCGCCGTCGAGCGCCGCCTGCACGACGGCGGCCGTGCGCTCCGTCGTCGCGGCGCGGGGTGGCACCGTGGCGCAGGCCGCGGCGAAGGCAAGGAACAACCAAGACAAGGCGCGCATGCCGGCAAGGTGCCCGGTCGGGCGTCCGAGTTCCATTTCCACGGGACCGAGGTGCAGGCAGCGGCACTGCAGAGGCATGCACATCTCCTCCCTTCTCGCCGCCGCGTTCGCATCGAACACGGACTCGAGGTGCTCGACTACGCGAACGGCGAGGTCGGCGCGCCGCCGCGCGCGGTGCGGCAGCGGCTGCTGGCGCGGCGCGCCTGACGCACGTGGCTTGCCGCCACCTGCCGGCAGCCGCAGTTCCATCCAGAACCCTGCAGATGCCGAGCCTGCGCTTGCTTCTGGCCACCGCCATGGTAGCGAGGCGCCATGCGCACCTTCGTCCGCTGCGTGTTGCTCGTCCCGGCCCTGTTCGCCGCCTGCGCCGCCCCGCCGCCGGCCCCGGCAGCGCCCGGCCCGCTGCTGATCGCGACGTGGCCGTTCGGCCGCATCGCCACCGACGCGGCGATGGCCGCGCTGCAGCAGGGGGCGGGCCGGCTCGACGCCATCGAAGCCGGCATCAGCGAGGTGGAACGGCTGAGCTGCGATGGTTCGGTCGGTCTCGGCGGCCGCCCCAACGCCGCCGGCTATGCGCAGCTCGACGCCTGCATCATGGACGGTCCCGGCCACCGCGCCGGCTGCGTCGCCGGGCTCGAGGGCATCGTGCACCCGATCCGCGCCGCGCGGCACGTCATGGAGGGCACGCGGCACGTCATGCTGGTCGGCGAGGGGGCGCGCTGGTTCGCGCTCGAGCACCAGCTCGAGTCGGCGAACGTCGACGATCTGCCGGCGAAGAAGCAGGCATGGGTCGCGCGTGAGCGCAGGCCCGCAGACACGGCGGGCCACGACACCGTCACGCTGCTGCTGCTCGACCGCGACGGCCACGTCGCCGGTGGCTGTTCGACCAGCGGTGCCGGCGGCAAGCTGCCGGGCCGCGTCGGCGATTCGCCGATCCCCGGCGCCGGCCTCTACGTCGACGACGAGGTCGGCGCCGCCGGCGCCACCGGCCTCGGCGAGAACGTCATGCGCTACTGCGGCAGCTACCAGATCGTCGAGTTCATGCGCCAGGGCATGAGCCCACAGCAGGCCTGCGAGGAGCAGGTGCACCGCATCGCCCGCAAGGACCCGCGCGGCTACCAGCTCGACATCTGCTTCCTCGCCCTCGACAAGCACGGCCGCTTCGGCGCCGCGGCCTCGAACGGCAGGTTCCCGTTCGCGGTCGGTCGCGACGGCAGGAGCGAGCTGATCACGATCGAGCCGGTGACGCCGCGCTGAGCGCGACTCACCGTGAGTCCCGCACCGCTTCGAGCCAGCCCATGCCGAAGCGCAGGTCCGGCTCGAGGTAGTGGCCTTCGCTCCATTCGTTGAGCGACGCCACCAGCAGCAGCGGGTCGTCGACGCCGTGTGGGCTGACGAAGGTGCGGCCGCGCCGCAGCGCCGCCAGGAACAGCTCCGGGTGCTCGCCGGTGACCACCGGCCACCACGGGTACTTGTCGGGCCTGGCGTCGCCGAAATCGGCGCCGCGCGCGCTGGCGTCCCAGCCCGGCGCCACCGACGGCATGTAACACAGCCCCGAGACCGCGGCGAAGTGGCGCCACTCGCCGGCGCGGCGCTCGGCGTACTCGCGGTAGTCCTGTTCGAACGGCCCCTTCCAGTCCGGCAGCAGCACGTAGTGCGTGACGCTGTCGAAGCCGACCTCGCGCACCAGCGGCAGCACCTCGGCGTTGGGCTCGATCGCGGCGAGGTGCAGGTCGCGGTGACCGTTCGCCACCAGCCACCGTCGCGCCGCCACGATCGCCGCCCGCGCGCCGGCGAGGCCGAGCTCCTTGACGAAGAACGTCGAGTCGAAGATCGACAGGTAGCTGCGGCCGCCGACGGTGACGTAGTTGGGCCGCCGGAAGTAGTTCGTGGCCAGCATCGCCACGAAGGCGACGAAGTCGTCGACGTCGCTCGGCACGAAGCGCATGGGGTCGAGCACCGGCAGGTCGGTGCGCCGCACCGGCAGCACGCGGCGCGGCATGCGGTTGGCCCACATGCAGGCGAACGGCACCGTCGTGCCGGCCTCGCCGCCGAGCAAGCCCCGGTCGAGGCCCTGCTCGAACACGCGCTTGCCGCGGCACCAGAACACGCCGAAGACGAAGGCGTCGACGCCGTGCGCGTGCGCCAGCAGCAGCCGGCGGCCGAGCTCGTGCGGGTCGCGGTCGTCGTACTCACCGAGGGCCGGCACCTTCGGCTGCCGGTGCGAAGGGAACCGCGGCCGGCAGCCGCGCACGAGCTCCCATTCGGTGAAGCCCGGGTGGAAGGCAAGGTCGCGCTCGGCGATCGGGTGCCAACCGGTGTAGACGTAGGCGGCGACGCGCATCGGCGCCGCAGTCTCGGTGGCAAGGCGCCGTGCGTCCAGGGCGGGATTTCACCGCCGCCCCTGTCCCGCTCGGGGCGGCGCCGGACAATCGCCGCCCGTGGATTCCCGCGACCTGTTCGAGATCCTGATGCGCGAGCACATCGACTCGGTGCGGGCCTTGCTGCTGTCGTCGCTGCGCGACGCCGCCGCGGCCGAGGACGTGCTGCAGGAGACCTTCCTGGTCGCCTGGCGCATCCTCGATCGCTACGACCGCCAGCTGCCGTTCGGCCCGTGGGTGCGCGGCATCGCCCAGAAGCTGGTGCTCAATCACCGCCGCCGCCTCGGCCGCTCGCGGGTGCACTTCTGCGACGACGAGCTGCTGTCTCGCATCGAGCAGGGGGTGCGCGACTTCGAGCAGCTGCCCGGCGACACCTTCGACGAACGGCTCGACGCGCTGCGCGATTGCCTGACCAAGCTGCCCGGCGCCCATCGCGACGCCATCACGCTGCATTACGAGCACGGCCTGCACTGCAAGGAGATCGCGGTGCGGCTCGGCATCGGTTTCGAGGCGGTGAAGAAGCACCTGCAGCGTGGCCGTGCGCGGTTGCAGCAGTGCCTGGACACGAAGCGCGCGGCCGAGGAGCCGGCATGACCGACGCAGACGACATCACTCCGGATGGCAAGAACCCGGACGGCGGCCTCGACGCCGTGCGACCACCGTGGGGCCAGCTCGACGACACGCTGGCCGATGGTCCATCACCCGCCGACGTGCCGCCGGCGGCGCGCCAGTGGCTGGCGCAGCAACGTACGATGCACGGCCTGCTGCGGGCGTTGCACACCGCCGATCCGGCGGCGCGCGAGGCGCGGGTCGCCGGCATCCTCGAACGTATCGACGAGCACGAACGGGCGCGCCACGGCCGCGGTCGCTGGCTCCTGGCCGCCGCCGCGGCGCTGCTGCTGGCCGTGTTCGGCACCTGGTGGTCGCTGCCAGAGCACCTGCCGACCGCCGAGGCCGCGGTGCAGCGCGCCGCCGAGCAGTTGGCGCGTGACGTCGACCGGCGCTTCCGCGTCGTGGCCAGTGTCGCCACCGAGCGCAGCGGCGAACTGCGCCGGCACGAGCTCGCGCTGGTGGTGCGGCCCGGCAGCCGCTTCCGCGTCGATGGCAAGTTCAGCTTCGGCGGCCTCGCCTTCGGCCAGATGCACGCCGGGTGCGACGGCGACGAGCTGTGGTTCACGGCCGGCAACGGCCTGTTCCGCCACGCCGGTCCGGTGGCCGAACGCGAACGGCTGCAGCAGCGCCTCGGCGAGGTGCTCGACGTCGGCTACCTCGACATCGAGCAGCTGGTGCGCAACCTGCCCGCGGACTTCGAACTGCGCGTGGTCGGCCGACAGCGCGACGCCGACGGGCGCAACCAGCTCGTCATCGAGGCGGTGTCGGCGCGCGCCGACCGGGGCGTCAAGCTGCGCTCGGCGCGGCTCGAATGCGACGAGGCCACCGGCATGGTGACGCGGCTCGACGTCGAATGCGCCTCCGGGCCGGCGGTGCGCCGCATCGAGCTGCAGTATCTCGGCGAGGAGCCGGCCGGACTGGTCGATTACCAGCGCCCCTGGTGAGCGGAGGTCGCCGGCACGATGCCGGCGGTCGGCTGCTGTGCTCGACCGCGGCAGCGGATACAAAGCCCGCCGCCCGGCCCGTCGGCGCGGGTGCATCCGGCCCGCATGAAGCAGTCCGCAGAGCCCCCGACGCCACCGGCACTGGTCCACCTGCAGCAGCTGCTGCACGCCGCGCCGACCGAGCCCGCGGCGAACGCGGCGGCGTTGGCGGCGGCGCGTGAGGCGGCGGCACCGGCGGCGCCGCTGGAGCTCGAACTGCTCGCCGCCGAGGTGCGTTGGCTGGAGCGCCAGCAGGAGCACCACGGCCAGGCGTTCGCAGCGGCGCTGGCCCAGGCGCGCCGTTCGTGGTTGCGGCTGCGGGTCGCGGGCCTCGCAACCGGCGCCGCCGACGTCGTCACCCTGCTCGACCTCGCCGAGGCCAAGGCGGCGGCCGCGATCGGCGGCGAACACGAGCTCGAACAGTGTTGTGCGGCGGCGATCGTGCGCGGGCTGCCGCTGGTACGGGATCGGGTGGCGATCGAGGAGGAGGTCGGCGAGCGCTTCGCGGTGTTGTCGACGGCGATCGACGACCTGGGCCTGCCGCACCAGGTGCGCCTGCTGGCCGAGACCGCCGCCGTGGTCGAGGCGTTGGCCGCCGCCACCGGCTCGGCGATCTGCCGCCGCTTCGCGCGGCGCCTGCAGCGGGCGGCCGACGACCGCGAACTGGCGCGCCGGCTCGAGCAGCGCCTCGGCGCCCGCGGCGTCACCGTGCTGGAGACCACCAACTTCGTGCTGCTGCTGGTGGTGTTGGCGACGTTGCTGGTCGAGGCGACCATGACGCTGAGCCCGGGGCAGGCGGACGTGCTGCACTGGATCGACGCGCTGGCCTGCAGCTTCTTCATCGCCGACTTCGTCTGCGAACTGCTGCTGCACCCGTCGCGCGGCTCGTGGTTCTGCCGCAACGCGCTGACCGACCTGCTGCCGGCGATCCCGTCGGTGCTGTTCCTGTTCCCGGTCACGGTGCCGGGTGGCGCCGACAACGTGATGCTGCTGCGGCTGCTGCGGCTGCTGCGCGTGACCTGGGCGGCGCGCTACGTGCAGTTCCTGCGGCCGCTGCTGCGTTCGGCGCGCCTCGTGCTGTTCCTGGTGCGAGGCCTCGACGGCCTCACCGCCCGCTTCGCGCAGCTGCTCAACCGTGAGTTCGTGTTCGTGCCCGCGGTCGGCGAGGTGCGCCGGCCGCTCGCCGAGTCCGACCAGCGCGACGTGCTGTTCACCACGCTGCGCCGGGAACACGAACTGCTGGCGCTGCTGCCGCTCGGGGAACGGGCGCCGGAGCTGACGCGGCGGGCCCTGGCGCTCGACGCCGCCTGCGCGCGGCTGCGGCCCGAAGCCGTGCGGCGCAGCGCCACCGGCGCGATCGCGCGCGACATCCCGGTCGACGAGGCCATCCAGTTCTTGTGGTCGCTGCGGCCGCAGGACCTCGGCCGCTGGCTGCGGGCGGAGGACGTGCAGGCGCTCGATCGGGTGGTGCGGGTGTTGTCGGCCGTGCCGGTGCGCTGGCTGCCGCTCATCCGACGGGTCGCGGTGGCGCCGCTGCCGGCGACCGCCGAGGAGCGCATCGTCGCCTGCGCCCGCCGCGTCGCCGAGTGGGTGGAGAACTGGTACGGCCGCATGCTGTTCTTCGCCGACCTGCACGGCATCGTCACCGGTCCGCAGATCCTCGACCGCGTCGCCAGCGCGATGGTGCGCGCGAGCCAGCGGCCGGCGGTGCGGCTGCTGCTGTTCGGCGGCCTGTTCGTGCTGTTCGACCAGTTCATCCGCTCGCCGACGATCAGCGCCATCCTCGGCAAGATCGTCGGGCTGCCGCTCTTGGTGCTCGGCGGCGTCTGCCTCGTCTTCCTGCTGCTCGGCAACTGGCTCAAGCGCCTCGCCGGCCAGGCCTCGGAGGCGTTCCGCCTCACCAGCGAAGCGCACTTCATCAGCCAGCTCGAACTGGTCAAGCCGCGCTACGAACGTGAGGACCTCGACTTCCTCTGCGAGCGTGTGTTCGGCCGGGCGGCCACGGCCGAGGTGCGGCGCATGCTGACCGCGCAGCTGCGCAACTCGCGCACCGGCGTGCCGGTCGCCGACGACGGCGTCGGCGAGGCGGTGCGCCACGAGGCGAACCGCGTCGTGTTGCTCTACCTGCACTTCCTCGACGGCGCGCCGCTGCACGCCAGCGACGTCAAGACCACCGAGCAGCTGTTGGCCAACCAGGCGCTGGCGAACCTGCGGCAGCACTTCCTGCGCCACGACGCGCGCGAGCGGCGGCGGCTGCGCCGGCTCAAGCTCGACGCCGGCTCGATCCTGAGCGGGCCGTACTTGTGGTTCAGCTTCATCACCGAGAGCATCGCCGTCGAGGCCGCCAAGCGCATCGCCGGCTACAACCGCTACTGCGTACCGCTGGCCGAACGCGCGGCGGCGAGCGCCCAGGCGCTCGACGACATGCAGGACTGGCTGCAGCGGCGGCGCGACCCGCGCGGCGGTCGCGCCAAGCAGGATGACGATCGTGGTGGCATCGCCCGCGCCTACCCGGCGACCGAGTTCACGGCCCTCGACTTCCTCGGCGGGGATCCCGAACGCGACCGCCACGTCGCCGCCGTGTTCGGCGAGGACGTGCTGGCGACGCTGCGCGTCGACCGCCGTACGATGATCCGCGAGATCTTCGGCATGCGGCCGGTGCACGGCCTGCCGCGGCAGGCGCGCAGCTTCAACCCGCTGCGCTTCTACCAGCGCCGGCTGTCGAAGGGCCGGGTGCTGCTGCTGCCGCTGCTGCTGGCCTGGCGCTTCGTACGTTCGTTCGGCTGGGTCGTCGGCCGCGTGCGGCAGATCGTGCGCGAGGTGCTCGACCCGGAGCTGGCGATGCAGCGCCGCGAGCTCGGCGAGGCGCCGTTCGTGGTGGCGCTGCGCAAGATCCACCGCATGAAGGCGCCCGGCCTGCTCGAGGCCATGCGCATGCGGCTCGCGCTGGACCCGGTCTACGCCGGCGCTCCGGCCGGCTGGAGTGCCAAGCAGCCGTTCGCCGAGCTGCCCGAGGTCGAACGGGACCTGCGCTTCCTGCACCTGCGCGAACACGAGGCCGCGTCGCTGCGGGAGCAGGCCGCGGCGGTGCGGGCGCAGGTGGCGACGCTGCACGCAGCGGTGGCGACGCTGCCGCCGTTGGCCGCCGACGCCGGCGCGCCGGACGCCGAGGTGTGCGCCGCCGGCGAACTCGCCGTCACTTGCGCCTGGATCGCCGACCAGCACGACGTGCGCACCTTGCACGGTGCGGCGCGCTGGCGGGACGAGCTGTGGCAGCCGCTGATCGCGGCGCGGGCGCGGCCGACGTTCGGGCAGCGATTGCGGCTGTGGTGGGCCGGGTTGTTCGGCCTGCCGGAGGTGGAGCGTTGGCTCGAGCGCTACGGGCGCGACACCTGCCGCGAAGCCGCGGCCGCGCTGCGGGCGGCGTGGCTCGGCGACCTCGGCGGCACGCGCGACCTGCTGGCGGCGTGGCTCGCGCTGCCCGACGGCCAGACTCCGGCGGCGGCGGCGACGGAGCTGTTGCAGCGCGCGTTCCGGCACGGTCCGGCCGTGCGACGCGACCTGATGGCGCTGCGCGCGATCCAGTCACTGGCCGTGCTCGACGTCCGCAACTACCGCGACCTCGTCTTCCAGCTCGGCGACTACGGCGCCGACGGCGAGGCGCGCGACCTCGGGGCGGCCCTGCCGTGAGCGCCCCGCTGCCCGGCGCAGGCGACCACGCGCCGCTGACCGCGCGCGAACGGCGGCTCCTGCTGTGGCTCGCGGTCGGCGCGATCTCGTGGCGGTGGGTGACGGCCCAACGCACGCCGATGCCCGGCGTCGACGGCTGCCACGACCTCTGGCTCGCGGCGGAGCTCGCGCAGGGTCACGTCGGCGCCTTCGCCACCGCGTGGTGGCACGGCCTCTGGGCGCTGCTGCTGGCGCCGTTCCTGGCGGCCGGTCTGCCGCCGTTCTTCACCGCGCACCTGCTCGCCGCCATCGTCGGCGGCCTCGTCGTCTGGCCCGTGGCGGCTGCCGCGCAACGGCTGCGGGAAGGTGCCGGCGTGCCCGCGGCGGTGCTGGCGGCGGTCGCCGCCGGGCCCGTGCTCGCGGCCGGCGCCGGCGCGCCGACGGCCCTCACCTGCCTCGTCGTCGCCATGGCCTCGCTCGCCGTCGCGCGCGCCCGGCCGGTGGTGGCGCTGCTGCTGTTGCTGACCGCCGCCCTCGCCGGCGCCGATGCCGTGCGCGTCGATCCGGGCACCCTGTGGACCCAGTGGCGCGTCGGCCTCGGACCAATGCTGCTGCTGTGGCCGGTGGCGTGGCTGCCGCCGCGGCCGCCGCGGGCGCGCTGGCTGCACTTCGTGGCGCTGCTCGTCATCACCATCGCCGTCGCCACCGGCACCGTCGCCGCGCTGGCGCCGGCCTGGACGCCGTTGCTCGCGGTGCTCGGCGGCGTCGGCCTCGCGCGGCTCGCCGGCCGATGGCGCGACCTGCTGCTGTGTGTCGTCGTCGGCGTCGACTTCCTCAGTGCCTGGCAGCGGGTCGAACCGGCCGCCGCCGCCGAGGAGCGTTGGCTCGGTCGCTACCTCGCGCACGAGCACGGCGGCCGCGGCGAGCTGGTCAGCGACCTGCCGCGGGTCGCCTGGGCATTCGGCAGCCGGCCGCTGCCGTACACCATGGCGCAGCTGCTCACCGTCGCCGCGCGCGAAGACACGGTGCTGCTGGTGCTGGGCCCCGGCATCGTCGACCGCGCCACGGCGATCACCACGCTCGGCGCCACGTTCGGACGCTGTCGTCTGTCCGTCGATGGCGACGAGGCGGCGGCGACCATCGGGGCGACGGTCCTGCTGCGCCGGCCGTGACCGCTTCTTCCTGCCCGCCCTTGTCCCCCTGGCGCCGAGGTGCCATACCCGGCGCCCTTCGTCACGCACCATCCTCATGAAGTCCATTCTCCTGCTCGCTCCCCTCTGCGCGACCCTCGCGCTCACCGCTCCCACCACGCTGACGCCGACGCCGGCTGGTTTCGTGCCGGGTGATCACGATTGGGTCGTCGACGCCGTGCACAGCTCGGTCGTCTTCCGCGTCAAGCACGCCGACATCTCGTGGTTCCAGGGCAGCTTCGACCACGTCGAAGGCACCTTGACGTTCGATCCGGCCCACCCCGAAGCCGGCAAGGTCGCGCTGACGATCCCGGTCGACAAGCTCGACAGCAATGACGCGAAGCGCGACGGCCACCTCGCCGGTCCCGACTTCTTCAACGCCAAGGAGAACCCGAACATCGTGTTCTCCAGCACCAAGATCCAGCAGCGCGCCGACGGCAAGTTCGACGTCACCGGCGAGCTCGAACTGGCCGGCACCAAGAAGCCGATCACGCTGCTGGTCGAGAAGAGCGGCGAAGGCGACTTCTACGGTCCGCGCATCGGCTGGTGGACGACGTTCTCGATCAAGCGCAGCGACTTCGGCATGGACTACGGCGTGGCCAAGAACCAGCTCGGCGACGAGGTGATGCTGTCGATCGGCCTCGAGACGACCAAGGCGAAGTGATCGCGGCGCCGCGGGCATGGAACTCGAGGTCGTGCTGAAGGGGGTGCTGCCGTCGTTGGCGGCGGCGCTGCTGCTGGTCTCGCTCGGCGGCGCCCGGCTCGCCGGCCTCGCCGCCGCCATCGGCACGTTGGTGGCCTTCGGGCTGCTCAAACAATGGCCGGCGTGGCCGCACGAGCTGTGGCAACGGCCGAACGGCACGCAGTGGCTGGTCTGGGCCGTGGTCGCGGCCGGTGTGTGGTCCACGCTCGAATCGGCGCGCTGGCTGCCGGCGGGGCTGCGCCCGCTGTTCGCCCCGCTGTTCGCGGCCTTCGCCATCTGGCTCGTGCTGCAGAAGACGGCGGCGAACTGGTCGTTCGGCGATCAGCTGTTGTTCGTCGGCGGTGGTGGCGGCATCGCCGCGCTGACCGCCGCGACGCTGCGCACGACGCTGCAGCGGGCGCCGCTCGGCATCGGGCCGGCGGTGCTGATGGCGTGGCTGCTGTCGCTCGACGCCGGCCTCTTGGTGCTCGGCAAGAGCGCGTTGTTCGGGCAGGTGATGGGGGCGGTGGCCGCCACGATCGGCGCCGCCGCCGGCACCCGGCTGTGGCGGCGGCCGTTCGTGTTCGGCGAAGCCCACGCGTGCTGGCTCGCGGTGGCCCACGCCGGCTTCGTGCTCGCCGGGGTGCACCTCGCCTACCTGCCGTGGTCCGCCGCCGGCCTGGCCCTGGCAGCGCCGCTGCTGCCGCTGCTGCTGGGGCACAGGCTGCAGCACCGTCCGGCCTGGTGGGGCTTCCTCTCGTGCGGGCTCGTCACGTTGCCGCTCGTCCTGGGGATGTGGTTGGCGGCCTGATGCACCGGTGCATCCGTCGGATCGGGGGTCAGCAGCACGTCGACGTCGGTCGTCGTGCGCCGGTGACCGTGCGCGTTGACGGCCATGCCGCCACCCACGGCGTACGGGATGCCGCGCTGCTCGAGTCTCGTGGTGATGCGCGCCAGCGCCTGGTGAACGTCCGAGGTGCCCATGAAGAACCTGCCTGCCTGTTCGAGGCGCGGGTCGAAGTCGGGACCCGAGATGGACACCGCCCCATGATGGCGCGCCACCTTTCCTGGTGCGCAACAGGGGGCCGCCGTCGCCGCGAAGTTCAGCGCGCGAGGCTGGTGACGACGACGCCGGTGATGATCAGCCCGCCGCCGGCGAGCTGCACCGACGTCAGGTGGTCGTCGAGCCAGACCCAGCCGCAGAGGGCCGCGAGCAGCGGTTGCGTCGCGAACAGCAGGGCGACCTGTGTCGACGGGATGCGGTGCTGCACGCGGCCTTGCACGAGGATGGCGAGTCCGGTGGCGAGCACGCCGAGGTAGGCGAGCTCGGCCAACAGGGCCGGCGACCAGGCGACGCCGAGTTCGGGCTGCGCGGCGATCTCGCCGTCGAGCGCCGCCTGCACGGTGCCGGCGCTGGCGACGACCCCGAGCTGCCACAGCGTGAAGGCGACCAGCGGCACGCGGCGGCCGTGGAAGGACAGCAGCAGCACGTGCGCCGCGTAACTGACCGACGAGCCGATCAGCAGCCCGTTGCCGAGCCAGGAGCCGCCGCTGGCGTCGCAGACGAGCACGATGCCGGCGATCGCCAGCAGAAGGCCGAGCGCGGCGCGACCGCCGAGCCGACCGCCGAGGAACAGGAAGCCGCCGAGCGCGACCAGCGGCACGATCAGGCCGGCGATCAGGCCACCCATCGACGCCGTGCTGAGCCGCAGCCCTTGCATCTGCAGCAGGTAGCCGGAGCCCAGCGCGATGCCGGTGGTGATGCCGGGCCACAGCGTGGCGCGCAGCTGGGTGGCGAGGCCTCGGCGCACCAGCGGCAGCACACACAGGATCGCCAGCCAGAAGCGCGTCGCCACCAGCGCCGGCGCCGTCAGCGACCCGAGGGCCAGCTTCGACACGACGTAGCTGGCGCTCCAGATCAGGATCAGAGCGAGCAGCACCAGTTGGGGGACGACGCGGTTGCCGGTGGGGGGCATTGGCGCGGGCAGGATAGGGGCGGGGTCCGGCGGCGCCATCGAGATCGTGTTCGGGGCTGGCGCCGGGCGCGCGGGCGCGTACGAACGCGGCGCGGCCAGCTCACCGCGCCCCACCCCGCTCCGTATCCACCGCGTGCGCGACCTCCTGCTCCGACTGCTGCGCCTGCACGACGCCACCGCGGCCGAACGGCGCGCGACGGTGTGGACGGCGGCCGCCTTCTTCTGGGTGCTGTTCGCGTACTACCTGCTGCGGCCGTTGCGCGAGAACGTCGCCTACGCGTTCGGCAATGACCACCTGGTGTGGTTGTTCAGCCTCACCTTCGTGCTGACCACGCTGCTCAACCAACCGTACCTGGCGCTCGTGCGCCGGCTGCCGTCGCAGCGCTTCCTGCCGTATGCGCTGCACGCCTTCGCCGTGAGCTTCCTGGTCTTCGCCGCGCTGCTCGCCGGCGGCAGCGGCAAGCTGGGCGCGCTCGGTCTTGCCGATTGGCGCGGCCGCGGGCATGCCTTCTTCTACTCGTGGGTGACTGCCTTCAGCGTCTGCGGCGTGACCCTGATCTGGGTGCACGCGGTCGAGTGGTTCACGACCGCGCAGGGCAAACGCCTGTTCGGCCTGGTCTCGGTCGGCGGCACGCTCGGGGCGATGCTCGGCTCGCTGCTGTCGGAGACGCTGGCGGCGCGCGATTACAGCACCCTGTGTGTGTTGTCGGCGATCGCCATCGAGGTGGCCGTGTTGACCTGGTGGCGGTCCCTGCACTGGTGCCGTGACATGGCCGGCCGCCACCAAGGCATCGTGCGCGGCAACGCCGGCCCGCCCTTCCTGCCGAGCCTGCTGCACGTGCTGCGGGCGCCATACCTGCGCGGCATGCTGCTGTTCGTGCTGCTCGCGAGCGTGGCGGCGACCACGTTCTACTACCTGCGGCTCGGCTTCGTCGGCGAGGTCGTGCCCGACGATCAGGCGCGGCGCGCGCTCGAGGCCTCGATCAACTTCTGGTACAACTCGATCTGCCTGTGCCTGCAGCTGGTCGCGACCAGCCGCGCGCTGCTGCTGCTCGGGGTCGGCGCCGTGTTGTGCGTGATGCCGTTCGCCAGCGGCCTGGGCTTCACGGCGCTCACGCTGTGGCCCACGGTCGGCCTGTTCACCGGGGTCGAGGTGCTGCGCCGCACGCTGCAGTTCGCCTTCGACAAGCCGGCGCGGGAAGTGCTCTACACGCCGCTCACCCGCGACGAGAAGTACGTGTCGAAGGCGATCGTCGACACCGCCGGTCTGCGCTTCGGCGACCTCGTCGGCGCCACCCTCAACTCGGTGCTGGCGGCGTTCACGCGCGGCCACCTGCTGCTGCTCGCGGCGCCGCTGCTGGCGCTGTGGGGCGGCACCGGCCTGTGGCTCGGCCGCCGCTGCCGCCGGCTCGAACGGGTTCAGCGCGCGTCGACCTCGTAGCGCAGCCAGCGGCACTCGATCGGGCCGTTGCGCACCGGGTGCTTCTGCGCCGCGCGCAGGCCGAGGTGGCGCGTCAGTTCGGGGTTGCCGCACAACACGTAGGCAACGGCCCCTTGGCAGTGGCCGTGCAGGAAGCGGCCGAGGCCGCGCCAGCTCGCCGCCAGCACGTCGTCGTCGGCGTCGAGCCGTTCGCCGTAGGGCGGGTTGGTGACGACCAGCGCGGGCGGCACCGGCGGCACGTAGTCGGCGACGTCGCCGCGCGTGAGCGCGACATGGCCGCTGAGCCCGGCGGCGCGGATCGCCTGCTCGGCGAGCGCGATCGCGCCCGGGTGGCGATCGTTGCCGAACAGCTCCGGCAGCCGGTCCTGGCCGGCGGTGGCGCGTGCTTCGGCTTCGTCGTAGATGCGGCGCCAGGCGTTGTGGTCGGAGTCCTGCCAGTGCTCGAACGCGAACGAACGGCCGAGGCCGGGGGCGCGGTCGGTCGCCAGCCACGCCGCTTCGATCAGGAACGTGGCGCTGCCGCACATCGGGTCGCACAAGGGCGAGCGCCGGTCCCAGCCGGTCAGCAACAGGAGGCCGGCGGCGGTGGCCTCGTTGAGCGGGCTCTTGTGCTGGATCTCACGGTAGCCGCGCTTGTGCAGCGGGGCGCCGCCGAGCTCGCGGTAGAGGATCGCCTGGTCGCCCTGCAGCACGAGCTTGATCGGCAGGTCGGGGCGGTCGCGGGCGACGTCGGGGCGCACGCCCGAGCGGCGGCGGAACTGGTCGCAGATGGCGTCCTTGACCACCAAGACCGGGTAGCGCGTGTCGTTGGCGAAGCTGTCCTTGACCGCGCCGTCGATCGCCAGCGTCTGCTTGACCGTGATCGACCGCGACCAGTCGACGGTGTCGGCGAGCGCGTAGAGGTCGTCCTTGTCGCGCACCGTGCCGCGCGCCAGCTCCTGCTGCACGCGGATCGCCGACCGGAGCCACAAGCACGCCGCGTAGCCGAGCGCCAGGTCGCCGCGGAACTCGCAGGCGCCGCGCCGTTCGCGCACCTCGCCGCAGCCGAGCGCGTGCAGCTCGCGGGCCAGCACGGCTTCGAGGCCGAGCGTGCACGCCGCGTAGAAGGTCACCATGTCAGTGCGTGGCTCCCGGCAGAGCGCCCGGACCGGCGGCCGCGGCGAATTCGGCGGCGAACACGTCGAGCGCGCTGAGCACGGGTGCTGCCGCCATCTCGATCAGCGAGCAGTTGCCCTTCTTGCGCGAGAACTCGGCGAGCTTCTTGAGCTTGTCGTCGTAGCCGGGGCCCTTGTGCGCTTGCACGGCCTTGAGGATGTGCACGAACTGGTTGGTCTCCATGCGGCACGGCGGGCACTGCCCACACTGCTCCTGCATGAAGAACTCGGCGATGCCGAGCACCATGGCGACGACGTCGGTGTCGTCGAGCACGAGCCGCACGCCGCCGCAGCCCGGCGAGCTGCCGAGCGGTCGCAGCGTCTCGTAGGCGATGGGCACGTCGAGGTGGCGCGCGTCGAGCAAACCCGTCGACATCGCCGGCAGGATCGCGCGCAGCCGGCGGCCGCCGACGAGGCCGCCGCCGCAGCCTTCGATCAGGTCGCGGAAGGTGCTGCCGAACGGCAGCTCGTGGACGCCGGGCCTCGCCACCTCGCGGCCGAGCGTGAACAGCAGCGTGCCCTTGCTCTGCTCGGTGCCGATGTCGGCGAACGCGGCGGCGCCGTGGCGCGCGATCCAGGCGACGTGCGCCAGCGTCTCGACGTTGTTGACGGTCGTCGGCTTGCCGAACAGGCCGGCCTCACCCGGGAACGGCGGCTTCTTGCGCGGTTTCGCCGGCCGGCCTTCGAGCGCTTCGAGGGCGGCGGTCTCTTCGCCGGCGACGTAGGTGGTGGGGCCGGTGCCGACCTCGATCGGGAACGGCAACAGGCCGGCATCGGCGGCCTCGCTGAGCGCCGCTTCGATGCTCGACCGCTGCGGCAGCATGTCCTCGATCAGGTAGACGTAGCCGTGCGTGGCGCCGGTGGCGAGGCCGGCGAGCGAGAGCCCCTCGAGCACCGCGTGCGGGTGTCGCTGCACCAGCAGGCGGTCCTTGTCGCTGCCCGGTTCGTGTTCGCCGCCGTTGGCGACCACGAACTTGCGGTCGGCGCTGGCCGCCGCCGCCAGGTCCCACTTGCGGGCGGTCGGGAAGGCGGCGCCGCCGCGGCCGCGCAGACCGGACGCCGCCACCTCGGCGCGCAGCCGGGCCGGGTCCTGGCCGCGGGCGGCGATCAGGCCGTCATAACCGCCGCGGGCGCGGTATTCGGCCAGGGATTCGAGACCGGTTGCGGTGCGCGTCGGCAGCAGCAGGTGGGGAGCCACGCGGCGCATGGTAGGCGGGCCGGCAGCGTGTTCCACCACGCATCGGGGGCGATGGCGGGGCGGGGCCTCTGCGCACCATTCCCCCCGGTGCTACCCACGGCGGGCAATTTCCGTTGCCGTCGGTCCATGGGAGCCTCCTTCATGCGCCAGACCCGGCGCGGAGGACCCACGATGGCGAGTGATCGATCGTCCCTGACCTGCTCGACCTACGAACTGCTGCAGCGGCACGGGGTGAGCCGCCGCGACTTCCTGGCCTTCTGCGCCACCACCGCGGCGGCGCTCGGCCTCGATGCGAAGCAGCTGCCCGAGGTCGTCGCCGCCCTGGAGAACAAGCCCCGCCTGCCGGTGATCTGGCTGCACGGCCTCGAATGCACCTGCTGCAGCGAGTCGTTCATCCGCAGCTCGCACCCGATCGCGCAGGACATCGTGCTCAACATGATCTCGCTCGACTACGACGACACGCTGATGGCGTCCGCCGGGCACCAGGCCGAACAGATCCGTCGCGAGCTGATCGAGAAGGCCAAGAAGGGCGAAGCCAAGTACGTGGTCGCGGTCGAGGGCAACGCGCCGACCAAGGACGGCGGCGTCTATTGCACGATCGCCGGTGAGACCTTCACCAGCATCCTGCAGGAGACCGCCGCACACGCCGAGTTCGTGATCTCGTGGGGCTCCTGCGCCTGCAACGGCTGCGTGCAGGCGGCGGCGCCGAACCCGACCGGCGCGGTGCCGGTGCACGAGCTCGTGCACGGCAAACCGATCGTCAAGGTGCCCGGTTGCCCGCCGATCGCCGAGGTGATGACGGGCGTCTTGACCTACGTGCTGACGTTCGGCCGGCTGCCCGAGCTCGACCGCCAGGGCCGCCCGGCGATGTTCTACAAGCAGAGGCTGCACGACAAGTGCCTGCGGCGCGGCTTCTTCGACAACGGCCAGTTCGTCGAGAGCTGGGACGACGACGGCGCCAAGAAGGGCTGGTGCCTCTACAAGATGGGCT
>JAEUHT010000044.1 GCA_016793265.1 Planctomycetota bacterium
GGGTGCCGTCGGCCACCGCCAAGGCCGGTGGCGGCGGCGGCCCCCTGTTCGGGCGCAACCGCGTCACGCCGCGGGTGCTCGCCGAGTTCACGAGCCAGCTCGCGGTGTTGCTCAACGCGGGCATCCCGATCACCAAGAGCCTGCGCATCCTCGAAGGGCAGATGCCGCCGGGCGCGATGAAGCGCATCGCCGGCACGTTGGTCGAGGACGTCGAGGGCGGCACGCCGCTGTCCGAGGCGATGCAGAAGCACACCGGCGTGTTCGACGCCCTCTACACCAACATGGTGCGCGCCGGCGAAGCCGGTGGTGTGCAGGAGGAGATCCTCAACCGCCTCAGCGGCTTCCTGACCCAGAGCGAGAACATCAAGTCGCGCGTCAAGGGCGCGCTCGCCTACCCGGTGACCATCATGGTGGTGGCGCTGGCGGTGCTGCTGCTCGTGTTCGCGTTCGTGATCCCCAAGTTCAAGGCGGTGTTCGAGAGCGCCAAGGCCGGCGACATGCACTGGACCACCGAGGTGGTGATGGCCCTCGGCGACCACATGAAGGTCTGGTGGTGGGTCTACCTGGTCAGCGTGCTGCTGCTGGGCCTGCTGCACAAGCTGCTGATGGTGAAGGTCGCCGGCTACCGCTCGGTGATGCACCGCCTGGCGCTGAAGATGCCGCTGTTCGGCGGCCTCGTGCACAAGAGCCTCGTCGCCCGCTTCGCCCGCACCTTCGGCACCTTGATCCAGAGCGGCGTGCCGCACCTCGAGGCGCTCGACATCCTGCTGGCATCGACCAACAACGTGCACATGCGCTCGGCGGTCGACCAGGTGCAGGGCTCGATCAAGGAAGGCGCTGGCTTCGCGGTGCCGATGGGTGAGAGCGGCATGTTCGACGACATCGTCGTCAACATGGTCGACGTCGGCGAGCAGACCGGCGAACTCGACCGCATGCTGGCCAAGATCGCCGACCGCTACGAAGGGGAGGTCGACCGCACCGTCGACACCACCTTCAAGATGATCGAGCCGCTCCTGCTGGTGGTGATGGCCGTCATCGTCGGCTTCATCGTGTTCGCGCTGTTCATGCCGCTGCTGAAGATGATGCAGACGATGAGCCGGAGATAGTCCGTGTCGCTGGCCTGGCGCATCGTGCTGCTGGCGCTGCTGCTGAACGTGCTGACCGTCGGCAGTGTGCAGATCGTCGTGCACCTGGCGCAGGCGAACTGGTACCGCGACGAGCTGACGCAGCTCGACGAAGCGGTGCGGGAGCCGTTTGCGCAGATCGAGCGGCTCTACTCGGCGAAGACGATCGGCAACGCGCCCGCCGACGCCGCGGTGGTGCGGCGGCTCTTGTCGGACCGTTCGGTGCGCGAGCAGTACGACGACGTCATCGTCACCAACGGCCGACCGCCGTACGAGGGCGTCTACCTGAACCCGCTCGGCGCCGTCGGCCGCGACCCCGACCGCTTCCAGAACGAGCTGATCGTGTCGGCGATCGTGCAGGCGCGCGAGGTCGACGGCCTGCTGCAGGTCGCCGGTGGCTACTGCCGCGCGCTGCGCCTCGACGGCGACATCGTCGGCTACATCTGGTTCGTGCCGAAGTTCCGGCCGACCCTGCCGACGTCGTTGCCGCTGTGGACCTCGGTGCTCGGCGTGCTGGCCTCGACCGTGTTGTTCGGCAGCGTGCTGTTCTGGGTCATGCGCCACACGGTGCGGCGACCACTGGCGGCGCTCGGGGAAGCCGCTGCGGCGGTGGCGGCCGGCCGCTACGACGTGCAGTTGCCGGTGCAGGCCGGCCTCGCCGAACTCGGGCCCGTGGTGGCGACGTTCAATCACATGGCGGCGCAGGTCGCGAACCACACCGGCACTCTCGAGCGCGCCGTGCAGGAGGCGGTCGAGCAGGCCAAGCAGAAGGAACGTGCGCTGGTGCAGAGCTCGCGGCTGGCGTCCATCGGCACGCTCGCCGCCGGGCTCGCCCACGAGATCAACAACCCGATCGGCGGCATGCAGAACGCGGTGCACCGCCTGCTGCAGAACCCCGACCTCGCCGAGCGCCAGCGGGTCTACCTCGAGCTGGTGCAGGACGGCCTGCAGCGGGTCGGTCGCACCGCGCGGCGCCTGCTCGACTTCGCGCCCGGCCGGCGCGCCAGCGGCCAGTTCCACCTGCAGAAGGCCGTCGACGGGGCGCGGGCGTTGGTCGAGCACCGCCTGCAGCGGCGCGGCGTCGTGCTGGGGGTCGATCTGCCGCCGGAGCTGCCGCCGATCCTCGGCGACGCCCACGAGATCCAGCAGGTGATGCTGAACCTGTTCCTCAACTCACTCGACGCCATCGAGGAGAAGGGCGGCGGCCGCATCGACGTGCGGGCGCACGCCGAGGCCGGACGCCTGCACCTGTTCGTCGACGACGACGGTCCGGGCATGGCGCCGGAGGACCTGCCGCGCATCTTCGACCCGTTCTTCACCAAGAAGGAACGGCCCGACGCCAGCGGCCTCGGCATGTTCATCAGCTACTCGATCGTGCAGAGCCACGGCGGCGAGCTGCGGGTGACGTCGAGCCCGGGCCAGGGCTTCCACGTGCACATCACGCTGCCGGCGGCGTGACCGCCGGTGGGCTACTTCTCGTTCTCTTCGCCCGAGAACAGCCAGACCTGGTTCTTGCCGCGGCGCTTGGCCTCCTGCAGTGCGCGGTTGGCGCGGCGCCGCAGGTTGTCGACGCCCCCCGGGGAACGGCCGTCGTAGCTGTCGACGCCGATCGAGACGGTGACCTGGCGCTGGTAGTTGAGGTTCTGCACGACCATGCCGGCGATGCGCTGGCGGATGCGCAGCGCGGTCTGCACGGCCTCCGCCGGGCTCGTCTGCGGCAACAGCACGCAGAATTCGTCACCGCCGAAGCGGGCCGCGAAGTCGGTCTCGCGCACCGTCGAGCGCAGCGCCTCGCCGACGCGGCTCAGCACCTCGTCGCCGAACGCGTACTCGGTGGTGTCGTTGATGCCCTTGAAGTTGTCGACGTCGAGCAGCAGCAGCGACAGCGGGTTCTGATGGCGCTGCGCGCGCTTCCACTCGAGGCCGAGCACCCGCTTCATGTGCAGCTCGGAGAACAGGCCGGTCTTGAAGTCGACACTGACCTGGCTCTCGAGCTGGCGCGTGCGCACGTGCAGGCCGCGGATGCGCAACCGGGTCTGCAGCGCGAGTTCGACGCGGTGCACACACTCGGCCGCAGAGCACGGCTTCAGCACGAAGTCCCGGAACGGGATCTTCATGTCGCGCGCCTCGGCCAGCGCCTGCAGGTCGTCGACGAGCAGGATCACCGGCACCGGATCGTCGTCCTGCTGCAGGGCTTCCAAGAGGCCGAGTTCGACGCCGCCGGCGCAGAGCACGAGCGGGTTCAGCACGACGACTTCGGGGCGCGCGTCTTCGAGCAGGCGGTGGCTCTGGGCCAGCGAGTCGCCGACCTGGACCCGGTAGCCGTGGTTGGCGAGGGCCGCCGACAGGTCGCCGAGCGGGTCGCGGTGGTGGTTCATCACCAGGACCGTCGGCGCCTCGGGGCGCTTTTGGGCTTCCTGGTGGTTTCCGACAGGCATGTGGGAACTCTCGGGCCGCGCCACCTGGCTGGGAAGGGGGTGGGGCGGCTGCAGGCTCTCCACGAAGGACTTGGACACTGGGGGGAGGTTGCGGAATGCCGACGGGAACGGGTCCGCACGCCCGTGGCGAAGGGGTTCGTTGACGGCGCGGCCAGTCTAGCGGCACGGGCCGGCGGCGGAAGGGGTTGCTGCCGGTCGGCGCCCGGCCCGGCCCGCCGGCCGGCAATTCTCGCCTTGACCCGGCCGAGGTCGTCCCTAGAATCCTCCGCCCTTCATTGCCCCCGACGTCCGCGACGGGGGCGCAGCATTCCGATGGTGCCCTGATCGTTGTCACGGTCAGGCCACGCCGCTCAGGCCACACAGGCTCAGACACACACAGGCAGAGGAGTCCTAAGCACGTGCCGCTCGTAACCGCCCAAGAACTGATCGACGCTGGCGTCCACTACGGCCACCAGGCCAGCCGGTGGAACCCCAAGATGAAGCCGTACATCCACGGCAAGCGGCACAAGATCCACGTGATCAACCTGGAGGAGACGATCCGCGGCCTCTACCGCGCGACGCACTTCCTGCGCCACCTGGCGGCGACCGGGGCGCAGATCATGTTCCTCGGCACCAAGAAGCAGATCCGTCCGGTGGTCGAGACCGAGGCGCGCAAGTGCAACATGCCGCCCGTGACCGAGCGCTGGATCGGCGGCACGCTGACCAACTTCGCGACCGTGCGTGAGCGCCTCGCCCGCCTGCTCGAGCTCGAGCAACTCGAGGCCACCGGCGGCATCGAGAAGTGGAAGAAGAAGGACCAGTCGACGATGCGCCGCGAGATGAAGCGCATCCGCCGCAACCTCGAAGGTGTGCGCGACCTGCACGGCCTGCCGGGCGCCCTGGTCGTGGTCGACCCGCGCCGCGAGGACAACGCCATGCGCGAAGCCAAGCGCATGAACGTGCCGGTGGTCTGCGTGCTCGACACCGACTGCGACCCGTCGCTCGCCGACATCGTGATCCCGGCCAACGACGACGCCATGAGCTCGGTGCAGCTCGTGCTGAGCAAGCTCGCCGAGGCCGTCAACGAAGGTCGCCAGCAGTGCGACGAGTCGACGCTGCGCGACGCCCAACGCACGGCCAGCGAAGACGTGCGCAACCGCCAGGCTCCGGGCCGCCGTTCGACCGAGGGTCGCGGCGAAGGCCAGGGCCGCGGTGGTCCGCGCCGCGGTGGCCCGCGCCGTGATGGTGGCGGCGGCGGTGGTTTCGGCGGTCGCGGCGGCAAGTTCGCCGGCGGTCACGCCGACTCGGTGTCGATCGGCAACGACCGCGCCGAGGCCGACGCCGGTGCGGCTGGTGGCGCTGCGGCCGGTGCGGCCGGTGGCGCTGCGGCCGGTGCGGCCGGTGGCGCTGCGGCCCCGGCTCCGGCCGAGGGCTGAGACCCCTGTGGTCCGCTGCGAGCCCGCTGCGACTGGATCGTGGCCGGGCTCGATCCGACGGCGCCGGTCCTGACCGGCGCCTTGCCTGTAGCGCAGCTTCGACGATCCCAGACGGAAGACCAACAGACCCGGCGCGGCTCCCGGCGCGCCAAGATGAACATGACCACGATCGATGCCAAGACGGTGATGCGCCTGCGTGAGATGACGGGGGCGCCGATGATGGACTGCAAGGCCGCGCTGCAAGAGACAGCGGGCGACATGGACAAGGCCAAGGAAGTGCTGCGCAAGCGCGGCAAGCAGGTCGCCGACAAGGCGGCGGGCCGCGAGGTCAAGGAAGGCCTCGTCTACTCGTACACGCACCACAACGGCAAGCTCGGCGTGCTCGTCGAGATCGTCTGCGAGACCGACTTCGTCGCCCGCAACGAGGACTTCAAGGCCTTCTGCCGCGGCGTCGCGCTGACGGTGGCCGCCTACTCGCCGCCGTACCTGGACCGCAACAGCGTGCCGGCCGCCGACATCCAGAACGAGCGCCGCATCGTCACCGAGATGACGATGGAGTCGATGAAGGGCAAGCCGCAGAGCGTGATCGACAAGGCCGTCGAAGGCCGCCTCGACAAGTTCTACGCCGAGAAGTGCCTGACCGAGAAGCCGTACGTGCCCGACGACAGCAAGACGGTCGAAGCCGTGCGCACCGAGCTGGTCGGCAAGATCGGCGAGAACATCCAGATCCGCCGCTTCGTGCGCCTCGAGCTGGGCGGCTGATCTCCGGGCGGTTGGGATCCCGTTCGCTGGTCCCGGTGTCCGCCGGGCGGCCGTTCGCCAAGCCCTGGTTTCCGGCCGGCGGACCGGATAGCAGATTGGGCCAACCCATGAGCCCTACTGCTGTCGTCGAACCTCCGCGCCACATCAAACGCATCCTGCTCAAGATCAGCGGGGAGAGCCTCGGTGACGCCGATGGCGGGGTGGCGCCGGCGGTGGTGGCGACGGTGGCGGCGCAATTGGCGCGCGTGCACCGGCTCGGCGTCGAGGTCGCCGTCGTCGTCGGCGGCGGCAACCTGCTGCGCGGCGCCGAGTTCGCCAAGCTCGGCACCAACCGCACCACCGCCGACCACATGGGCATGCTGGCCACCGCGATCAACGCGCTGGCGATGCAGGACGCGCTGGAGCGGCTCGAGATCGAGACCCGCGTCGCTTGCGCCGTCGAGGTCAAGACGATGATGGAGCCCTACATCCGCCGGCGCGTGCTGCGCCACCTGGAGAAGGGGCGCATCGTGATCCTCGCCGGCGGCACCGGCAACCCCTACTTCACCACCGACACCGCCGCCGCGCTGCGCGCGACCGAACTCGGGGTCGATGCGATCTTCAAGGCCACCAAGGTCGACGGCGTCTACACCGCGGATCCGGCCAAGGACAAGACGGCGACGCGCTTCCACCGCCTGTCGTTCCAGGAGGCGCTGCAGCGCGACCTGCGGGTGATGGACCGCACCGCGTTCACGCTGTGCATGGAGAACGCGATGCCGATCATGGTCTTCGACATGTTCGTCGAGGGCAACATGGAGCGCGCGGTGCGCGGCGAGAACATCGGCACCTGGGTGCTGTGATCCTGGCGACGCCGCCGGGATCGCAGCGGCGTCGCCGCGGTCCGGTGGCTACATTGGCGCCCTGCGGCGCCCCGCGCCCGAACGGTGAACGTATGGAACCCTACGCAAAGATCCTCGACGACCTCAAGCTGAAGACCGAGAAGACGCTGAAGCACGTGAAGGACCAGCTCGGCAGCATCCGCACCGGGCGGGCTTCGCCGACCCTGGTCGACACCATCCGCGTCGACTACTACGGCACGGCGACGCCGCTGGCGCAGATCGCCCACGTCTCGGTGCCCGAGCCGCGGCAGCTCATGATCAAGCCGTTCGACTCGTCGCCGCAGGTCATCAAGGACATCGAGAAGGCGATCCAGAAGTCCGACCTCGGCCTCAACCCGCAGTCCGACGGCAAGGTGCTGCGTCTGATCATGCCGCCCTTGTCCGGCGAGCAGCGGCAGAAGCTCGTGCACAAGGTGAAGGACCTGATCGAGCAGAACCACGTCGCGCTGCGCAACGAACGTCGCGATGCCAACAAGGCGGCCGACCAGCTCAAGAAGGACGGCAAGCTGACCGAGGATCTCTGCAAGAAGGCGCACGACGCCATCGACAAGGAGCTCAAGGTGGTCGAGCACAAGCTCGAGGACGCCCTGAAGGCCAAGTCGAAGGAGATCATGGAGGAGTGAGCCGGGCCCGCCCGCGCGCCATGCCGCGGCGGGCGTGAACCGGCGCCGGCCCGCAGTCGGGCCGGCAATCCCTTGCCTTCGCCCGGGCGCTGCGGTTTCATCCTTCCCCCCGTCCTGGGGGGCGTAGCTCAGCCGGTAGAGCAGCGGCCTTTTAAGCCGTAGGTCGCAGGTTCGAGCCCTGCCGCCCTCACCACCGTCCCCGTTCCGACGGACCCGACCGCATGATCGAACCCGAACTGCTGCGCCTTCTCGTCTGCCCCGCATCGCGGCAGCCCCTGCGTGAAGCGACGGCGCAGGAGGTCGCGGCGGTCGCCGCCGCCATCCACCGGGGTGGGGTCACCAATCGTGGCGGCGCCGCGGTGACGGCGCCGCTGCAAGCCGCCTTGGCAACGGCCGATGGCCGTTGGCTGTATCCGATCCAGGACGGCATCCCGATCCTGCTGTCCGCCGAGGCCATCCAGATGGCCGCTTCCTCCTCCGCCGGCAATGACGCCGGATCGCGCTGATCGCCCACCTGCCGGCAGCGTCCGCGCCCTCCAAGCCCTAGAATCCTCGCCCCTTCCAATCATGGCGAATACCCCCGCCCAGCCGCCTGTCACGCCCACTCCGCACGAGCAGTTCGATGAACACAGCGGCGTGTATGGCTTCTTCCGCCGCAACCAGAAGCTGCTGCTCTATACGGCCGGCATGTTCACGCTGCTGACGTTCTCGATCACCGGGCCGGTCATGGCCTGGTTCGGCAACATGTTCAGCTCCGAGCGCAACATGCCGTCGATCGAGGTCGCGGGGCGCCGCGTGCAGCTGGTCCAGGAGGACTACACGATCGGTCGCGAACTGGCCGCCAACCTCGGCATCGCCATCCCGGGCAGCATCTGCCCGCCGGTGTCGCCTGGTGAAGAGGGCCGCGCCGACGCCGGCGAGGTGATGGCGATCCTGCGCCGCGCCGCGATCGAGGAGGGGCTGCAGTTCTCGTATGCCGAGGTCGATCGCGCCATCGAAGGGCTGCGCGAGCTGTTCAAGGCGCCGTCGGCCGCGCGCCTGGCGCAGATGGTGCGCCTCGATCCGCTGGCGCGCTACCGCCAGCTGATGGGCGAGGCGATGCGGGTCGGTCTCTACATCCGCTTGCAGGCGCTCGCCGCCGGCGGTGGCGACGCCGAGGTGCTGGCGCAGGTGCTGAAGGACCGCGAGAAGGTCACGTTCGAGGTGGCCTCGTTCGACGAGAAGGCGCTGGAGAAGCAGCTCGAGCAGTCGACGACGCTGACCGACGACGACCTGCACAAGTGGTTCGACGCCAAGAACGAGCGCGAGAAGCAGGCGATGCAGGCGTTCGACGTGCCACTGCTGCAGCTGCGCTTCGCCGGCCTGCTCACCGGGCCCGGTCAGTTCGACCCCGAGCAGTGGAAGGACGAGGCGCTCAAGGACTTCGTCGTCAGCGAGGACCAGCAGCGCGGCGTCTACGAGCAGCAGAAGGAGGCGCGCTTCAAGCAGGAGGACGGCAGCTTCAAGCCGTTCGAGGACGAGGCCGTCAAGGCCGAGCTGACCCGGCTGGCGCAGGCCGAGCAGGTCGCCAACTGGCTGCTCGGCAAGCTGCGCGGCAAGCTCGACACCGAGCTGGTCCCGCTCAACGACGCCGTCGCCAAGGCGCGCACCGAACTCACCGAGGCCGACAAGTTGATGACCGAACTCGCCGGCAAGCTCAGCGCAGCCGAGACCGAGCTGGCGGCGAAGCAGCGGGAGCTGGAGCCGAAGCCCGATGACGAGACGCTGCGCGCTGCGGTCGAGACCGCGGCCAATGCCGTGACCAAGGCCAAGGACGAGCACTTCGCGGCCGAGCAGGCAGTGCCGCCGAAGAAGGAGGCGCTGAAGGCCGCCGAAGCGGTGGTCAACGACGCGCGCACCAACTTCGACTTCGCGGCGGCGATGGGCGCGCTGCTCGAAGGCAAGCAGGGCGCCGTGCAGAAGGCGATGACGGCGATGAAGACCGCCAAGCAGCTCGAGGACCTCGAGGCCGACGAGTTCGGCCTCGGCAACTGGGCGCAGGCGGCCGCCGACACGCGCGTGCGCCAGAAGGGCGACCTCTGCGCCGGCCCGTGCCGCACGACCAAGGCCGTGCTGCTGTTCCAGGCCCTCGCCGTCGACCCGCAGCCGCTGAAGCCGTGGGAGACGTTGAAGCCGCTCGTGCAGGGCGCCTACTTCACGGAGATGGCCAAGAAGCAGGGCGAGGAGAAGAAGAAGCTGATGGACGCGGCGATGCTGCGCCTGGCCAAGGAGAAGATGCCCGAGAAGGTCGCCGAACTGGAGGCCAACCGGCAGAAGCGCATCGACGACAAGCTCGCCGAGTGGGAGAAGAAGACCACGGACGCGATCGCCGACGCCGAGCAGCAGCTCAACAAGCCCGGCATCGGCAAGATGACGCGCACGTCGTGGCAGCGCACGCTCGACCAGCAGAAGGCCGAGCTGGGCCGCAAGGACATGCGCAAGCAGGGCTTCGAGGCCGAGGTCGGCCGCAACATCGACGCCGAGATCGCCGAGGCGGCCAAGTCGCACTACGGCGAGGTGCTCGCCGCCGCGGCGGCCGAGGCCGGCTTCGCCGTGACCACCGTCGGCCCGCTGCCGCGCGACATCACCCGCCAGCCGCGCTTCGACAAGAACTACGACCTCACCACCGTCTACCTGTTCCAGACGCAGTCGAAGCTGAAGCAGGGCGAGGCCACCGGCATGCTGCAGGACTTCGCCAACCGCCGCTACCACGTCGCGGTGTGCCGCAAGGTCGAGCCGTTGACGGTGGCCGACGTCACCCGCCGCGACTTCGAGTCGCTGCGCACCGGCGACGGCAACGACCCGTTCGCCAGCAACCGGGCGAAGGCCGCCTACGGCCAGGCCTTCACGCTGGCAGCGCTCGAGCTGCGCTACAACCTGAAGCGGCCGGCCGGCGAACAGGTCCAGAAGTGACTCGCGGCCGCGGCGGCAGCTGCTGCCGCCGTCGCGGCGCCGCGCGTCGCGTTCACTTCGGTTCGGCGACGACGATGATCTCGTCGTGCGGGTTGACGTAGAGGTTGCAGCGCCGCATCAGCCCGAGCGGCTTCGCCAGCAGCCCCGGGACGCGGCCGAGGCGGCCCGCGCGTTCGGCGAGGAACGCGAACGACACGTACTTGCCGGCGTAGGCCGAGCCGACCTCGAGCACGCGGAAGCCGCACTCGTCGAGCAGGCGGCGGATCGTGTGCGGGTCGAAGTGGAACAGGTGCTCGTCGTGCTTGTAGTGGTGCCAGCGACGGCCGAGCAGGCGCGCCCACCGCGAGGCGACGTTCTGCGTCTCCAACAGCAGCCGGCCGCCCGGCTTGATCAGCGTGCGCACCTGTTGCAGCACTTCCTGCGGCGTCGGGATGTGCTCGATGACGTCCCACAGCGTCACCAGGTCGAACGAGCGCGCGGCGTAGTCCTTGCCTCGCATCGCCTCGACCAGCGTGCCGACGTGCACGCGGTCCCGGCCGAGCGCCTGCTGCGCCTCGACCGCGATCGCCGCCGACAGCTCGACGCCGTGCACGTCGTGGCCGTGCTGCTGGGCGATGCGCAGGAAGTAACCGGCGGCACAACCGACGTCGAGGATGCGCGCCTGCGGCGGCAGCCAGCGCGACACCAGCGCCATGCGCTTCTGGAAGGTCTTGAGGTAGAGCGCCCCTTCGGCGGCATAGTCGGCGTAGCCGCGCTGCTTCGGGTTCTGGCTGTTCCAGTAGCTGGCGTCGTAGACGTCGAGCAGCGCCTGGCCCTGCAGCCGCGGCGTCACGTAGACGAGCCCGCAGCCGGCGCAGGTCAGCACGCGGAACGGGCCGTCCTGGAACTTCAGCGTGCGCTCGCTGCTGCCACACAATTGGCAATGCGTGACCTCCGCCGCGTTCGGCATCGTGGTCGTCGTCGGTTCGGGCGAGCCAGATTGCATCGACGGGCTAACGAGGTGTCTTCGCGATCGGCGCAGAGCGCTCGAGGAAACGCTTGCGGCAGATGGTGCGGAACATCTTCCACGCGGTGCGGAACTGCCGCGAGAAGGTGTCGGAGTGTTTCGACTCACCGCCCATGCGGCGGTCGTAGGTGACCGGCACCTCGATGATGCGGCAGCGCTCCTGCAGCGCGGCGCACATCATCTCGGGCGAGAACGCGGGGCCGGTCGCCGACAGCCGCGGCGCGATCTTGGTGAAGGTCTCGCGCGTCAGCGCCCGGAACGTGCAGCCGACGTCGGTGAAGCGTGGCTCGGCCGGCCGCAGCCAGCACAGCTGCAGGAACTTGGCCATGAAGACGTTGCCCCAGCGCAGCAGGAATCGCATGTTGGCGCCCTGCTGCACCATCTGCCGCGTCGTGCGCGTGCCCATCACCATGCCGGCGTCGTCGAGGTAGACCAGCAGCTTGATGACGTCGCGGGCGCGGAAGCTGCCATCGGCTTCGGTCAGCACCATCAGCTCGCCCTTGGCGGCGCGCATGCCGGCCATCAGCGCCGCGCCGTAGCCGGGCTTCTGCTCGGCGACGACGCGGGCCCCGGCGGCTGAGGCCAGCTCGGCCGTGCGGTCCTTGCAGTTGTTGTCGACGACGACGATCTCGTCGATGTGCGGTTCGCCGCGGAACTCCTCCACGACCTGGCGGATCGTCTCTTCCTCGTTGTAGGCGGGGATGACGAGCGAAACGGACCGGTTGCGGAACATGCGGGGCGGAGAAGGATACCGCGGGCAACGGGCCATGCTATCGCCGACAGCAATCCGCCGGCCGTTGCCGCGTTGCTCTGGGGTTCCGTGGTGCCGTAGCATCGTTGTCGTCGGCCGCTGGCGCCGTCTCGCCTTGAACCCGTGGCCGAGGCGCAACGTTGGCGGACCCGGTCCAACACGCCAATGCGAACGCTCCTGCACTCCGTTCTCTGCCTCTGCAGTTCGTTGCCGTTCGTGGCCACGGCCGTGGCCGCGCCGCAGACTCCGGCGCCTCCGGCGACCCAGGCACCGGCGCGCAAGGCCGGTGCCATCTGCAAGGAGGAGGTCGACGCCCTGATCGCGGTGCTGCGCAGCACCGCGCGGGCGCCCGGTGCTGCGGTGCCGAAGCCAGGCGTGCTCGGGGACTCGGTGGGGTCGACGGCGCAGATCCTGGTCGCGATGGCCAACAGCAGTCGCCGCTACCACGTCGGCGACGGCCCGGTGGTGCGGCCGTCGCTCGACTACCTGATCGCCAGTCGCAAGGCCGACGGCAGCTTCGGCGACCGTCTCAGCACGCTGTGGGCCGCCGACGCCCTGGTCGCGATCGCCGGGCACGCCTACGACGAGGAAGTGGCCGCCGCGCGCGCCGTGGTCGGCAAGCACGACGCCGCCGACTTCGTCGGCTTCGAGCAAAGGGTGACGCAGGTGCTCGACCAGCTGCGCGCCGACGTGTTCCCGCAGCACCTCGCCGCGCCGGCGATGCAGCGGGCCGCCGGCTACTGCCAGCAACCGGCCAGCCTCGACCGTGCCGCCGCCGCCGACACGCTGCTGCAGATGGTCGCCTGCCAGGTCGCCAACCTGCGTCTCGACCAGGCGGCGGCGTCCGACCGCCTCGCGGTGACGTTCTCGCCGGCGCAGGAGAAGGCGTTCGCCTGGCTCGCGGCGCAGCAGCAGGACGGCGTCTTCGCGGTGCGTGGCCAGCCGAGCGTCGAGTTCACCGGTTTCGGCCTGCTGGCGCTGCAGACGCGGCCGAAGACGCAGCGCACCGCCGAGCAGCAGGCGGCGATCACGAAGGGGCTCACCTGGCTCGCTGCGCAGCAGGGTGAGGACGGCACCTTCGGCGACCGCACCCCCAACTACAGCACCTGCGTCGCGGTGGCAGCCCTCGCCCACGATGGCGACCCGATCTACACGCCGCACCTGCAGAAGGCGCAGCGCGCGCTGCTCGGCTTCCAGAACCTGGAGGCCCAGGGCTACGCGCCTGCCGACCGCGACTACGGGTCGATCGGCTATGGCGACAGCCAGCGCGGCGACCTCAGCAACACCCAGTTTGCGCTCGAGGCCCTGCGCGCCACCGGCCTGCCCGCCAACAGCGAGGCGCTGCAGAAGGCGCTGGTGTTCTTGCGGCGCACGCAGAACCTGAAGGCCTTCAACGACTTCTCCGGCAAGGTGCCCGATCCCGAGCGCGACCATGTGCTGCTCGATGGCACCTCCGGCGACGACGGCGGCGCCGCCTACTACCCGGGCAACAGCAACGCCGGCTACATCGTGCAGCCGGATGGCAAGGTCGTGGCGCGCAGCTACGGCTCGATGACCTACGCGCTGCTGAAGTCCTACACGCTCGCGGGCCTCGCCGCCGACGACCCGCGCGTCGTCGCCGCTGTGAAGTGGGTGCAGCAGAACTGGACGCTCGCCGTCAACCCGGGCCACGATCCGGCGATGGGGGAGAAGGCGCAGTATCAGGGCCTGTTCTACTACTACATGGTGTTGGCGCAGGCGCTCGACCTCGTCGGCGTCGACAAGGTGCGCACCACCAGCCTCGATGCGGCCGGCAAGGCCACCGAGTTGGAGATCGACTGGCGGCAGGCGCTGCGGGCCCAGCTCGAGCGCATGCAGGCGGCGGACGGCAGTTGGATCAACGACAAGAACGCGCGCTGGTACGAAGGCATGCCGCTGCTCTGCACCTGCTACGCCATGGTCGCCCTGGAGCGCTGCCGGTGAGCCTCGTCGCACCGCTCGTGCTGCCGGCGGCGCCGGCCTGGTTCCGCTTCGAACGCGACGGCGCCGCCCGCCTCGGCGGCGTCGATGCGCGCGCCGGTCGCTTCGCCGACCTCGGGCCGTGCGACGTGCACACGCTGCTGCAGCAAGGGGCGCTGCGCCAGCAGGATCTCGCCGAGCGCATGCGGCGCGGCACGGCCATGGCCGCGCCGACGCGCTTCCTGGTGCCGGTGCCGCAGCCGGGCAAGATCCTCTGCCTGGCCAAGAACTTCGTCGCCCATGCCCGCGAGTTCGGCGCCGAGGCGCCGAGTGAACCGATCTTCTTCGCCAAGCTGCCCGACACCCTGCTGCCGCACGGCGGCGACGTCGTCATCCCGCACTGGCTCGACACGCGCGTCGACCACGAAGCCGAACTCGGCCTCGTGCTCGGCTTCGCCGACGCCGCGCACCGCGGCCGCAAGAACGTGACGGCCGGCGAGGCCGCGGCGCTCGTCGCCGGCTACACGCTGCTCAACGACGTCACCGCGCGCAAACTGCAGGGGCAGGACCGCGAGCACAAGTACCCGTGGTTGCGCAGCAAGGCGCTCGACACGTTCTGCCCGGTCGGCCCGTTCGTGGTGCCGGCCGACGCCTTCGATGCCGGCGACCTCGCCATCACCATGCGCGTCAACGGCGTGGTGAAGCAGCAGGCGCGCACGCGCGACATGGTGTTCGGTGTCGGTGCGGCGCTGGCGGCGATGGCGCGCTGCACGACCTTGCGGCCCGGCGACCTGATCGCGATGGGAACACCCGAGGGGGTCGGGCCGGTGGTGCCGGGCGACGTGATGGAGGTCGAGGTCGAAGGTCTCGGCGTGCTGCGCAACGGCGTCGTGCGCGAAGTCCCGGCCTGACGTTCGCCGCGGCGGCACTGCGCCACCGCGGCCAGAACCAGCGCGACGGTCAGAAGCGGATGCTGTCGATCGTCGCCGTCGTCGTCGTCGCGCCCTGGCCGCCGAACAGCACCAGCGTGCCGTCCGGCAGCAACGCCGAAGCGTGGCTGGCGCGGGCGCCGGTCAGGGCCGGCATCGAGGTCCAGCTGCTCGTCGCCGGGTTGAACACGTCGACGTTGTCGATCGAGATCGGCGCCAGCAGCGTGCCCTGGGCGCCGCCGCAGACGGCGACGCGACCGTCGGGAAGCAGGTTGGCGGTGTGCAGCGCGCGCGCGGTGGTCATGTTCACCGCCGTCCAGGTGTTGTTCGTCGGGTTGTAGTACTCGGCGTTGCTGACCGGCGCCGCCGACGTCGCGCCGAGCAGGCTCGGCACGTAGACGCCGCCGGTCATCAGCACGCGGCCGTTGGCGAGCGTGACCTGGTTGTACTGGTGGCCGGCGCGGCCCTGCAGCATGGCGGGGCCGCTGGACCAGTTGCCGTTGCTCGGGTTCCAGAACTGCACGGCGGTCGTGCTGACGGCCGAGAGCGGCACACCGAGGAAGAAGCCGATCTGCACGCCGCCCGACACCATGACGTTGTTGTTGGGCAGCAGCGTCAGTGCCGGGCCGAGCCGGTAGCCGCCGATGTTGTTGGCGTTGCTCCAGGTGCCGGTCGTGACGTTGTAGATCTCGGCGGTGTTGAGCGTGCTGGTCACCGCCGTGGTCACGTCGGGCTGCAGCGCCGAGGTGCCGCCGGCGACCATGACGTTGCCGTTGGCGAGCTTGCAGGCGCCGAACAACACCCGCGGCGTGCCCATGCTGCCGGTCGGTGCGAAGTTGTTGGTGGCGGGGTCGTAGAGCTCGCACGACGCCAGCGGGTTGCCGTTCTGGTCGGCGCCGCCGATGACGAGCACCTTGCCGTTGTTCAGCGTGATCGCGCTGTGCAGGGCGCGCGCGGTGCCCATCGACGGGCCCGGGCTGACGGTCATGTGGCGGAAGTCCCACCGCTCGGTCGACGAAAGGCCGGTGGCGCTGGTCAGCGTGCCGGCGCCGCCGCCGATGACGAGCACGTCACCCTGGCCGGCGTTGTTGTCGCGGTCGAAGCCGACCGCAGCGAACGCGCGCGCGCTGGCCAGCGCCGCCGCCGCCAGCGCCGGCGTGTCGGGCAGGCCGAGCTGGGTGACGACGTCGTTGCCGAGCTCGCCGAAGAAGTGGGCGCCGAGCTCGAGCATCACCGACTGCCAGTGGAAGACGACACCGTGCAGGCTGGCGCTCAACGGCAGCGGCACCGAGTACGGCGCCTCGCCGGTCGGGGAGGTCACCGTGATCAGCATCGAACCGAGTAGTTCGACGCCGACCTGGAGCATGCGCGTGTCGGTCGGGTCGATGACGGACAGCGGGATCGGCCCCCCGGTCGAGGAGGCCAGGAAGACGATCAGTTGGTTCGCTGGGGCGCCGCTGACGTGCAGGTCGAGCGTGGCGCCGAGGCGGGCCGAGGTCAGCTTGTCGTAGTCGTAGTCGGCCTGGGCAACGAGGCCGGCGGTGGTGGCGAGCAGGGCCAGAGTGGTGCGGTGCAGCATGGTTCGTCGGAGATGGAGGTGGCGCCACGGGGAACGGCCCGTGGCGGCGGGAACAGCGTAGCACCGGAGCGGCCAGGTCGGTGACCGCGGCGTGTTCGGGCCCGAGTTCGGGCTCAAGCCGCGTCGCGGCCGTCCGAGAATGAGAATCGGAGCACCGTCATGGCCGACGAACCCCTGCGCAGTACTTCGCCAGTCGCCAATACGAGCGGCTTTGCGGGGCACCAGCCGGCCCAGGTGGTGGCGGCGCCACGAACGCCGGCCGCCAACGACCGCCCGGCGACGGACAGCGTCGCCCTGCACCGCGCCGCGACGGTGGCGCGCGACCTGCTGCGGGAACGGGTGCTCGCGCACACGCGCACGGGGCTGCAGCTCGGCGACGGCGAGGCGCCGCCCGAGTTCGCCGAAGTGCGCCACAACGAACCGGCGCCGCTGTTCCTCGGCCGCCTGTTGTCGGCGCAGAACCAGCTCGCCGCGCGCCGCGCGCTGACCTGGCCTTCGCTGCGCGTGCGCGCGTGCCTCGACGAGGCGCTGCGCGCCGGGGTCGCCGAGGTGCTGGAGATGCTGGCGCTCCTGGCGCTGGCCGAAGCCGACGCGGTGTGGTTCGTGCGCGACGTGATGGCCGAGTACGAACGCCGCCTCGCCGGGCTGTAGACGTCGGCCGCCGACGAGCGCCGACGCAGCGGGTCTCAGCCGCCGTCGACGTGCTCGGGATCGTCGATGCGGAGGTCTTCGTCACGGGCGCTCAGGAACCCGTCGGGCAGCGCCACGACCTGGCTGCGGCCGTCCTTGCAGCGCCGCGCCCGCAGCGCCGCCATCGGGTACGGCAGTTCGCGCGGCAGGTCGGCGAGCAAGGCCTCGAACTCGGCCATGGTGCTGACCAGGTGCAGCGCCGGCAAGCGCCGCTTCATGCCCGGGAAGCCCTTCAGGTACCAGCCCGTGAACTTGCGCAGCTGCAGCATGGCGCCACGTTCGCCGAAGAACGCCACCAGCAGCCGCGCGTGTTCGCGCATGGTGTCGAGCACGGTGCCGAGGTCCGGCGGCGGCGGCGGCGCCTGTCCGGTCAGCACAGCGCAGAGTTCGCCGAACAACCACGGCCGTCCCAGGCAGCCGCGGCCGACGACGACGCCGTCGCAACCGGTCTGCCGCAGCATGCGCAATGCGTCCCAGCACTCGAACACGTCGCCGTTGCCGAGCACGGGGATCGTGCGCACGTGCTGCTTGAGCTCGGTGATCGCGTTCCAGTCGGCCGCGCCCGAGTAGAGCTGCGCGGCGGTGCGCGCGTGCAGCGCGACGGCGCGCACACCCTCCTCTTCGCCGATGCGGCCGGCGTCGAGGAACGTCAGCAAGGCGTCGTCGATGCCCTTGCGGAACTTGATCGTGACCGGCACGGCGCCGGCGTTCTTCACCACGCTGCGCACGATGCGCTGCAAGAGCCGCGGCCGCGCCGGGATCGCCGCGCCACCGCCGGCACCGGTGACCTTGCGCACCGGACAGCCGAAGTTCATGTCGATGTGGTGCACGCCCCACTCTTCGACCAGCAAGCGTGTGGCCTGGCCCAGGGTCTCGGGGTTGGTGCCGTAGAGCTGGATGCTGCGCCGCGTCGTCTCGTCGGGGCCGAACGAGGCCAGTTGCAGCGTGCGGGCGTGACCCTCGACGAAGGCGCGCGCCGTGATCATCTCGCTGACGTAGAGGCAGCGGTCCTGCGAGAAGCGCCGGCACAAGGTGCGGAACGGCGCGTTGGTGATGCCCGCCATCGGCGCCAGCACGATCGGCGGGTCGATGGTGAGCGGCCCGATGTTGAGCGGGGCGAACTCGCCTGGACGAGCCAGCGGCACGTCGGCGTTGAGTTCGCTGCGCAGGCCGGGAACGGGATCCTGATCCATGAGAAGGGGCTTCTACCCCGAGTTCCTTCACCACCGAACTGGTCAGCCAGCAGGGGCGCAGGCCGGCCGGGGGGGCGCCAAGAGGGTTGGGGGTAGGCCGGATCCCTCGGCCCCAGGCGGCACGTAGCGCCCGGGGGCGGCGCCGCGCAGGACCTCGGTCGCCCGCAGCCTGTGCGCGCGTTCAGGCTGTCGCGCCGACCGGTCGGAATACTGGTGCCCAGGAGAGGACTTGAACCTCCATGGGATGTTACTCCCGCTAGGACCTGAACCTAGTGCGTCTGCCAATTCCGCCACCTGGGCAACAAGTGGGGGACGAGAAAGCTAGCGGCCGCAGCCGCGGTTGCAAGCCTCAAGTCACCCTTTCCTCGGCGGCCCGGCACAGCGCGCTTGCGCCGGTCGCAACGATGCCGTAGCGAGGGGCTCCGATGGCGAAGACCGCCGACAACAAGCCTGCGACCGAGACCCTGGTCGGCGAGAACCGGAAGGCCCGCTTCCAGTACGAGATCCTCGACCGCTTCGAGGCCGGGCTCGTGCTGCGCGGCACCGAGGTCAAGGTGCTGCGGCTGGGCCAGGTCAGCCTCGACGAAGCCTACGCGCGCATCGACGGCATGGAGCTCTGGCTGATCGGCGCCACGATCCCCGAGTACAGCCACGGCAACCTGCAGAACCACGAACCGAAGCGCCGCCGCAAGTGCCTGCTGCACGCGCGCGAGCTGCGCAAGCTCAAGGCGAGCCAGCAGGTCAAGGGACTGACGATCGTGCCACTGCGCATCTACTTCAGCGCCAGCGGCTTCGCCAAGCTCACGCTCGGCGTCGGCAAGGGCAGGAAACTGCACGACAAGCGCCAGCACCTGAAGGACAAGGAAGCGAAGCGGGAGATCCGCGAGGCCCGGTGATGGACGTGCCGCCGTGCCTGCTGCTCGAACTCACGCAGCGCTACACCGGGCCGCAGCGCCACTACCACGGCATCGGCCACATCGCCGACATGCTCGAACAGGGGCGCGGGCTCGCGCTCACCGCCGTGCAGGTGCTGGCGATCTGGTTCCACGATGTGGTCTACGACCCGACGCGCGACGACAACGAAGAGCAGAGCGCACGGCTGGCGCTGGCCCGGCTGCCGCAGCAGGGCTTCTCGTTCGCCGAGGCCGAGGCCGTCGCCGCGATCGTGCGGGACACCAAGGGCCACGTGCCGACGCACCCCTTGTCGCCGGCCGTGATCGACCTCGACCTCGCTTCGCTGGCCGCGCCGTGGCCGCGCTTCGTCGCCAACACCGAGGCGATCCGGCGCGAGTACGCGCACGTGCCCGACGACGCCTTCGTCGCCGGCCGCAAGCAGTTCTTCACGCGCATGCTCGAACGACCGCAGCTCTATTGGACGCCGTTCGGCGCAGCCCTGGAGCCGATCGCGCGCGCCAACCTCGTGCGTTCCCTGCGCGGCGGTTGACCGCGGGTCGAGTTGAGACTGGCCCTTGTGCGCGCTGTCCCGTTCGCCGATAACTCGCGCGTCCGCACGGGGGCGATCGGCTTCGACCGGATGCCGACTCGACCTGGGTGGCGCGCCGAGGGCCGGGCACCTCGTGAATCCGACCGGAAGAAACCAAGTGCCAACACGCACTACTCCCTCGCCGCCTGATAACTAGGTGACGACGCCGGGGTCCCCTCGCCTGCGGGGGATCCGGGCGACACACAGCAGGCTGGTCGTGTGGTGGCTGCTCGGCCCATCCATGGCGAGACACAGTCGAGCTGGCCAGCGTCGATCCTGTCTGTCGGAGCGGCGCTGGTGAGACCAATCGACGGGCTACGCGCGTAGAGGCTCAGGACGGAGCATCTCGGGACGCGGGTTCGATTCCCGCCGCCTCCACCACACTAGCTCCCACCACCCCCGCGATCCGCGCCGGGTGGTGGGGGCGGGCTCCCGAGCAGATCCGTGGCGCGCGACCTGCTGGCCCAAAGCTACTGGCGCACCTTGATGTCCGTGAGCGTGATCGTCTCCGGCGTCCAGTCGCGGCCGAAGATGCGTTCGAAGACGAACTTCGTCGGCAGCACGTGGTCGCCGACGGTGGTGAAGGTGATCGTCGTCGCCGCCTCCCAGCG
>JAEUHT010000079.1 GCA_016793265.1 Planctomycetota bacterium
CATGCTGTTGGGGTCGCGCGGGCGGGCGCGCAGCCGCAGTGGTTCCAGCCGGGGCGGCTTCGGCAAGAAGCTCAACGCCTTCGTCGACAGCGTGCTCGGGCGCCGCCGTGAGGAGCGGGCTCCGCGCGGACCGTTGGTGTCGGGCTGGATCGCGCTCGGCGCGGTGCTGGTCGCGTTCGGCGGCGGGTACCTGGTCGGCGGCGGCGGCCGCACCATCGAGGCCGCCGGCAAGGACGCCCTGCGGGCGAAGACCGAGGTGCAGGCGCCGGGCTTCGTCAACGAGGCCGCGCCACCGAAGCTGGCGGCCCAGGGGTTCGTCGTCGCGGCCTACACCAACCTGGCCGAGGACGAGGCGCGCCTGCGTGCCAACGACCTGGCGAAATACCTGCAGGGAAAACAGTTGGGCAAGGCCCGGCCGTTCTTGCGGCAGAGCGAGCGCATCGGTCGCGCCTGGGGTGTGGTGGTCTACTTCGACGGGGAGGCCGAGCAGGGCGTGACGCGCGAGCGGCTGCTGCAGCTCACCGAGGTGCCGGACGCGAACTTCACCTACCTGCGAAACGCCAAACAGGACTGGCCAATCGCGATGCCGATCGACTAGAGTGCTCCGCCCTTTTGCGGAAAGATGGTGGGCCGCGCCCGCCGCTTCCGCGCCGACCGAACCGAGCCGTCCGAATACCGAACGACCATGTCCATTCACAGCAGTTTGAAGAGCAGTTCGACTGGCGCCGGCCAGCGCAACGTCTGGACCCGCGTGGAGCGCATCGCCGCGCTGCAGAAGTCCGGCCGCTGGAAGCAGGGTGATGAGGTCGAGGGCCTGCCGAAGGTGCGCACGTCCTTCAAGATGAAGGCGAAGAAGAAGGCCGACGCCCCGGCCGCCGAAGAGAAGAAGTAGTTCGCCGCGCGCCGGATGGCGCGCCGCGCGTCGACGCCGCCGGTCAGGCTGCCCGTCGCGCGCCGGCGGACCCCTCGCGCTCCGGCGCTGGTGTGTTCCGCAGCCGTTCGGCCTGCTGCATAGCCAAGGCTGCGTTCTGTGACCACACCCGACCCACGGCTGTCCGAGCGAGTCCGCGGCATCGAACCGAGCGGGATCCGCCGCATCTTCGAGCTGATCGCGACGATGCAGGACCCGATCAACCTGTCGATCGGGCAGCCGGACTACGATCCGCCGCCGGCCCTGATCGAAGCGGCCCACCGCGCGATGCTCGCCGGCAAGAACCGCTACACGGTCACGCAGGGCCTGCCCGAGCTCAACGCCGGCCTGCTCGACGAGGTCGCCGCCCGGTATGGCCGGCGGCCCGAGACCTGCCTGATGACCTCGGGGGTGTCGGGCGGCCTGGTGTTGACCTTCATGTCGCTGCTCGATCCGGGCGACGAGGTGCTGCTGCCGGATCCGGGCTTCGTCATGTATCGCCACCTGGCGACGCTGTGCGGCGCCAAGGTGCGCTACTACGACCTCTATCCGCGGCAGGCCGGCGGGCGCTTCGGCGTCGACGTGGCGGCGATCGAGAAGCTGGTCACCAAGCGCACCAAGATCCTGTTCGTCAACTCACCGAGCAACCCGACGGGCTGCGTGCTGACGCGCGCCGAGATCCAAGGCCTCTGTGAGGTCGCCAACCGCCACGGCCTGTTCGTGGTCAGCGACGAGATCTACGACCTGTTCTGCTACGTCGACGACTACGCGTCTCCTGTCAGTTACGCCGAGCACTGCATCCAGCTCGGCGGCTACAGCAAGAGCTACGGCGTGCCCGGCTGGCGGCTCGGCTTCGCCACCGGCCCGGCCAGCGTGCTCGACGCGATGAAGACGATGCAGCAGTTCACCTTCGTCTGCGCGCCGGCCCCGTTCCAGTACGCGCTGCTGGAGGCGATGCCCGCGATCGACCTGATGCCGCACCGCGTGCAGTACCGGCAGAAGCGCGACTTCATCGCCGCGAACCTGCACCCGGTCTACGGGCTGTTGCCGCCCGAAGGCTCGTTCTACGCCTTCCCGCGGCTGCCGGGCGCGGTCGACAGCGCCACCTTCCTGCAGGCGGCGCTGCAGCAGAAGCTGCTGATCGTGCCGGGCAACAGCTTCTCGCAGCGCGACACCCACTTCCGGCTGTCGTTCGCGGCCGACGAACGCGACCTGCGCCGCGGCGTCGACGTGCTCAACGACCTGGCGCGGCAGTTCGCGTGAGCGGTGGTGGCGCACCACGGGGCGGCATGAACCTCGAGCAGGCGCTGCGTGGGCTGCAGGCGAAGGCGAAGGACGCGCCGGCCAACGCCCCGGCGGCGCGGGCGCCGCTGATCGAGATCTTCCACTCGGTGCAGGGCGAAGGGCGCTTCGTCGGCGTGCCGATGAGCTTCGTGCGCGTCGCCACCTGCCCTCTGCGTTGCCTCTACTGCGACACGCCGCACAGCTACACGGCGTCGGCGCAGTGTGTGGTGCGCCTCGGCGGCCGGGAGCAGGCCGAGCCGAACCCGGTCGCCGCGAGCCGCGCCGCCGACCACGTGCTCAAGCTCGCGCAGAGCCACGACGCCGGCTGCGCCACGCCGCGCGTCAGCGTCACCGGCGGTGAGCCGCTGGTGTTCCCGGGCTTCGTGCTCGAGTTCGGCCGGCTGGTGCGCGCGCGCGGACTGCGCCTGCACCTGGAGACCGCGGCGATCGACCCCGAGGCGCTGGCCGCGTGCATCGAACAAGTCGATCACCTGAGCGCCGACTACAAGTTGCCGGAGACGCTCGGCGCGCCGGCGAAGCCCGAGCTGGCGCTGGCGCCCGGCCAGGGCTTCGGCGAACGCCACCGCCGCTGCTGCGAGATCGCGCTGCGCCGCGGCGCCACCGTCGACGTCAAGATCGTGTTGACCGACCGGGTGCTCGACCCGAGCCTCGAACGTGCGCTCGACGACCTCGAACCGCTGCGCGACAAGCTGCTGCTGGTGCTGCAGCCGGTGACGCCGTTCGCGGCCGCCCCGCGACCGCTGCCGCGCGCCGAACTGGAGCGCTTCACGGCCACGGCGCGGCGGCGCAAGTTCGACGTGCGGGTGTTGCCGCAGGTGCACAAACAACTGCAGGTGCCGTGAGCCCGGTCGAAGGCGGGGGTTACCGCCGGCGAGCCGGATGCTAACCTGCCCGCCGTGCGCCGCCTGCTCCTGACCTTCTGTGCCTGGCTGCCGTGGGCCGCGGCCGTCGCCCAGACGCCGACGTCGACGTGCCGCACCTGCGTCGCCAAGGGCTGCTTCGACTGCAGCAAGCACGGCAAGCAACTGCGGCTCGAACAAGCGCCCGAGGTGACCTGCTGCAGCGTCGCCGCGGCCTGCAAGGTCTGCGCTGGGGCGTTGGCCACCGACTGCCGCGAGTGCAGCAACCCGGAGCTCGAGGCGCGGCTGGCCGAGCGCCGACAGCTCGCGGCCACGTTCGTCGCCCACCGCCAACAGGACGCCGGCGAGCCGGCGACCAAGCAGCCGTTCCTGTTCCTGCAGACGACGCATTACGACCTCACCTGCGGTCTCGAGGCGGCGACGGTCGGCCGCGACAAGATCGATGGCCACCAGCGCATGCACCTCTACGGCCAGCGCATGGAGCAGCTGCGCACGTTGTTCCTGCAGACGCTCGAACTGCCCGAGAGCGAACTGCCCGACCGGCTCAGCATCTACCTGTTGGACGATGCCCGCGACCACGGCAGCATCGGCCCGCGCGTCACCGGGCTCGGCAACGCCGGTTCGGTCAGCCTGAAGCTGATGGGGCCGACGTACGTCTACAGCATGTGGCAGGATCGCCGCTCGCTGCCCGACGATGCCGCCGTGCACAGGAACGTGCTGCACGGGGTCACCCACCTGCTGCTGGCGCAGATGCCGCCGTCGGTCTGGCTCGGCAACCGCAAGAGCGGCTGGCTCGACGAGGGCCTCGCGCACTGGTTCGAGGACAAGCTCGGCGGCAAGTGCACGAACTTCTGCTTCGAGGAGATCCTGCTGCAGCAGGTGGCGAGCTTCAAGGGCGGCATCTGGCGGCCGGCGGTGCGCCGCCTCGTCGACGACGGCAAGGCGCCGACGTTCGCGGTGCTGTCGGCGCTCAACAGCGACGAGCTGTCGTACGAGCAGCACGCGTTCGCCTTCGCTTATGTCGACTTCTTCCTGGCCCAGGGCGGCGGCAAGTTCCGCGACTTCTTGCGGGCGGTCAAGAAGGGCGAGGCGACGCGCGACGCGCTGCAGGCGGGCTACGGACTGACGCCCCTGACGATCGATGCCAGGTTCCAACAATGGGTGAAGGACAACTACTCGCTGTTGCCGCCGCGCTGAGCGGCGCCGTGCGGACCCCGCCGACGCCGAGGTTCGTGGTCGCGTTCGCCCTGCTGCTCGCAGCGGGTGCTTTGGCGCAGGGGCCGGTCTACCGCGAACAGTGGAAGTACCTGCACCACGAACAGCGGCGGCTCGAGGTGCTGGCGGCGCTGCAGGCGGCGGACGCGGGCACCGCGGCGGCCGTGGCACGGTCGCTGGCGGCGCCGGGCAACGGCGTCGAGTTCGCGCCGGTGGCGAACGCGCTGGCGCTGCTGCGCGGCGTGCCGGCCGACGAGGCCTTCGTGGTGCGGGCCTCGATCGGCGCCTTCGTGCTGCCCGAGGTCGTCGATCCCGAGGCGACGCAGCAGACCTGCCGCGAGCTGAACGTGTCCATCTTCCTGGCGCCCGGCCCGGCGCCGAAGGCCGCGTTCACCTTCGACGTCGAGGTCGCCGACGCCGCCGGCAAGGTCGTGGCGACGCAGCGGGTCGACCGCGACACGGGCCTGGTCGACCTGCGCATGGCGCGGGCGGTGGCGAAGATCCCGGTCGGCGAGCTCGCGGACGGGCCTTACACGGTGGTGGTGCGCACCCTGCTCGACGGCGAAGCCCCGCGCCCCGCCGACGCGCAGCTGCAGTGGCGCTTCGCCGTGCTGCGTGGTTACCAGGCCCGTTGCGAAGCGGCGCTCACCGCGGCGCGCGACGCGCTGCCCGGGCTCGCCGGGCTGCCGCAAGCGCTGCTCGACGGACTCTGGCGCGAGGTCGGCCGCGCCTACACCGGCGAGCCGTTCATCGTACGCAGCGAGGCCGTGCGCGACCTCATTCACCTGGAGGCCGCCCTCGCCAACCTCGCCGCCGGGCGGCCGGTGCTCAGCGGCATGCAGGGGGACATCACCACGCGTCTGCCCGGCGCGGGCGGCGACGGCATGCAGTGTGTGCTGCGGCTCGTCGCCGGCGACACCCCGCGGCCGTTGGTGGTGTTCGTCTCGGCGACGCCGGCCTACGACCTCGTGGCGCCGCGGCCGACGGCGCCCGGCACCAGGCAGCCGGGCTGGACCGCGCACGACCTCGCCCGCTTCGCCGCCGGCCGCGACTGGAACGTCGTCTGCCTGGAATCGCCGGGGGTCGGCAAGGACCACTTCGCGGCGCTGCAGGGCGCGCTC
>JAEUHT010000109.1 GCA_016793265.1 Planctomycetota bacterium
CGCCCGGCGTTCCGCGACGCGCTCGGCAAGAACGTCAAGGACCGCGGCTTCGGCCTCGGCGCAGTCCAGCGCGCCGCCACCGCGACGGTCGAGGACGGCAGCGGCGCGAGCATCGGCCACGGCGCGGTGGTGATCGCCGCGATCACCTCCTGCACCAACACGTCGAACCCGTCGGTGATGCTCGGCGCCGGGCTGTTGGCCAAGAAGGCGGCCGCGCGCGGCCTCACCCGCAAGCCCTGGGTCAAGACCTCGCTGGCGCCCGGCTCGCGCGTCGTCACCGACTACCTGCAGAAGGCCGGCCTGCTGTCGGCGCTCGAGCAGATCGGCTTCCACGTCGTCGGCTACGGCTGCACGACCTGCATCGGCAACAGCGGGCCGCTGCCGCTGCCGGTGTCGGCGGCGATCAAGCAGCAGAACCTCGTCGCCGCCGCGGTGCTGTCCGGCAACCGCAACTTCGAAGGCCGCGTCAACCCCGACGTCAAGGCCAACTACCTCGCCTCGCCGCCGCTGGTGGTCGCCTACGCGCTCGCCGGCACCGTCGACCTCGACCTCGACAAGGACCCGCTCGGCGTCGGCAGCGACGGCCAGCCGGTGTTCCTGCGCGAGATCTGGCCGACACAGCAGGAGATCCTCGACGCCATCGCCCAGAGCATGTCGCCGGCGGCGTTCCTCACCCAGTACGGCAAGGTCGACCAGGGCCCGGCGCCGTGGCGCAAGATCACCGCCAAGAAGAGCGACCTGTTCCGCTTCACCCCGCAGAGCACCTACATCCAGGAGCCGCCGTTCTTCACCACGATGGACCGCACGGTGGCGACGATCCAGCCGGTGTTCGGCGCCCGCGCGCTCGCCGTACTCGGCGACTCGGTGACCACCGACCACATCTCGCCGGCCGGCAACATCAAGCCGGACAGCCCCGCGGGCCGCTACCTGGTCGAGAACGGCGTCGCGCCGGCCGACTTCAACCAGTACGGCGCGCGGCGCGGCAACGACCGCGTGATGACGCGCGGCACCTTCGCCAACATCCGCCTGCGCAACTTCCTGGTCGCGCAGGAAGGCGGCATGACCAAGCACCTGCCGAGCGGCGAGGTGATGGCGATCTACGACGCGTCGATGCGCTACCAGCAAGACGGCGTGCCGCTGTGCGTGCTCGCCGGCAAGGAGTACGGCACCGGCAGTTCACGCGACTGGGCGGCGAAGGGCACCTTCCTGCTCGGCGTCAAGTTCGTGCTCGCCGAGAGCTACGAACGCATCCACCGCAGCAACCTGGTCGGCATGGGCGTGCTGCCGCTGCAGTTCCGCGACGGCGAGACCCGCGAGTCGCTCGGCCTCACCGGCAACGAGCTGTTCGACGTCGCCGTCGACGATCGTGTGGCGCCGCGCCAGCAACTGACGGTCACCGCGACCAACCCCGAGACGGGCAAGGTGACGACGTTCGTGGTGTTGTGCCGCATCGACACGCCGGTCGAGGTCGACTACTACCGCAACGGCGGCATCCTGCAGACCGTGCTGTGCAAGCTGCTCGGCCCGGCGAAGGCAGCGCCGAAGGCGAAGTCGGTGGACAAGGTGAAGCCGGCGACCAAGAAGCCCGGCAAGCCCGCGCCGAAGGTGGTGGCGAAGGCGAAGGCGAAGGCGAAGCAGCCGGTCGCCAAGAAGCCGGTCGCCAAGAAGCCGATTGGCAAGGCCGTAGCGAAGCGGGCGACGAAGCCGCTGGCGAAGAGCGCGGCCGCCAAGAAGGCGGTCGCCAAGAAGGCGGTCCTGAAGCCGCAGGCCAAGAAGGCGGCCAAGCCCAGGACCAAGCCGGCGGCCAAGAAGCCCGCGCCGAAGCGGGCGAAGGCCAAGACGCGCCGCTAGTCTCGGCGCTCGCCGATGACCGCGAGCCCGAGACCCGTTCGTTCTGCGCGCCGCGCGCGCCAGCTCCGTGTGCTGGCGCTCGGCGTCAGCATGCTGTTCGCGCTCGGTTGCACCGAGCTGCTGCTGCACCTGGCGCCCGGCCTGCTGCCGGCGAGCTTCCGGCAGCGGTTCCCGCCGAACGGCGTCGAGTTCTTCCGCCCCGGGCTGCTCGACCAGATCGCCTGCGACGAGCTGCCGCTGCCATACGGGGTCGAGCCATTCGACGGCCCACCGCCGCACGACATCATCGACTTCGGCAGCGCCGCGCCGGCCGACGCCGAGATCGACCGCAGCACGGTGCCGCGGCTCGTGGTGCCCGCCGACCGGGATGGCCTGCCGAACCGGGCCGACCATGCCAGCGCAGACCTCGTGCTGGTCGGCGATTCGTTCACGGTGTTCGCGGCGCAGCAGCAGCCGCCGGGGCTGCAGGTCGGCCTCGAACACGAACTCGGCGTTCGCTGCCGCAACCTCGCCGTCTCCGGCATCGGCCCCGACCACGAGCTCTTCCTGCTGCGGCAGCGTGGGCTGCCGGCGTTGCCGAAGCTGGTGGTCTGGTTCTTCTTCGCCGGCAACGACGTGCCCGACGCGTTCTGGGTGCGTTACCACCACGGCCTCGGCATCAAGACGCTCGGCGAACTGTTCGCCAACAACCGCGCGCCGCGCCTGATCCTGCCGAGCCTGATCGCGTCGTGGTTCACCGCCGGCCCGCCGCGCACCGCCACGCCGCTGCCGCCGTTCGAACTCGCCGCGGCGCCGGCCACGAAGTTGTGGTTCCACCCCAATACGCTGCGGCTGATGGGAATGCCGCCGGCGATGCTGCTGCAGAACCCGGGCTGGAGCGGCGTCACCGAGGTCCTGCAGAAGGCCAAGGACGAGGTCGCCGCCGCCGGTGCGCAGCTCCTGCTCGTCTACCTGCCGAGCAAGGAGGAGGTCTACCTGCCGTACGTGCGCCCCGCGGCGGAACGGCTGCACGCCGCGGCCTTGACGTCGACGCTGGTGGGCCTGCCGATGGCCGAGACGCCGCCGCAGTTCCTCGCCGATCTGCTGCAGCATCGCCACGCCCAGGAAGCGGCCTTGCAGGCGTTGGCGGCCACGCTCGGGGTGCCGTTCTGGTCGGCCACGGGCCCGCTCGACGCCGCCGCCCAGCGGGGCGAACTCGTCTACTACGCAACCGATACGCACTGGCGCGCCGAAGCGCAGCAAGCGGTGCTGCCAGGCCTGCTCGACGCCATCCGCGCCACCGGCGCCCTGCCGCGATGAACCGCCGTCCCTGGTCCCCTTCGCTGCCGTCGCTGCTGCTCACGCTGTCGTTGCTGCCTGCCGCCTGTCGCACGGCGCCACCAGCACCCCACCGCGCCCCGCTGACGAACCTCGATCTGCCGCTGCAGGCGCTCGCCGCGACGTTCCACGGCGACGTCGGCATCTTCGTGCAGGACCTGAGCACCGGCGAGCAGCTCGGCCTCGCCGCCGACGAGCCCTTGCCCACCGCGAGCCTGATCAAGCTGCCGATCCTCGCCGCCTTGTTGGCGAAGGTCGAACGTGGCGAACTGGACTACCACCAGCAGCTCACCTACACGACGGCGCGCGAGTACGCGGGGGAGGATCTGCTCGGCGCCTTCGCCGACGGCAGGCAGGTGGCCCTGGCCAAGGTCGCGATGCTGATGATCACGACCAGCGACAACACCGCGGCGTTGTGGTGCCAGGAGCTCGCCGGCACCGGCACGGCGATCAACGACTGGCTCGGCGCCAACGGCTTCGTGCACACCCGCGTCAACTCCCGCACCCCGGGCCGCGAAGCGGCGCGCGCGCGCTTCGGCTGGGGCCAGACGACGCCGCGCGAGATCGCCACCCTGCTGCGGCGGGCGCACGACGGCGCGCTGGTCTCGCCGGCGGCGGACGAAGAACTGCAGCGCTGCCTCGCCCGCATCTACTGGGACGCCGAGGCGCTGGCGATGATCCCGCCGGACGTGCACACGCTCAGCAAGCAAGGCGCGGTCGACCGTTCGCGCAGCGAGGTGGTGCTCGTCGACGCCCCGCACGGCGCCTACGTGTTCGCGGTGATCACGAACCAGCAGCGCGACACCTCCTGGGGCCGCGACAACGAGGGCTTCGTGCTGCTGCGTGAGGTGTCGGCACTGCTGTGGCGGCACTTCGAACCGACGCGGCCGTACGTGCCGCCGGCCGGCATGCAGCGCTACTGGTGAGGCCCGGCGAGCCGGCGCTTGACCAGCGCCGCCCGCCGCCGGCGCTCCGCCCCGACCGGCATCGCGCGTTGCACCCGTTCGACCGCGCCCAGCGCGGCCTCGCGCGTGCGCGCATGCACGAACGCCAGCACGTCGCCGGTCGCGACCTCGGCGCCGAGCGTCTTCTTCAGCACGATGCCGACCTGCGGGTCGATGACGTCCGCGGGCTGTCGCCGGCCGCCGCCGAGGTCGACCACGAGCTGGCCGAGCGCGAGCGGATCGACATCGCCGACGAAACCCGCGTGCTGGGCCTCCACCGCCACCACGTGCGGCGCGCGGCCGAGCAGCGAGAGATCATCGAGCACGCGCGGGTCACCACCCTGCAGCTCGAGGTTGTGGCGGAACACCTGCCGCACGACGCCGTCGTCCCACAGCCTCTGCAGGGTCGCCCGCGCCGTCGCCTCGTCTCCGGCCACACGGCCGAGCAGCAGCATCTCGACACCTAGCGCGAGCGTGATCTCGCGCAGGTCGTCAGGGCAGTCGCCGTCGAGCGCCTGGATGACCTCGGCGACCTCCAGCGAATTGCCGAGCGCCAGGCCGAGCGGATGGTCCATGTCGGTCAACAGCGCCGCCATGCGCAAGCCGGCCGCGCTGCCGGTGGCGCAGAGGCTCTCCATCAGGCTGATGGCGTCCTCTTCGCGCGTCATGAACGCGGCACGGCCACACTTCACGTCCATCACCAGGCCGTCGATGCCCTCGGCGAGCTTCTTGGCGAGGATCGAACTCGTGATCAGCGGGATGCTCTCGACGGTGCCGCTGATGTCGCGCGTCGCATACATGCGGCGGTCGGCCGGCGCGATCTCGACGCTCGGCGCGATCATCACGTAGCCACACTGTTCGAGCACGTGACCGGCCTGGTCGAGCGCCAGGTCGGTGCGATACCCCGGCAACGCCGCCAGCTTGTCGATGGTGCCGCCGGTGTGGCCGAGGCCACGCCCGCTCAGCATCGGCACCGCGACGCCGGCCGCCGCCACCAGCGGCGCCAGCAACAGGCTGACCTTGTCGCCGACGCCGCCAGTCGAGTGCTTGTCGACCTTCGGCCGCGCGAGCTGGTCGTGACGCAGGCGACGACCGGAGTCGCGCATCGCCAACGTCAGCGCCGCGGTCTCCTCCGGCGTCATGCCGTTGCAGCAGACCGCCATCAGGAAGGCGCCGAGCTGGGCATCCCCGAGCGAACCGTCGACGACGCCACCGACGAGGTCCTGGATCTCGGCGCGGGACAGGGTGCCGCCATCGCGCTTCTTGGCGATCAAGCGGGCAGGATGATGTTGCATGGGTTCTTCTTCCCTCGGCGAGCGAGACGTTCGGTGCTGGTGCGAGCTCAGGGCGCAACCGGGTGCCAGAGCGTCTTGACCTCGACGAACGGTTCGACGAACGCGAGCGAGCGTATGGCCGGGGCTTTCTGCCAGGACGCCGGCGGCAGGTCGCAGTAGCGCACGCGCTTGCAGTTGTCGGCCGCCGCCTGGGTCAACGCCGCCTCGGGCTTGCCCGCGATCAGGAGCCCATCGAGGTCGCGGTGGGCGGCGAACTGCGGCGCCAACTCGGCCCGCATCCCGCTGAGCAGGTTGATGGCCCCGGCCGGCACGTCGCTCGACGCACACACCTCGCCGAGGGCCAGGCCCGCGAACGGCGCCGGTTCGCTGACCAGCACGATCGTGCTGTTGCCGGCCGCCAGCAGCGGCAGCGCCAGCGCCAGGGTGCCGACCAGCGCCGGTGCCGACGGCGCCAACACACCGATCACACCGGTGGGCTCGACGGTCGAGAAGTTGAAGAACGGCCCCTGCACTTCGTTCTGGCTGCCGAGCAGGCTCTGCAGCTTGTCGCACAAGCCCGCGTACCACACCGTCAGCGCGACGGCGAGTTCGAGTTCCTTCTCGGCCGCCGCCGCGGTGGCGCCACCGAGGCGCAGTTCGCCGACCATCGCCTCGCGCCGCGATTCGAGCATCTCGGCGAGGCGGTAGAGGATCTGGCCACGCAGGTAGCCCGAGCTGCCGCTCCACGCGGCGAGCCCGCCGCGCGCCGCCGGTACCGCGTCGCGCAGGTCCTTCCGGCTGCCGCGGGCGACATTGATCGCCGGGTTGCCGGCCGGCTGATAGACGCGGCCGGACTCGCTGCGCGGGAACTTGCCGCCGACGAAGAGCTTGTAGGTCTTGGGCACCGGAAGGGGCATGGCGGGAACGGTGCCGCAAGGCCGGGGGCGAAGCAAGCGCCGCCGCGCGCGGCGCGGATTCCGGCCGATCGGCGTCCGAATGCGCCGCCCGCCTTCCACTGGACCTGGAGGGAGCCCGATTGACCCCACACGACACGCTGTTCCGCTTCACCTTCTGCCATGCCTGCCACGCCGCATCGTGGCTCGCCGACGCCGTGCCGATGGA
>JAEUHT010000149.1 GCA_016793265.1 Planctomycetota bacterium
TGGGCGATGACCGTGCACAAGGCGCAGGGCAGCGAGTTCGACGAGGTGCTGCTGGTGATGCCCGAGGGCCCGAGCCCGCTGTGGCAGGCGACGTTGGTCTACACCGGCATCACCCGGGCGCGCCGCCGCGCCGCCCTGCTCGCCGACCGGGCGCTGCTGCTGCCGTGCCTGTCGCACTGGCCGCAGCGCGGCTCCGGCCTCGTCGACCACCTCAGCGGCTGACCTGCCCGGCAAGCGCCGGCGCGTGGCCGCTACTCCTGCTCGTCGCGGAACCAGATCGCTTCGGCCAGCATCTCGCGCAGCACCGCCGTGGCGTAGGCGCCCTTCGGCAGCGTGAAGCCGACCCGCAACCCACCCTCGACGAGGCTCGCCTTGGCCTCGCCCACCGGCACGCGCAGCGGCCGCCGCTCGCCGCGCGCGACGCGGAACGGCAGGTCGCGGAACTCCTCGCCGGTGAGAGAGAGTTCACGCAGCGCCTGCTGCTCGAGCTGCAGCACCTCGCCGCTCGGCTGCAGCATGTCGGGCCCGGGCATCGGCCCCGACGGCGACAACTCGAAGCGCTCGACGCGGGCCATCTCCTTGTCGACGTCGACGACCGGGAACACGGCGCCGTTCTTGTGCAGGAAGGCGAGGTCCCCCGGCAGCAGCCGGTCGAGCGTGTCGCGGCGCGCCATCACGACGCGGTTGAACACCTCGCTCTGCACCGCCGACAGCACCAACCCGAACACGCGCCGCGGCATGCGCCGGGCAGCCTGCCGCGGATCGCCGTGCAGCACGTCGAGGCCCTTCTGCAGGTTGGCGCCACGCTTGCCGAAGCGCTGCTCGCCGAAGTAGTTCGGCACCCCGCGTCGGCTGCAGTCGTCGAGCACCTGCTCGGCGATCGTGAGGTCGCCCGGCGCCGCACCGCGCAGCACGATGTCGAAGCGGTTGCCGCGCAGGTGGCCGAGCCGCAGCTTGTTGCCGTGCCGCGTCGCGCGCAGCACGCGGAAGCGCTCGCCGGCGAGCCCGGCGCAGCGCGCCGGATCGACGTTGTCGATGCTGAGCCACTGCCGGCTGATGGCGCGCGCGTCCTTGAGACCGGCGACGCCGAAGTGGCGCTCATCACGATCGAGCGCAGCAGCCAGCTCGTGCACCAGGTCGAGCGTCGACAGGCCACGCTTCTCGACCCACAACCAGGTGTGCTCGCCCTGGCCACTCGGCTCGTAGGCCGGCACCTCTTCGACGACGAAGTCCTCGAACTCGGTCTTGTAGCGGCCGGCGAAGAAACCGGCGCTGCTGCCGCGCGGCACCGGGCGAGTGGGCTTCAGCGGCGGCATTCGCGGGTCAGGACTTGACCTTGCCCTTCTTGCGCGGCTTCTCGGCCGTCGCCGCAGCGGCGGCGGCAGCGGCGGCGGCGGCGGCGACCGCAGCCTCGTCGTCGGCGGCCACCGGCAGCGGCTTGAACGCCGCCACGGCGTCGCGGCCCGTGGCGTAGGCGAGCAGCCGGCCGAGCTCGTCGCGCATCGCGCTGCGCCCGACGATGCGATCGATCTGGCCCTTCTCGAGCAGGAACTCCGAACGCTGGAAGCCCTTCGGCAGCTCCTTCTTGATCGTCGTCGCGATCACGCGCGGTCCGGCGAAGCCGATCAACGCACCGGGCTCGGCCAGCAGCAGGTCGCACACCGAGGCGAACGAAGCGGTGACGCCGCCCGTGGTCGGGTGCGTCATCACCGAGATCGACACGCAGCCGGCGCGGTTGAGCTGCTGCAGCGCGCCGCAGGTCTTCGCCATCTGCATCAGCGACACCGCGCCTTCGTGCATGCGGGCGCCGCCCGAGCAGGCGAACAGCACGACCGGCAACCGCCGCTTCGCCGCCAGCTCACAGAGCAGCGCGATCTTCTCGCCGACCACCATGCCCATCGAGCCGCCGAGGAACTGGAAGTTCATCACGCCGAGCGCGCACGGCACCCCCTTGACCGCGGCGGTGCCGACGACGATGGCGTCCGCCTCGCCGGTCTTGGCCTTGGTCTGCGTCAGCTTCTCGCCGTACGGCACACGGTCGTTGAAGCCGAGCACGTCCTGGGCGACCAGGTCCGGCCACAGCTCCTCGAAGCTGCCGGCGTCCGCGGTCATCTCGATGCGCTCGCGCGCCGGCAAGGTGAAGTGGTAGCCGCAGGTGCCGCAGACGCGCTTCTTCTGCTCGAATTCCTTGCGGAACAGCATGGCGCCGCAGGACTCGCACTTGATCCAGAGGCCACCGGGCATGTCCTTCTTCTTGCCGAAGCGGGTCCAAGCCATGTCGTTCGTTCCTGAGTGGTTCGCGGAAGGGGAAGAGGGCGCACGATAGCCGAACGCGGGTCGGACGCCAGTGCGCGTCAGCCCGCGGCACCACGCGCGGCCAACGCCGCCTCGCGCAAGTCGCGGATGCGGCTGGCGCGGTCCGGCGCGCCGAACACCGCGGTGCCGGCGACGAAGGCGTTGCTGCCGGCGCGCGCAGCGTCGCCGATCGTGGCCGGGCCGATGCCGCCGTCCATCGACACCTCGCCGGTGAAGCCGAGCTCACGCAGGCGCGCGACCTTCGGCAACACCTCGGGCATGAACTTCTGCCCGCCGAAGCCGGCGAACACGCTCATGATCAACACCAGGTCGAGCTCGCGCAGGAACGGCGCCAGGCGATCCGCCGGCGTGTCCGGCTGCACCGACAAGCCCGCCAGCCGACCGCGGCCGCGGATGTGCCGCAGCAGCGCGCCGACGTCGCCGTTCTGCTCGACCTCGACGTGGAACGTCAGCAGGTCGGCGCCGGCGTCGAGGAACGCGTCGGCGTAGCGCCACGGGTCGGTGATCATCAGGTGCACGTCGAGTGGCCGCGTCGCGCACTTCTTGATCGCCGCGGTGACGAACGGTCCGAAGGTCAGGTTCGGCACGAAGTGACCGTCCATGACGTCGAGGTGCAGCCAGTCGGCGCCGGCCTGTTCGACCGACCGCACCTCGTCGGCGAGGTGGGCGAAGTCGGCGGCGAGCAACGACGGGCTGATGCGGATGGGGTGCATACGGGAACCGTGGGTCAATAGGCCGCCGCGCTGCCGCCGCTGCGATGGTCGCAAACGCCGATGCGCGTGCCGTCGGCCGCCACCTCGATGGCGAACACACGACCGACGCCGTGCGGCTTCTGGTCGAACTGGTGCCCCTTGGCGGCCAGCGCCGCCCGCACGTCGGGCGCCAGCGCGAACTCCTCCCAGCGCAGGCGTTCGGGCGACCACTGGTGATGGACGCGCGGCGCGCGCACGGCGCTCTCGAGGTCCATGCCGTGGTCGACGACGTCGAGCAGCACCTGCAGGACGGCGGTGATGATGCGGCCGCCGCCCGGCGCGCCGAGCACGTAGCGCAGCTGGCCACCTTCGAGCACGATGGTCGGCGTCATCGACGACAGCATGCGCTTCTGCGGCGCGATGCTGTTGGCCTTGCCGCCGACGAGGCCGAACTGGTTCGGCTCCCCCGGCTTGGCCGAGAAGTCGTCCATCTCGTCGTTGAGCAGGAAGCCGGCCCCCGCCACCACCGCGGCACAACCGAAGGTGTTGTTGATCGTCGTCGTGCAGGCGACGGCGGTGCCGTCCTTGTCGACCACCGAGAAGTGGGTGGTGTCGTCGCTCTCCTTGCCGCCCGGCGGCAGGCCCGGGGCGACCTTGCTCATCTTGCTGCGGTCGATGCTGCGCTGCAGCTGCGCCGCGTACTCCTTGCTGACGAGCCCTGCGACCGGCACGGCGTAGTGGTCGGGGTCGCCGAGCCACCGCGCACGATCGGCGTAGGCGCGCCGCATCACCTCGGTCAGCAGATGCAGGTACTCGCTGCCGCCGAAGCCGAGCCCGGCGAGGTCGTGCGGCTCGAGCAGGTTGAGCATCTGCAGCAGCGCCACGCCGCCCGACGACGGCGGCGGCATGCTGATCACCTCGCGGCCGCGGTAGCTGCCGCGCAGCGGCGCGCGCTCGACCGGTGCATAGTCGGCGAGGTCGCCGGCGCTGACGAGACCGCCGCCCTGCTGCATCGCCTGCACGATCAGCTCGGCCGTGCGACCGCCGTAGAACCCGGCGAGCCCCCTCTCGGCGAAGCGTTCGAGCGTCTCGGCGAGGTCCGTCTGCACGAGCAGGTCGCCCTGCTGCAGCGGCTCGTCGCCGCGGAAGAAGATGGCGCGGGTCGCCGGGAAGCGACGCAGGTGCTCCTTCTCGGCCTCGAGGTCCGCGGCCAGGAACTGGTCGACGACGATGCCCTCGCGCGCGAGCTGGATCGCCGGCCGCGCCAGCGCCGGCAGGCTCCGGGTGCCGTACTTCTGCAGCGCGAACAGCAAGCCCGCCGGGCTGCCGGGCACGCCGGCGGCGCTCGGTCCGTACTGGGCCTTGTCGGCGTCGAAGCTGCCGTCGGCGCGCAAGTACATGTCCGCCGCAGCCGCGCGCGGCGCCCGTTCGCGGAAGTCGATGGCGGTCGTGGTGCCATCGGCGAAGCGCAGCAGCAGGAAGCCGCCACCGCCGAGGTTGCCGGCCTGGGGATGCGTGACCGCCAGGGTCAAGGCGATGCCGACCGCGGCGTCGACCGCGTTGCCGCCGGCGGCGAGGATGTCGAGGCCGACGCGGGTCGCGTGTGGCTCGGCGGTGACCACGACGCCGTGCTTGCCGCGGGCGAGCAGGTCGTTCGGCAGGGTGCAGGCGTCGCCGCCACCGAGGGCGCCGACGCAGACCAGCGCCGCGGCCCAAGACCAGGCCGCCAGCCCCGTCATCGCTCCGCGCCTCCGAGGCCTTCGCCGAGGCGAACGCCCTGGCCGCGCAGGTAGTCCAGCACACGCTCGACCTCGGCGTCCTCACCTTCCAGTTCGAGCGCGATGAAGCCCCCCTGGTCCGACACCGACGCGCCGCGGATGTTGACGACGACGTCGAACGAACGGTTGATCTTGTAGAGCAACGGCTCGCGCACGAGGTCCTGGTCGAACTCGAAGTGGATCTTCTTCTTGGTCTTCACGGGCGGGTTCACGACGTCGGTTCGACAGAACCGGCCGGGCAGCATACGGCGCCCACGCCCCGATCGCTCGCGCCATCTGCCGTGATGTCGGCAACCCTCTTGCACCGGTCGTTCGGGTCGCTACTTTGTCCGGCCCTCACGGTCCCGTAGCCGAGTGGTTAGGCAACGGATTGCAAATCCGTTTACCCCAGTTCGATTCTGGGCGGGACCTCCAATCCCTCTCGCTGCGCCTTTGCCGGTTGGGGTGCTCGGCGAAGCGCGACGGCTGCAGGGGCCGCCGCGCGCAGCGAACTGGAGCCAGCGCGTTGTCCGCCCCCCGCCGCCTGCTACCCTGCCCGCCGGTGGCCACCACCGGCTTCGCGAGGGTGGCGGAACGGCAGACGCAGCGGCCTTAAAAGCCGCGGGCCGGCAACGGCCGTGAGGGTTCGAGTCCCTCTCCTCGCACTCACGCCTTCGCCCTCACGCGCGCCGCGCGCAGAACGCCACGAACTGCTGCAGCGTCGCCACCACACCTGCGACCGCCGGCAACGGACCGCCGTAGCGCACCGCCGACAACTGCGCCTGCAGCGCCAACACGTTCTCGACCAGCGCCGCGTCGGCGCCGCGCCGCTGCAGGCCGGAGCGCAGCGCGGCCGCGTCGGCGGCCACTCCCGGCAGCGCCAGCTCGCACAAGCGAGCGAACGCGGCGGCAGCGTCGGTCGGTGCCGTGGTGATGGCGAGGCGCACGGCCTCGCCGGCGGCCGCGAGGTCGCGCCGTCGCGCCAGGCGCCGACGCCCGATTCGCCACCCGACGATGCCCACGAGGCCGAGCCCCGGCAGCCCGAAGTGCCACCACGGCCGCGTCGCCAGCCGTTCCTGCTCCGCCGCGATCAGCTCGCGCACGCGCGCCGGCAGCGCCGCTGGCTCGCGGTTCGCGACCACCCGCAGCGGCACCGCGCGCGACACCAGCGTCACGTAGCTGCCGGCTCGTGGCGAGAACACCACACACGACAGCGGTGGCACGGCCTCGCTGCCCTCACGCAGCGCGAGCAGATCGAATACGAACTCGCGCGCGCCGGGCCGGCGGCGCTCGACCAGCCCCTGCACCACGAAGCCCGGCAGCTCCGGCCACGGAGGTGCCCCGGGTGCCGCCAGGTTGCCGTCCCCGGCCAGCGTCAGCGTACAGGCCACGCTGCCGCCGACGGCGATGGTGGCCGTGGCCACCGTGGCAACCAGCGAGAACTCGCCGACGGCGCCGAAGAAGCCCGCGGGAGCCGGCGACGGCAGGGGGCGCACCACCACCTCGACCGCGGCCGAGGCCACCTGTGCTTCCTGGTGGTCGACCGCGTGGCGGCCGTTCAGCAGGTCCGTCTCGAAGCGCTCGGCGAAGCCGTAGCGCACGTTCGCCGGCGCCAACCGCAGCGGGCCCGCTGCCGGCGGCGTGAGCCGCGCCCGCAGCCGATGCCAGGCCCAACCATCGCCGGAGTCGTTCTCGACCTCCAGCGTGACGACGCGGCCGTCGACGGCCGTCGTGCGCCCCTTCGCCGGCACCTCGACCGTCGCCGACAAGGCGGGCTCGCCGAGCCACGGCAGCGACATCACGAACGGCAGGTCGAGCGGCTGCAGCAGCAGCGGCGCGCCGTGCTCGGCGAACCAGGCGCGGTCGATGCCGACGCGCACCGTCACCAGCAGCGGCTCTTGTTGCCAGGCGGGGGCCGGAGCCACGCTCTGCTCGACCCGCACGCGCGCCGGCGCCTGCGCGGCGAGCGCGGCGGCGAACCACAACCCGACGAGACCGGCCGGCCTCACCAGTCCTGCTCCCCGGGCACCGCCTCGGCGCGCCGCGATGCCTGCCGCTGCTGCTGCTTCTGCACCTCACGCTGCTGCAGCAGGCGCAGCAGGCGCTGCAGGTCGGCTTCGCCGAGCGCCGAGCCCGGCAGCTCCGGCACCGCCGGCGTCGCCTCGTCGCCGCGGCCGGCGGGCGGCGGCGGTGGTGGCTCGGGCGCCGCTTCCCGCCGCTGCTGGTGCTGGTCCCGCTGCGTGGCGAACTCGGCGAGCCGGCGCGCGGCGCGTTCGGCGTTGCGCAGCGCCATGGGCCAACCGCCGCGGCGCGTGTCGGCCGTGGCGAACCAGCGCACGCTGTCGGCGGCGCCGCTCTGGGCCGTGGTCCAAGCCAATGGCTCGGCGTCGGCCAGCGCCGCCGCCGCCGCCGCCCGTTCGGCGCGCTGCAGCGCGGCGAGCCCGGCGACGAACGCGAGCTCCGGCGAAGGGTCGGCAGCCAGCAGCGGCAAGAGCGCCGCGTCGGCGTCGGCGGTGCGGCCGAGGCGCAAGGCGGCCAGGGCGGCATCGATCCGCAGTTCGCGGCTGGCGTGTTCGCCGGCGCCTTCGAGCAGCGCGGCGAACCCGGACCAGGCGGCGTCGTAGCGGCCGTCGGCGTAGGCCCGCAGCGCCTCGGCGAAGTCCGGCGCCGGTTTCGCCGTGCACAACACCACGAGGCAGGCGGCGGCGAGGGCCTTCATCGGCAGCGCTCCGGCAGCATGCTGCGCAGCATCCAGAAGGCCGCCGCGGCGAGCAAGAACCAGCCCTGGCACGGCACCGGGGACAGACGACCGCTGGCGACCGCGGCGGCGGTCGCGAACGCCACCATGTCGCGCGCGTAGGCACCGGCGAGCTCGTCGCCTTGCACCGCCACGGCGAAGCTGCCGCCGCCGGCCGCAGCGACGGCGGCGAGGCCGGCACGATCGGGCCGCGTCAGCACTTCGTCGCCGCGCGCGTCGCGCAAGAACGTCTCGCCGCCGCCGTCGTCGACGACGATCTTGCTGCCGGTAGCGCTGCCGAAGGCGAGGCAGTGCACCCGCACGCCGGCGGCGCGCGCCGCTCGCGCCGCGTTGGTCGCGTCGGCGCCGAAGTCCTCGCCGTCGCTGAGCAGCACGATGGCGCCGCCGACTGCCTGCCCACGCTGCAGCACCTCAACCGCCAGCGTGATGGCGACGTCGAGACGGGTGCCGACCCCGCCGCGGCTGCCCGGCGCCAGCGCCGAGGCCAGGGCCGTGATGGCCGCGCCATCGCGGCACAACGGCGCCACCAGCTCGGCGCGGCCGCCGAACGCGAGCAGCGCGAAGCGCGCGCCGGGCGCCCGTTCGGCCAGCGCCGTGATCTGCTGCTGGGCGGCGGCGAAGCGCGAGGGCGCGCTGTCGCGGGCCAGCATCGAGCGCGACACGTCGAGGCACAACACGACGTCGGCGGCGACCTGCTGTTCGGCGCCGAGCGCCACCGGCCGCAGCAGCGCCAGCGTGGCGGCGGCGGCGGCGGCGAGCGCGAGCAGGTCGCGGGCCATCGTGCTGCGACGGGCGCCGAGCAGCGCCGCCTCCCTGGGGCCCAAGGCCGCCGCCGCCCGCCGGCGCGAACGCGCGGCCAACAAGGCGCCGAGCCCCAGCGCCGCCGGCAGCGCGAGCAGCAGCGGCCACCACGGCGGCACCAACAGCCAGAACGCGATCACGGCAGCACCGCCAGCGCCGAGCGCCGCAGCAGGCCCGCCAGCAACAACAGCAGGAGCCCGAGCCCCGCCGGCGCCGCATACCACTCGGCGCGACGCACCTCGGCGACCGCAAACTCGGCGCCTTCGAGCGCGTCGATGGCGGCATAGACGCTGCGCAGCGCCGCGGCGTCGCCGGCGGTGAAGAAGCGGCCGCCGGTGTCCGCGGCGAGCTCCCGCACCGCGCGCGTATCGAGCGCCGCCGCGCTGCCGTCGGCCCGGGTCTGCTGACGGCCGAGCACGATGGTGTGCACGCGCACGCCGAGCGAACGGCACAGCTGCGCCGCCGCCGCCGGCGCGATCTCGCGCGGCAGCCCGGCGACGGCGACGTTCTCGTCCCCGTCCGTCATCAGCACGACGACGCGCCCGGCCGCCGACGAACGGCGCAGCAGCGCGGCCGCGAAGGCCACCGCACCGCCGATCGCGGTGGCGTCCTCGGGACCGTCCTTGGCCACCGGCTGCACCGCCTGCAGCAGTTCGCCGAGCGTGGTGTGATCGAGCGTCGGCGGACAGCGCAGGTCGGCGTGGCGCGCGAACTCGACGCAGCCGATCCGATCGTGCGGGCGCCCGGCGGCGAACTCGGCGGCGAGCTGCTTGCCGACGTCGAGCCGCGTGCGGCCTCTGGCCAGGTCGGTCGCCAGCATCGACGAACTGCGGTCGAGGCAGAGCAGCACGTCGCGGCCGGGCGGCGTCGGCGGCGCCGTGGTGACGAACACCGGCCGCGCCAAGGCGAGGCTCCACGACCACCACGCCAGCAGCGTCAGCAGCGCCGGCAGCAGCGAGAGCCGCTGCCGGCAGCTCGCAGCGAGGCCTGCGTCGCCGAGGACGAAAGCGGCCCCGGCGAACGGCACGGCGCCGCGCTGGCGACGGCGCCCCCACCAGGCCGCTGCGGTGAGCCCGCTGGCGACGACCCCGGCGACCAGCCAACCCGGGGCCAGCAGCACGAAGCCGACCTGGGTCGCCGCCATCACGACGCCGACCTCACGAAGGCCGTGGCGTGGTCCCGCACCTCGACGCACGTCGCGTCGCCGCGAGCGGCGGCGAACAACACCAGATCGACGTCGTGCAGCGCCGCGCGCAGCGCGTCGCGCGCGACCGGCACCGCCGCCACCAGCTCCTCGCTCGTGCGCACGACCGCCGGCACGTGGAAGCGCGCGGCGAGGTGCTGGCGCAGGATGCGCTTCACGGCGAGACAGTACGGTTCGGTGGCCTGCCCGGGCGCCGGCAGCGGCAACGCCAACAGCGCCTCGAGCGCGCCTTTGCCGGCGGCGCCGGCGAACGGGGACGGCAGCGGCGCCAGGCGCCGCCGTCGCCACCACCAGCAGAGACCAGACAGCGCGGCGGCGCCCACCAGCGCGGCAGGCAGCAAACGCACCAACGGCGACGGCGGCGGCAGCGGCGGCAGCCACTCGATGCCGCCGGGTGGCGACGGCAGCAGCGAGCCCACCACGAACGGCGGCACCGCGGCCGCCAGCGACTCGATGCGGCCAGCGCGGCGCCAGCGCATCACCACCGGCGCCGGCGCGTAGTCGCCGACTCGCAGCACGCGCGCGGCGAAGCGCAGCCGTTCGCCGTCCAGCAGCGGCTCGACGCGCACCTCGCCGAGTTCGAGCGGCGCCAGCGCCGCGGCGTCGAACGCCTCGACCTCGGCCCCGGCCGGCCACCGCCGCGTCACCACGACCTCGACACGATCGCCGAACTGGCGCGCGGCCGCCGGCGGTTCGAAGCCGATCTCCAGGCTCTGCGCGGCGGCGGTGGCGCAGCAACCGGCGAGCAGCAGGAACCTCATCGCCGCTGCTCCCGCAGCTCGCGGCGACGGAACCACCCGAGCACCGGCCGCGTGATCGCGGCCATGTCGGCCAACGCCGGCACCACGAGGTCGATGCGATCCACCATGGCGTGACGCAAGGCCGCCGCCGTCGCCGCGCGCTGGGTCTGCACCCGTTCGAGGTAGCGCTCGCGCACCCTGGCGGCGGCGAAGTCGACCAGCCGCACCGGCCCACCAGCCGGGTCCTGGAGCCGCAACAGCACCGGCGGCGGCGCCAGCAGCTCCTGGGCGGTCAGCCGCACGGCGACGAGGTCGTGGTGGCGGCCGGCGACCAGCAGTTCGCGCGGCGGCAGCGGCGCCAGGAAGTCGGACAACACGAACACCACGGAGCGCCGGCGCAGACGGGCGGCGACGTGCGCCAGGAGCGCGGCGAGGTCGGGCCGCGGGCCCGCCGGCGGCCCTCCCGCTGCGGCGACGACGTCGCGCAGGATCGTGTAGACGTGGGCGACGCCGCGCCGCGGCGGGGCGAAGCGCGCCACGCTGCCGGCGCCGGCGACCAGGCCGACGCGGTCGTGGTTGCCGATCGCCAGCAGGCCGAACAGCGCGCAGAAGCGCGCCGCCACCTGCCGCAGCGACCAGGCGCCGAACGACGACGCCAGCGCCGAGCCCTGGTCGAGCACGAACACCAGCGTACGTTCGCGCTCCTCGACGTAGCGCTTGACGAACGGCCGGCCGATGCGGGCGGTGACGTTCCAATCGACGTGGCGCGGGTCGTCGCCTTCGACGTACTCCCGCACCTCGGCGATCTCGATGCCATGACCGCGGCTCAGCGAACGGTAGCCGCCGGTCAGCACGTCGGTGATCAGCCGCGAGCCGTCGACGCGGGCGTGGCGCACGTCGGCCAGCACGGAGCCGAGCCGCTCCGCCGCCACCGCCGGTTGCCGTCGCCACGAGCCGAACATCGTTCGGCGGCACAGTATCGGCCCCCAGCACGGTGTCGAGGTGCAGTTCCCCGTCGCCGTCTGCCGATGAGGACGGGGCGTCGCATCGCTGCGACGCGTCGCTTGCCGAGGACCCCGACATGACCAAGATCCTGGTCGCCGACCCCGACCCACGCGCGCGCGCCGACCTGCAGCAGCTGCTCGGCAGCCGCGGTTTCGAAGCCGAGGCCGTCGACGACGTGCGCGCCGCGCTGCTGCCGATCGACGAAGGCACCATCGACCTCGTGCTCGCCGACCTGGCGCTGCCGGGCGGCGGCGGCATGCAGCTGCTGCACGAGGTGCAGGCGCGCCATCCGGAGACCGCGGTGGTGCTGCTGTCGGCGTTCGGCTCGGTGCAGGACGCGGTGTCGGCGATGCGCCAGGGCGCGGCCGACTTCCTCGGCAAGCCGTTCGCCTCCGACCAGGTGCTGGTCGCCATCGAGCGGGCGCTGGAGAAGGCGACCCTGCGGCGCGAGAACAGCGCGCTGCGCTCGGCGCTCGACGACCGCCTGCGGCTCGACAACGTGGTCGGCACCGATCCGCGCATGCAGGCGATCTTCAAGACGGTGAAGGCGGTCGCCGACACCCGCACCACGGTGCTGATCACCGGCGAATCGGGCACCGGCAAGACGCTGCTGGCGCGGGCCCTGCACCAGCTCAGTGCCCGCCGCGGCGGCCCGTTCATCGAGGTCAACTGCGGCGCCCTGCCCGAGAACCTGCTCGAATCGGAGCTGTTCGGCCACAGCAAGGGCTCGTTCACCGGCGCCGTGCGCGACAAGGTCGGCAAGTTCGAAGCGGCGGCGGGCGGCACCATCTTCCTCGACGAGATCGGCACCAGCTCGCCGGCGTTCCAGGTCAAGCTGCTGCGCGTGCTGCAGGACCGCGTCATCGAGCGCGTCGGCGACACCCGCACCGTCCCGGTCGACGTGCGCATCGTGCTGGCGACCAACAAGGACCTCGAACAGGCCGTCGCCGCCGGCGAGTTCCGCGAGGACCTCTACTACCGCATCAACGTCGTCAGCATCGAGATGCCGCCGCTGCGCCAGCGCCGCGCCGACATCCAGGCCCTGGCCGAGCACTTCCTGGCCCGCTTCGCGCGGGAACACGGCCGCCCGCACCTCGCCTTCACCGACCGCGCCATGGCGCTGCTGCTGCACGCGGCCTGGCCCGGCAACGTGCGCCAGCTCGAGAACGTGGTCGAACGCGCCGTCGTGTTGTGCCAGCACGAGGCGATCGACAGCCACGACCTGCCGGCGACGTTGTCACCGCGGGCGGCGGTGGCCAGCCTCGAGCCGGCGCCGGCGGACGGCCCGCCGCTGCCGCTCAAGGAGGCGCTGCTCGGCCCCGAGCGCCGCATCATCGAGCAGGCCCTGCTGCACTGCGGTGGCAACCGCGAACAGGCGGCGCGGCTGCTCGGCATCAACCGCAGCACGCTGTTCCACAAGCTGCGGCGGCTCGGCATCCGCTGATCGCCGGTGCCGGTCCCAGGGCTGGCTCGCTATAACCTCCGCCACGCATGCTCCAAAAGAGCCTCCAGATCCTGATCGCGACGGTGCTGGCGGTGCTGGCCGCCGTCGTCGGCTACGCCGCGCTGCGCTTCTCCGGGCCGACCCAATCGCTCGACGAAGCCGAACGGCTGCTGCAACACGGCCAGTACGCGACCGCGGTGGCGAAGCTCGAACTCGCCGAGAAGGCGCCGGTGCTCGGCGCCGACGCGCAGCTGCGCCAGCGCCTGTGGCGGCTGCGTGCCGCGGCCAACACCCAGCTCGGCAACGCCGCCAAGGCGCTCGTCGACGTCGAGCTGCTGCTCGCCGACGGCCTCGCCGGCGACGAGACGCTGCAGCTCGACAAGGTGCGCCTGCTGGCGCTCGCCGGCGACAGCGAACGCGCGCTGCTGGCGGCGCGCGCGTTCCTCAGCGAACACCCGGGCCACAGCCGCGGCCTGGAACTCGCGGGAGAAGCCCTGCAGGCGGTCTACCAGCCCCGGCTCAGGGACCTGCGGCTCTTGATCGACCGCGACCTGCCGGCCGCGGCGGGCCCGGCCGCGCGCGAGGCGCTGTTCCGCTTCCTGTTCCGCCCCGATGGCGATCGCGCCGTCGACGACGCCCACGATCGCCTCGCCGGGTTCTATGCCCGCGAGCCGCGCCTCAGCGCCGCCTGGCAGCCGGTGGCAGCCCAGCTGCCGGGGCTGCGGCAACAGGTGCAGGACGCGCTCGGCTTCTTCCAGCAGAGCTTGGAAGCCGGCGGCCAGCCGGTGGCGGCGTTCCGCGGCTTCGCGCTGGCGCTGCGGCAGTCCGAACGCACCGACGACCTGCTCGCCGCCTGCGAGATCCAGCGCCGCTGCTTCGAACACAGCTACGTCGAGGAGGCCGGCGCCGCCGCGGCGTGGGCGCTCTACGACCAGGGCCTCGACGAAGCCGTGCTCGCCACCGCGGCGCGCTGGCTGCCGAAGGGCGCCGTGGCGCGCCGCCTCGCCGACGGCACGCTCGGCAGCGCGGCCTTCGACCTGCTGACCTGCGCCGGCCTCGCCGCACATCGCCTCGGCCGCACCGCGGTGCTGCAGCAGTGCAGCGGCGACCTCTGGCAGATCCAGCGGGCGGCGCCGCGCGACGACCTCGGCCAGGTCCTGATCCACGCCTTGTCGCAGCACCGGGGCAACAACAGCAAGAACGCCGAAGCCGCCCTGCAGAACGTGTTCGACCGCGCCGTGCGCGCGCCGGCGCCGTTCGGCCGCCCCGACGCCGTCGCCCTCGCCGCCCCGCTGCTGCTCGGCTGGCTCGAGCAACGCGCCGCCAACGACGACGAGTGCCTCAAGCTGCTGTCCGCGTGGCGCAAGGCGCGGCCGGCAGAACTGTCGCCGCACCTGGCCTTGGCCGACTTCCTGCTCCGGCGCGGCCGCACCGCCGCGGCCCGCACCGCGCTCGACGACGCCAGCGCGCTGGCCCCGGGCGACGAGCTCGTGTTCGAGCGCCAGCTCGAGCTCTACCGCAAGAGCGTCGCCGGCAGCGCCCACGACGGTCCCGGCTTGCTGCTGCAGTGCCACACACGCGGCACCCTGGTGCCGGAGACCACCGACCCGCTCGGCTACATCCTGTGCGCCGAGACCGCGCTTTCGCAGCGGGCGTTCGTGGTCGCCGCGGCCAGCGCCAACCGCGCCAGCCAGCTGCTGCCGTCGGCGCGCGCCCCGCGCCTGCTGCAGGCGCGGATCGCGCTGGCGAACGGCGACCCGGCCGCCGCCGTACAAGCCCTCGACCGGCTGCTGCAGGTGCTGCCGCCCGACGCCGCGACCGCACAACTCGAACTGGCCGCGCGCCGCGCCGCCGGGTCGCCGATGCAAGCGGCGCTGGCGCGGGCCTTGCCGCGCATGCCGCCCGATGCCGGCCTGCAAGCCGAGCTGCTGCGCGAGGCCCTGCGCGACGCCCCAGCCCGCGCCCGACCCTTCGTGACGCCGCTGTTGACGGCCACCAACGCCCCCGCCGAGCACCGGGCCCTCGCCGCCGAAGCGCTCGCCCACGCCGGCGAAGCGGCTGCCGCCCGGGCCTTGCTGCAGCAGCTCGCCACCGCCACACCGCCGCCCGGGCCCGAATTGCGGCTCGACCTCGCGCGCGCCTTCGCCGCCACGGTGCAGGCCGAAGCCTCCACCCGCGCCGACGACGACGCCTTCGCGGCAGCGGCCGGCCGCCTGCTCTACACGCTGCAGCTCGACAGCGCCGTGACCGCGCCGCCGCTGCTCGCCGCCGCCCGCTCGCTCGCCAGCAGCCACCCCCGCCTCGCCGGCGGTCTGCTCGAGCACGCCCTGGCCATCGCCGCGCCGGCCGACCGCGACGGCGCCACCTTCGCGCTCGCCGGCGAGCTCAACCTGGCCGCCGGCCGACCGTGTGCCGCCGAACACCACTGGCTCGCCGCGCTCGCCTTCGCCGACGGCCGCATCGCCGCCGAGCCGCTCGCCCGCGCCTGCCTCGCCGACGGTCGTATCGAACGTGCCCTGCAGGTGCTGCTGCTGACCCCGGCGCCGACCGACGCGGCGCTGACGGCCCGCCTGCTCGGCCTGCCGTTCGCCGCCGGCTGCGTCGCCCAGGCGTTCGCCGCCGAACCTGCCGACCTGCTCGCGCACGGCGTCATGGCGACCTTCGGCCAGCCGTCGATGCTCGACTGGCAGCCGGCCGCCGAGGCGGCCCAACAAGAACGGCTCGAGCTGCTGAGCCTGCTGCGCGAACCCGCGTTCGCCGGCGAAGCGCTGCGCCGCCTGCGGGCGATGATCGCCGACGGCGCCCACGGCACCACCGAGCAACTGCTGTTGGCGCGGGCGCTGGCGGCCAGCGGCGACGGTGCAGCGGCCGCCGCGCAACACGCCGCCCTGCTGCAGGCCGGCGTGCGCACGCCGGTGTTCTGGCACGAGGTGGCGCTCGCCGCCAAGAGCCCCGGGTACCAGCTCGGCGAGGCGATGCGCCGCGAGCTGTTCCTGCCGGACACCATCGCCGCGCTGGCGGTGACGCCGTCGACGCTGGCCTTCGCGATGAACACCATCGCCGACGCCTTCGCCGCCGGTGGCTACACGGGCGAAGCCGCGCAGACGCGCCTGTCGCTGTGGCAGCAGGCGCCGACCACCTGCCGGCTCACGGCCGCCGACCTCGTCACCATGCAACGCGACCTGCCGCCGACGACGGTGTTCGCGCTGCTCGACCAGGCGCTGTTGGGGCCGACCCCGCCGCCGACCGCGCCGACGCTCGAGACCATGTTCGCCGCCGCCCGCACCATCGTCACCGCCGCACCCGACCGCGCACCGCCGCTGGTGCTGCGCGCGCTCGACCTGCTGCAGGCCCACGGCGCCGTCGGCTGCATCGTGCACTTCCTGTTCGACCACCAGGGGGAAGACCAGAGCCCCGCAGCGGTGATGCTGCGCCGCAACGCGTTGTACGGCCACCTCGACCGCGTCGCCGCCGGCCGCGAAGACCCCACCTGGCTCGCCGCAACGGTGCGCCGCCTGCTCGCCGACGGTGGCGCCGACACGCTGCTGGCGCGGCTCGACGAGCTGCTGGCCGCGCACCCGAGCGCGCTGGTGTTGTGGCAGGTGCGCGCCACGATCGCCGCCGTCACCCCGGACGCGGCCCAGGCGATCGACGAGCTGCGGCACGTGCTGCGCCACGCCGACGACCCCGCCGCCACCCTGGCCATGCTCACCACCGCGGCCGAGTACGCGTGTCTCGTCGACGGCGACGCCGAGACCCTGACCGGCCTGCCCGCGGCGCTGCGCGCAGGCGCCGATGGCCAGCTCGCCACTGCGCTGGTGCGCCTGCGCCAGGGCAACCCCGACGCCGCGCTCGATGCCTTCGCCATGACCGGCGTCACGCAAACGCCGCACCAGCGGCTGCTGCACGCGCTGGCCTGGCTGCAGAGCAGCCGGCCCGACAGCCTCGAACGCGCGCGCAGCGCGCTGCTGGACCTGGCGCGCGACTACCCGAGCAGCTCGGCGGCGCGATACACCGGCAGCTTCGCGCGCCAGCTCGCGCCGCGCTGAGCGATCGCCGCCCCGAGCGAGGTGAAGCGGAAGTCCTGCAGCAGGCGATCGAGCTTGCCGAGCGTCTTGCCGAGGTTCACGTAGTGGCGGAAGCCGCGCAGACCGCCGAGCGCCTGCCGCGGCTGCCCCGGGTCGACCTCCCACGGGTGCAGGTAGATGCAGCCGGGCTCGCCGGCGCGTTCCTTCTGCCGCAGCCCGGCCCGCAAGAACCCCAGCGGGAACAGCCGCAGGTAACCGCCACCGCCGACCGGCACCGTGCGGCCGCAGACCCGCCAGGTCAGCGGTGGCAGTTCCAGCAGTTCGCCGTCGCCGCTGCCGCGCAGCGTGTAGGCGTGCTTCGGCGCCGCCGCGACGCCGTAGTCGGGATGCCGCACCGGCTGGATCGAGCTGTCGACGGTGACGCCGGCGCGCAGCAGTTCGTCGATCGCCCACGGCGTGCGCCTGGTCACCGACCACGTGCAGGCGCGGAACGCGGTCGGCCGCTGCCCGGTGATGCCCTGCAGGATCGTCGCCGTACGTTCGAGATCGGCGGCGAAGCCCTCGCGGCCGAGGTCCGGCAACAGCCGGTGGTCGTAGCCGTGGCTGCCGATCTCGTGGCCGGCGGCCTGCACCTCGGCGATCAACCCCGGCAGCCGTTCGGCGATCCAGCCGAGGCAGAAGAACGTCGCCTTGGCGCCGCGCTTCGCGAACAGATCGAGCAGCCGTCGCGTCGAGTCCGCGCAGCGCAGCTCACAGCGGTCCCAGCTGGCGCGGTCGATGTGCCCGGCCATGTTGAGCACCTGGAACCAGTCCTCGACGTCGACCGAGAGCGCGTGCATGGTCATGGCAACAACCCCCGCAGCAACGGTACGACCGTGCGCACGAACGCCGCACAGCGCGCTTCGGCGGCCGCCGGCAGCTCGCCGTTCTCCAGCTTCGACTCGACGCGCAGCAGGAACCCCGACTCGTTGCGCCGCAGCACGGCCGCCGGCAGGTGGTGCCAGGCGAACGCCCAGTAGTCGCCGGACAACCAATCGCGGGTGCCGAACACACTGAGCGTGACGAAGCGCGCGCCGGTGCGGCGCTGGCGCGCCACGATGCGGCTCACCAGGACGCCGGCGTCGAGTCCGGCCAGCGGCACCAGCTCGTCGGCCTCGATGGCCATGTCGCTGCCCTCGATGCAGAGGCGCGGCGGATGCACGCTCTTCCAGTTGTGGTCGTGGAACAGCAGCACGACGTTGAGCGGTCGCTGGTCGAGGTCGACGTAGTGCCGCCAGACGAAGTCGTCGGTGCCGAGCAGGTCGCGGAACTGCGGCAGATCGCGGCGGAACCGCCGTTCGGCGTCGGCGCTGCGCGGCAGCAACCGATAACCCGCGAACGTCGTCGGCAACCGTTCGGCACGATCCCCGACCGCCGGCGCCGGCCGCACGAACGACAACCACGAGAGCAGCAGCGCCACCGGCCACAGCCAACCACGGGCCAGGCCAAAGCGGCGCGGCGCGACAGCCGCCGGCACCGCCGGCACCGCCGGCACCGGCCCCGAGGCAACCGCCCCCGCGGACGTTCCCCGTCCGCCGCGCGACAACCAGCGGTCGAGGCCCAGCAACAGCGCCAGCAGGCTCACCCACTCGGCGATGTTGGCGAGCGTGTGGCCGGTGCCTTCGGCGAACTCGACGCCGACCCAGCGCGCCAAGAGGCACAACACGGCGATGCGCACGACGTTGGCGAGGATCGCCGCCGGCGCCGCCACGACCAGCAGCAGGCTCCGCCGCCAGAGGCTCGGCGCTCCGACGAAGAAGGCGAGGCAGTAGGCGAGCGTGCCCATCGCGAACAACGAGCGCAGGCCGCTGCAGGCGGCGGCCACGAACAGGCCACGTTGCGCGCCCGCCGGGCGCAAGAGGTCGCCGTCGCGCACCACGCCGGCGCCGAGCAGGTTGGCGAGCCAGGAGCCGCCGCTGACGGCCACCTCCTTCAGCGTGAAGGCGAGGCGCCCCTCGACGAACAGCGGCAGCGGCACCAGGAACACCGTCAGCCACAACACCGGCCACAGCCCGCGCAGCCGGGCGCGGCCATACACGAACCACGCTGCGCCCGGCACCGCCAGCACCAGCGTCGCCGCCGACATCGAGTCGATCAGCAACAAGGCGCCGACGAAGTGCAGCAGCAGCGCCGGCGCCAACAACCACAGCCCGCGGCGATCCGGCGCCGCCGCCGCCGTGCGCCAGCTCGCCCGGCGCGAGCACAGCACCAGCAGCATCACCAGCGGCACCAGGAAGCCATGGGCGAAGTAGCCGTTCGGCGCGTTCCAGCGCTCGACGCACCACGCCAGCGTGCCGGCGTAGGCCAGCAGCAGCGGCAGCCACACCGTGCCGACCGCCGTCATGCGCGGCCCCCGCGCCGGGCCAGCAGCTCGTCGACCACCGCCAGCACACGTTCGGCGTTGCCGCGCCAGGTCCAGCGCTGCTGCTGCAGCCGCGCCAACCCGGCGGCGCCGAGTCGCGCCGCGAAGGCGCGATCGCCGACCAATCGACCGAGCTGCCGCGCCAGGTCGTCGACCGAGCCCGGCGGGAACAACAGGCCGTCCTCGCCGTCGCGCACACACTCGCGCAGGTTCGGCTGGTCGGGCGCCAACGTCGGCACCCCGGCGGCGAGCGAGTCGAACAGCTTCAGCGGCGACGCGTAGGCGTTGATCGCCGGGATCAGGGCGCCATCACAGGCCAGCACGTGCGCCGGCAGCAGGGCCGCCGGCACCTCGCCGAGCGCCCGCACGCGGCCGTCGAGGCCACGACTCTTCGCCGCCTGCAGCAGCGGCTCGAGCGCCGGCCCCTGCCCCATCAGCACCAGCGCCAAGGCCGCGAAGCCCGGCCGCGCCATGACGTCGAGCACGAGGTCGAGCCGGTGCCACGGCCGCATGTAGCCGACGAAGCCGAGCGCGAACGCGCCCGCCGGCAGCGCCCAGCGTTGCCGCACCACCGCCGCCGCGGCGCGGGCGTCGGCGCCGTACCGCTCCGGCTCGGCGCCGTTGCCGATCACGTGCACGGCCTCGCGGCGGGCCCCGCGTTCGACCAGCATGTCGGCGAGCACCTGCGTCACCGCCAGCACCGCATCGGCGCCGCCGAGCACCGCGCGTTCGGTGCGCTCGGCGCGGCGGCGGAAGCGCAGGCTGCCGAGCTTCGCCATCTCGTCGACCATCGGCGAGTTGACCTCCAGCAGCAGCGGCACGCCGAGTTCGCGGGCGACGTCGAGGCCGGACCGGCAGTGCAGGGCGTGGCGCTCGTAGACGCAGTGGGGTCGCAGCGTGCGGGCCGCGGCGCGCAGCATGCGGCGGCCCTTGTGGTCGTAGAGCACCTCCAGCACCTCGACGGCGCTGCGCGGCAAGGCCAGCCGCTGCCAGAAGCCCGGCGACCGCCGGCCAGCGCCGACGCCGGCCGGCGGCGAGGCCGGGGCCGCGGGCGGCGCCGCCGCGGTCTTCGGCACCAACGCACACTCGTGCACGGTGTGGCCGAGCCGACGCAGCGCGCCGATCAGCTCGCGCACGTGCACCGCCTGGCCGTCGTCGGCGCGGATGCGGTGGTGGTAGAGGATGCGGCGCGGTTCGCTCACGGCCTGCCTTCGCTGGCGCGACGGAAGATATCGACCAGGGTCGCCACCGGCTGCTGCCAGCCATAACGCTCGGCGAAGGCGCGCACGGCCGAACGCGCGGCCGGCCGGTCGAGCAGCTCCGCCAGCGCCTGCACCAACGCCGCGTCGTCGCCGACCGGCACCAGGGCCCCGATGCCGGCCGCCGGCACCTCCCCGAGGATCTCCGGGATGCCGCCGACGCGGGTCGCCACCACCGGCAGGCCGCTGGCGAGCGCCTCGGTGACGACGTTCGGCCAGCCTTCGCGGTGGCTCGGCAGCACGAACACATCGGCGGCCTGGTTGGCGAGCGCGACCTGCGCCGGCGGCAGGGCGCCGAGCAGGATCACCCGATCGCCACCGGCGGCGGCGAGGCGGGCCCGTTCGGGGCCGTCGCCGACCAGCACGAGCCGCACGTCCGCGGGCAGCCGCGCCAGCGCGCGAGCCGCCGCGGCGAAGCCCTTGCCGGCGACCAGCCGACCGACGCCCAGCACGAGCCGCCCGTGCGCCGGCAGCCCGAGGGCCTGGCGCGCCGCTGCCGCGTCTCCGGGCCGGAAGCGCTCGAGGTCGACGCCGTTGCGCACCTCGACGAAACGAAGGCGGGGCAGGCCGGTCACCGCGGCGAAGCGCTCACACAACGCGGCGCTGACGGCGCAGCAGGCGAAGGCGCGGCCGGCGGCCTCGGTGATGCCGGCGGCGACCACCGCATCGCCGGCGACGACGTTGAGGTCCGAGCCGCGCGCGGTCAGCGTGAACGGCACCCCGAACTCCCGCGCCAGCTGCGCCGCGGCGACGCCGTCCGGCCACAGGTAGTGCGCATCGAGCACGAACGGCCCCTGCCGCGCGATCTCGCGCAGCACCGCGCGCGCCCCATCCGCCATCGCGCGCGCCTGCCGCCGCAGCGACAGGCCCGGCCAGTGCCGGTAGCGCGGATGCGCGACCGGGATGCCGGCGACGTAGCCGCTCGGCTCCACCTTCGCCCACCGCCGGTACTCCGCGTTGCGCAGCAACCACGGCACCGACGGCACCGGCGCCACCACCTGCCAGGCGAAGCCACCCGCCGCGGCGACCCGCGACATGCGCTCGAAGACGAAGGTGCCGTGCGTCGGCAGCACCGACGACGGGAACAGGTTGCTGAAGGTGACGATGCGCGTCACGCGCACCACCGTTCGAGGAAGCGCGCCAACACCAGCACGGCCCACAACATCTCGGCGTGGTCGCCGATGCCCTGCCGATGCCGCGTCAGCAGCCCGCGCACCACGTCGGGGTGGATCCACTGCTGCAGCTTCTGCTCGCCGAGCACCGCTTCGACCGCCGCGCCGATCGGGCCGCGCCCCCACGCCCGCAGCGGCACCGAGAAGCCCTGCTTCTTGCGCGTGAGCGCCGCCGGCAGCAGCCGCGGCCGCAGCGCCTGGCGCAGGAACGCCTTGGTGACGCCACCGGCGAAGTGCCAGGCCGGCGGGATGCGCGCGGCGTGTTCGAGCAGCACGTGGTCGAGGAACGGCGCCCGCAGCTCCAACGCGACCGCCATCGAGGCGCGGTCGGCCTTGACCAGGATGTCGCCGGGCAGCCACGTACGCAGGTCGGTGGCGACGGCGCGGTGCAGCGGCGAACGCGCGTCGCTTTCGGCATACGCGGCGAGCAGCGGCGCGTGCGGATCGCCGGCGGCGGCGTGGTGCTCCGGGCGCAGCACGGCGAACACCTCCTCCGGCAGGTGCGCGCTGACCGAACGTGCATAGGCCTCGGCCGGGCTGCGGGCGAGGTTCTGCAGCGTGCGCTTCGCCCTCAACCAGCGCGGCAGCCAATCGGCCTTCGGGTAGACGGCGCCGAGAGCACCCCACCACGACCGCGGCAGCCAGCGCCGCACGCCGTTCTCGCGCACGTCGAACAGATAGCGCCGGTAGCCGCCGAAGCCCTCGTCGCCGCCGTCGCCCGACAACGCCACCGTGACGTGCCGCCGCGCCAGCCGGCTGACGTGGTAGGTCGGCACGGCGCTGCTGTCGCTGAACGGCTCGTCGAAGGTGTCGGCGTACCAATCGAGGTCGAGCATCTCCTCGGCCGACAGCACCTCCTCGTGCAGCGTGGCGCCGCAGGCCGCCGCCGACTCGCGCGCCGCGTCGCGTTCGTCGAAGGCCGGGTCGCTGAAGCCGATCGTGCAGGCGCTCACCGGGCGACCGAGCGTGCGCGTCATCGAGTCGACCACCGCGTAGCTGTCGATGCCCCCGGACAAGAACGGCGCCAGCGGCACCTCGCCCATCAGCCGGATGCGCACCGCCAGGTCGAGCTCGGCGAGCACACGTTCCCGGTGCACCGGCGCCGGCGCCTCGTCGACCTCGAACCGCAGCTGCCAGTAGCGCTGCAGCTCGAGCCGGCCCTGGGCGATGCGGCACCAGTGGCCGGGTTCGAGCTTGTGCACCGCCGCGAACACCGTCGCCGGATCGGGCACGTAACGCAGCGCCAGGAACTGGGCGATGGCGTCGGCGCGCAGGCGGCGGTCGAAGCCGAGCGCGTGCAGCGCCTTGATCTCGCTGGCGAACGCGAACAGGCCGTCGTGCCACAGCCAGTGCAACGGCTTCTTGCCGAGCCGGTCCCGCGCCGCGTAGAGCTCGTGGCGCGCGACGTCGACCAGCACGAAGGCGAACATGCCGCGCAGCCGCGAAGCCAACGCCGTGCCCCATTCGCGATAACCGTGCAGCAGCACCTCGGTGTCGCTGTTGGTGACGAAGCGGTGGCCCTTCGCCGCCAGCTCCCGACGCAGGTCGAGGTAGTTGTAGATCTCGCCGTTGAAGGTGACGACGAAGGCGCCGTCGGCCGTTCCCATCGGCTGCGCCCCGCTGGCGAGATCGACGATGGCGAGCCGCCGGTGACCGAAGACGAAGCCGCGGCCCGGCCACACGCCGCTGCCGTCGGGGCCGCGGTGGCTGATGCGGTCGGTCATCTCCCGCACCAGCGCCGGGTCGAGCGGACGCGCCGGGTCGGGCGAGAAGATGCCGGCGATGCCGCACATCAGCGCCACCCCGTGCGGTGCTGGCCCGCCACCACGCCGCTGCCGGCGCCGGCCGCCGCCGCGCCGCCCTGCCACCGTACGGTGACGCGGCCCTGGCCGCGCCCCTTTGCCGCCAGCGCCGGCGCCGCGCGCGCTTCCCGCTGCACCACCAGCACGAGGCACGTCACCAGCGCGAGCCAGTGGTAGACGAGGTCGAAGTGGCCGCGGTTGAGGAAGAACGCGCCCACCATGAAGCCGACCGTCGTCGCCTCCATCATGCGGGCGTAGTTCGCGGCCCAGGCCAGCTCGGGGCGCTGCCGGCCGATGCGGAACACACGACCGCAGGCGAGGAACACCGAGCCGAGCAACACCATGTAGGTGACGAAGGCCGGTGTGCCGCTCTCGGCCCAGATCTGCAGGTAGCTGTTGTGGGCGACGTAGGTCTTGTCCCCCGGACTGATCGGCACCACCGAGTAACGCGGGTAGCTGTCCTGGAAGTTGCGCATGCCGACGCCCCAGATCGGGTTGTCGACGATCATGTTGCGCGCCGCCGCCCACGCCGTCAGCCGCGCGTTCGCCGACGACTCCTGGGTGTCGCCGATGCTGCCGAGCCGCTCGATCACGTGCGCCGGCACCACGATCGGGAACAGCGCCGCGAGCACCGCCAACACGCCCATCGCACGCACCAGCTGGCCCGAGCGCCAGGCGATCCACAGCGCCGTCGCCACCATCGCCAGGAAGCCGCCGCGGCTGTGTGTCAGCAGCACCGTCAACACCGTCAGCCCCACCGCGATCAGGCAGCCCCGCCGCACCCACAGCCGCTGGCGTTCCTCGTAGCCGAGGTACCACAGCAGCGGGATGTTCATCGTCAGGGCCAGCGCGAAGTCGTTGTTGTCCTCGAGCATGCCGCCCGGTCCACGCATGATCTGGCTGCCGGGGCGGGCGAGCCCGAGCAGGCCGTTCTTGACGCCGAAGAAGCCGAGCGACAACGCGATCGTCCAGCAGAGCGCCCGCAGCCGCTGGCGGGAGTCCACCTGCCCCACCGTGAAGAGCGCGATGGCGACGATCTTCAGGTACTCCATGAAGTAGCGCACGGTGTAGTCGTCCTGCACCTCGGCGAAGCCGAAGCTGATCGACACCAGCACCACCAGCAGGCACATCATGGTCGTGCGCACGTCCCACTGCGTGAACGGCCGCCGGCCCTTCTCGTAGAGCAACCAGCCGGCCACCATCACGAAGGCGACCACGAACGACAGCCGCATCGTGCGCGCGAAGCCCCAGCACAGGTCCTGCGGGCGCATGTAGGCGAGCCAGCTGAACAGCAAGAGGCCGGCGAAGGGGCGCCGCACGCTGATCGACAGCACCAGCATCACGATCAGGAACACGACGGCGTCGCGCATGCCCCTCAGTCGCCGAGCAGCATGGTGAGCAGGTCCCGCACCGGGCCCGGCAGCCGGGTGTTGTCGACGTAGTAGATCGTCACGATCAGCGCCACCAGCGAGGTCAAGGCCACCACCAGCAACGACGTGCGCCGCCGACTGCGCCGCGCGTGCTGCCGTTCCTCTTCGGTCTCCAGGTGGCTCATGCCGCCGAGCACCGGCAGCGGCACGCCGCGTTCGACGTCGTCGACGGTCTTGAAGGTCGCCTGCAGCAGATCGATCAGCAGCACCAGGCCGATGGCGACGCCGAGGCCGAGCACGCAGCCGAGGAAGGCCACCAGCAGCACGTTCGGCTCGGTCGGCGCCGGCGGCACGCGCGCCTCCTGCACCACGTAGACCGGCGTCTGCTTCTGCAGCTGGCCGAGCTTGTCGTCGGCCAGGCGGGCCTTGTCGCGGGCGTCGTCGCGCTGCTTCTTGGCGTTGTCGAGGTCCGCCTGCTTCTGCTCCCACAGGGCGAAGCCCTCGATCAACCGGTTCAGCCGCGTGGTCTCGGCGGCGGAGCTGCCCTCCAGCAGCACCAGTTGGGCGTCGAGACCGGCGAGTTGCACCTCGTCGGCGGCGATCGCCTTCTGCATCAACTCACGCTGCGGGTTCGGGATCTGGCCGTCGCCGTCGATCTCGAGGTCGAGCGCGGCGAGCTTCTCGTTCAGCTGCGCCTCGAACTCCTTCAGCATGGCCTCCATGCTGGCGCGGCGCGCCGAGCCCTGCCGCCAGCGGCTCAGCCCCAGCCGCACGTTGGCGATGTTGGCGACGAGCCCGGTCGCGGTCGGGTCGGCGGCGAGCTGCTGCTGCAGCACGGCTGGATCCAGCGGCACCCGCTCCGGCAGCGCCAGCAGCTCCGAACGCTTGCGCTCGACGGCCGCCGCCAGCTCGGCGCGCTGCTTCTGCGTCGCCAACAGCATCTCCTCACGCTTCTGCTGCAGGCCGGACTCGTCACGCTGTCGCTCGCGCTGCAGCTGCAGGTCGACGTTCGGCAGGATGCCGTAGTCGAGTTCGATCTGCTTCTTCTCGCCGAGGTAGCGCTCGTAGGTGGTCGACCAGCGGGTGGCCGTCTCGTTGGCTTCGCGGCGCGCCGCCTCGACCGGATCACGCAGCTCCTTCTTGCGCAGGTCGAGCCAGACCTGCACCAGTGTGTTGAGCAGGGCCGCGGCGCGGGCGCCGTCGCGGTCGCTGTAGGAGACGCGGATCTGCGCGTAGCGGCGGCCCTTGTCGCCGCGGTTGCCGTCCCAGACCTTGATGCGGTCGCTGGCGGTGCGCTCGTTCAGCGTGCGCAGCGAGGCATCGGCGACCATCGCCTCCGGCCACTTGAGCTGGCGCATCGCCTCGCCGACGTAGAGCGGGATCGTCAGCTGCGCGGAGTCGACGATCTGCCGGAACGGGTCCTCGTCGGGGCCGCGGTAGATCTCGCCGGTCGACTCGTGCTGCAGCAACGTGTCGGAGACGTAGTAGCGCGGGATCAGGAAGGCGACGAGGCCGCCGACCAACAGCCCCAGCAGCGAGACCGGCAGCAACTGCCAACGCCGCCGCTTGAGCAGGTCGACGTAGCGCTGCAGCGAGATTTGGGGCAGGTCGACCTGGGTCATGCTGGGCGGCGCCTCAGTAGCGGAAGTAGAGGCCGTTGGTCTTGCCGCTCAACACGTCGTAGGCGGTGGTGATCTGCGCGGCGCCGAGCATCGTGCGCACGGCGAGGCCGACCGGCTGCAGCAGGCGTTCGAACAAGCGCGCCACCAGGCCGAGGAAGGTCGGCGGCACGTAGATCACGTCGTTCTCGCGGATCGGGAAGTTGGAGCCGGTGTAGCCGCTCAGCAGCATCTCGCTGAAGTTGATGTCGACGACGAGCGGGTGCTCGGCATCGGGGCGGATCAGGTAGACGCGGCCGAGGTTGGCAAGCGGCGTCCACTTGGCATCGAACATCGCGTGCCAGAGGCGCATGTCGGCGACCAGCGGCACCGGCCCCTTCGCCCCGGTCTCCCCGATGGCGTAGAAGAACTTGGTCGCCCCCGGCTGGATCACGCCCTGGATGTCGAGCTCGGCATCGAGCCCTGCCAGCCGCAGCTGGGCCTTGACCAGCGCCGACAGCTCCTTCTCGGTCATGCCGAGCACGTAGACCGGGCCGACGTAAGGCACGTGGATGGTGCCGTCGATGCGCACCGGCTGCACCGCCGTCAGCTCGCCGAGCCGTTCGTAACCCGGGAACACCATCAGCTCGGGCGGCACCAGGAACTGCACCCAGTCGCGGCCATTGACGTAGTTCTCGTGGGTGGCGTCGCCGTCGGCGCGAGTGCCGAAGCCCTTCTCGACCATCATCTCGCGGATGCGCTGGTCCTCGTACGTGCCGCAGCCGCTCAGCACGAGCGACAAGCAACCCCAGAGGCCGAGCAGGGCGGAACGCCAGCGAGCAGCGGAACGGGCGGCGGTGGTCAACGTGGTTTGCCTCGCAAAGTTCGGTGGTTGCGCATCGTAGGTGCAGCGCCCCCCATGGCAATGCACCGCTGCCGTTCTCCGTCCTCATCGGCAGTTCCGCGCCGGCGACCTGACCCGGAACCGCCGCCGCGGCCGCCCCGGGGAATGACCGGCTTGGGACGAAGCGGGCCTTCGCGACGACCCGGCCGGCGGCGTAGAACGGCGCTCCATGCTGCGCTCGCGATCCTGGCTCGTGCTGCCCCTGCTGGTGGCGCTCGCCGCGCTGGTCTGGTGGCCCGGCGAGGCTGAAGCGCCGCCGCCGGTCGACGCCCTGGCCGAGGCCGTCATGGACGGCGCCGACGCCGGCCTCGGCGACGCCGAGCAGCTGACCACCACAACCGCCGACGACGACCGCAACCCGGCCGCCGACCTCGACCCGGGGGACAGCGCCCTCTTGCGCGACGACATCCTGCCCGCAGCGCCGGGGCCCGAAGGCCCGCGGGTGCTGGTCGCGCGCGGCGAACCACCGCTGCCGGTCGCCGGTGCGGCGGTGTTCTTCGTCACCGAGGCCGACGCCCGGCAGCGCCAGCAGCAGCAGCGGCTCGCGCTC
>JAEUHT010000192.1 GCA_016793265.1 Planctomycetota bacterium
CCCGGAGCCATGAGCAAGCCTCTCACCGCCGCGGACATGCAAGCCCTCAACATCCTTCGTCAGGCGATGAAGGACAACTTCCGCAAGACCTTCCAAGGGGCGACCTTCGTCACCAAGGCCGACCAGCTCGCCCAGGCGACCGGCGCGGCGACCGACGCGGTGGTCGAGATCGTCGACTCCGTGTGCGGTGAGATCGTCTCGATCCAGGGTTACGAGAGCTTCAAGAAGGGTTTCTCCGCGGTCGCGCAGCCGGGCCCGTTCGTGATGTCGTTGCTCAAGAAGCTGACCGGCCTCGACAGCTCCGGCGACATCCTGACCGCGATCGGCCCGCATACTCTGGCCGGCTTCTTCGAGGCGGTGGCGCCGTTCTACGGCGTGATCGGTTCGGGCGTCGAAGCGGTCAAGCACTTCTACAAGGCGGTCGACGATCTGGTGACCTCGTGGGCCGGCCAGGAAGCGCTGCCGGCGGTGCAGACCGGCGCGCCGGCGCAGGCGCTGACCTCGGTGGCGACGCTGCTGAAGCGGCGCTCCAACGACAACTTCGCCCAGGGGGCGGTCAAGTCGGTCGAGTCGATCGTCAACGGCGCCCTGATCGGCACCGGCTACGGCGGCGTCGCCACCGCCGGCGTCTCGCTCGGCGCCAAGATCGCGACGCTCGCCGTGATCGTGCGCCGCCGCGCCCTCGAGTTCCGCGAGGTGCAGAAGGGCAAGCTGGCGCTCGGCAACGCCGCCGACCTGACGCCGAAGGTGTTCGAGGTCTGTCCGCTGCTCGGCTGCTACCTGCTGACCAACAGCGACACCAGCAACATCGTCATGAGCTGCTTCGCGCAGGGCGCGATCACCGGCGATTGGATGAAGGAGGTCGAGAAGAACAAGAAGCAGATCGACCCGCTGATCGCCGCCGCGCGCGAGTTCATCGGCGACTCGCTGTTCGAGCTGAAGGGCCCCGGCATCACCACGCGCGCCACCGCCAGCGACAAGCGGCCGTGGATCGAGCGCTTCTGGATCAGCCGGTTCGGCGCCACCGGCAAGGGTTATCGCGTGATCACGACCGGCAAGAAGGTGGTCGAGAAGGCGCAGACGGTGAAGGACGTCGCCACCGACACGCTGCGCACGGGCTACAAGAAGGCGCTCGAGCTGATCCTGCAGGGCAAGGACGCCGAGTAGCGGCGTCGGCGTCGGCCCGGTGCGCGGCTCACGCGAGCTGCAGCATGGTGAACTCGGCGTGCACCGACTGCGCGGCCAGGGCTGTGGCGACCCGTTCGCTGTCGATCGCGCCGTCCTGCAGCAGCGAGTCGCCGTGCATGCCGCCGGCGACGAACAGCACGTCATGGCCCTGGCGGTTGGCGCCGAGCACGTCGGTCGGCAGGCCATCGCCGATGCACAGCATGCGGGAACGCGCGGGGCGGTGGCCGAGCCGGCGTTCGACCTCCTCGTAGGCCAGCTCGTAGATCGGCGCGTAGGGCTTGCCGGCCATGACGACGCGGCCGCCGAGGGCCTGGTAGTCACGCGCGATGGCGCCGGCGCACCACACCAGCGAGTCGCCGAGGCGCACCTGGATGTCGGGGTTGGCGCAGAGCAGCTCGAGGTCGGCGGTGCGCATGCGCTGCAGCACGTCGGTGTAGGCGTCGGGGGTCTCTTGCCATGTGCGCAGACCGGAGACGCCGACGAAGCGCGCGTGGTCGAGCTCGGCGAAGGTGAGCCCGAGGCCCTGCCACAGCGACTGCTCGGCGGCCGGACCGATGCGGAACATCGGCCCCGGCGCGCGGCGGCGCAGTTCTTCGCGGATGGCGTCGCCGGAGGTGACGACCGCGGTCCACGCGGCGCGCGGGCAAGAGAGGCGGTCGAGCTGGCCCGGGATCGGGTCGCGCGGCTTCGGTGCGTTGGTGATCAGCACCACGACCTTGCCGCGGGCGCGCGCGCGGGCCAGCGCGTTCGCCGCCGCGGCGAACGTGCGGCGGCCGTCGTGCACGACCCCCCAAATGTCGCACAGGACGGCGTCGTAGTGGTCGAGGATCTCGTCGAGCGAGGCGAGCGTCTGCATCGGTGGGGGGCGAGCACGATGGCGCCGGGCGCCGCGGAATGCCATGCCGGGCCGGGCGGTGCGCCGCACCGGGTCGGCGTCTTGGCACCTTCTTGATGCGCGGTGGCCGCCTCTTGAGACCATCCTGATCGTCGCTGCGGTTCGCTGCTGGGGTGCCGGTGCACTGCCGCCGGCGAACCATGGCAGCCGACTCCACGAACATCCTGCCCAGCGCCCGCGCGGTGGTCGCCGGTCGTGGTCCCATCGCGGTGGCCTTCGCGGTCGCCCTCGAACGGGCCGGTTGCGTGGTGTCGCTGGTCGGCGCAACCCGCACGGCGTTCGCCGGTCTGCCGGCCGGGAGCAGGGCCCGGCTGACGATCGGAGACGCGGCCGATCCGGCGCTGCTGCTGCGTGCCGGCGCCGATCTCGCGCAGGTGCTCGTCGCCGTCGGCGAGCCCGACGAACGCAACGTGGCCGTGGCGCTGGTGGCGCACCGCCTGCTGGGCACGCGCATCGCGGCGGCCGGCGTCGGTACGTCGGTGCACGCCGCTGCCTGCGGGCCGCTCGGCATCGAAGCCGTGCTGGCGAGCGAAGCCGAGGCCAGCGCCTTCCCGGCGCGTGTGGGCGCCCTGTTGCGGCCATGAGCCGCCGCTCCCTTCGCCAACGAGAACCCTCATGAAGTCCCTCTACCTCGTCATCGTCGGCTGCGGGCGGCTCGGCTCGCACCTGGCCAACCTGCTGAGCCGCATCGGCCACCGCGTGGTGGTCATCGACAAGAACCCCGACTCCTTCCACAAGCTCGCCGCGGAGTCGTTCAGCGGCACGCGCATCGAAGGCGATGCCAGCGAGGCCGCGGTGCTGCGCCAGGCCCGCGTCGACCTCGCCGACCTCGTCATCGCCGCGACGCAGGCCGACAACGTCAACCTGATGGTCGCCTCGGTGGCGCGCCGGGTGTTCCGCGTCGAGCACGTGATGGCGCGCGTCTACGACCCGGCGCGCGAGTCGATGTACCACGAGCTCGGCCTCGAGACCGTGTGTCCGACCTTGATCGCCGGCGAGGCCTTCCTCGATCTCGTGCGCCGCGCCAGCGGCAATGGAGGTGGCCGATGAAGGCGCTGCTGCTCGGCGGCGGCCGGCCGCTGTGGTTCCTGGCCCAGACCCTCGCGCGCAAGGGGCACGCCGTCACGGTCGTCAGCCGCGACGCGCACGAATGCGCCCACTTCGCCAACCGAGTGGCCGCCACCATCGTGCATGGCGACGCCACCGATCCCGGCTTGCTCGAGGACGCCGGGGCCCGTTCGGCGCAACTCGTGCTCGCGGCGATGGCCAACGACGCCGACAACCTGGTGGCCTGCCAGGTGGCGCAACGCTGGTTCGCGGTGCCGCGCGTCATCGCGCTGGTCAACGACCCCGACAACCAGGAGGTCTTCGCGGCGCTCGGGGTGCAGGCGATCTCGACCGTGGTCACGGTGGCGAGCCTCGTCGAGCAGCGGGTGACCATCGACCAGGTGACCAACCTGATCCCGGCGGCCGACGGCCGCGTGACGCTCACCGAGATCACGCTGGAAGAACAGAACACGGCGGTGGGCAGACGCGTGGTCGAACTCGGCCTGCCGCGCGACGCGCTGATCGCCGTCATCACCCGCGCCGAGCAGACGATCGTGCCGCGCGGCGAGACCCAGCTGCAGGTCGGCGATCGGGTGCTGTTGGTGGCGCTGCCGGAGAGCCACCCCGCCGCCCTGCGGCTGCTCACCACCAACGGCGGCTGACCATGCGCGAACGGGATCATCTGCGTCGTCGTTACCGCGCCGTGCTCGCCAGCGTCGGCGGCGTCTCGGCCCTGGTCGGCCTGCTGATATTGACGCCGCTGCTGGCGTGGCCGCTGGGCCCGGTGGCCGATCACACGCTGGCCGGCTTCCTGCTGCCTGGGCTGCTGCTCGCCGCCGGCGGCGCCTTCGCCTGGCGTCGGCTGTACGAGCCAGAGGTCGTGCTGACCATGCAGGAAGGTGGCGTCATCGTGCTGCTGATCTGGCTCGTCGCCAGTGTCGCCGGCGCCGTGCCGCTGATGCTGGTACAGGGCCTCGACTTCACCCAGGCGGTGTTCGAGTCGGTGAGCGGCTGGACCACCACCGGCTTGTCGGTGATCGACGTCGAACGTGCCTCTCCCGCGATCCTGCTCTGGCGCAGCACGATGCAGCTCGCCGGCGGCGCCGGGCTCGCGATCCTGATGCTGGCGGCGATCGCGGGCCAAGGCGGCGCGTCGTTGGCCGCGGCCGAGGGGCGCGCCGACCACCTGGTGCCGAACGTGCGGCAGTCGGCGTTGCTGGTGCTGCAGATCTACCTCGGTTACGTGCTGGTCGGCGTGCTCGCGTTGGCGCTCGCCGGCATGGGCTGGTTCGACGCCGTCAATCACGCCTTCTGCGCGGTGTCGACCGGCGGCTTCTCGACACGCGCCGCCAGCATCGGGCACTGGGACTCGCCGTGGATCGAGGGCGTGACGCTCGTCCTGATGGTGCTCGGCAACCTGAGCTTCCTGACCTCGTGGTGCCTGTTGCGCGGGCGCTTCGGCGCCGTGCTGGCCAACGGCGAAGTGCGGTTGCAGGCGTTGCTGGTGCCGTTGTTCGTGGTGCCGCTGGCGGTGGGGACCTGTCTGCCGCTCTACGCGACGGCCGGCAAGGTGGTGCGCGTGGCGGTGTTCGAGACCGTCAGCGCGTTGACGACGACCGGCTACTCGACGGTCGCTTACACCGACTGGAACGCGTTCGGCGTGTTGCTGCTGATCGTGCTGATGCTGATCGGCGCCGGCACCTGCTCGACCGGCGGCGCCATCAAGCAGTTCCGTGTGCACCTGCTGTGGCGGGCGGTGTGGCAGGAAGTGCTGCGCCCGCTGCGGCCGCGCGCGATGGTCGCGGTCGAGACGATGGCCGTCGGCGACCGCCGCGTCGCCGTGACCGACGCCGTGCTGCGCGCCACCGGCGTGTTCGTCGCCCTCTACCTCGGCACCTGGCTGCTCGGCAGCGTCGTGCTCGTCGCGCTCGGCAATACGCTGCCGCAGGCGTTGTTCGAGTTCGCCTCGGCGCTCGGCACGGTCGGCCTGTCGATCGGCGTCACCGGCCCCACGACCGGCAGCACCATGTTGTGGACCGAGACGGTCGGCATGCTGCTCGGGCGCCTGGAGTTCTTCGTCGTCTTCACCGGTTCGCTCAAGCTGGCCCGCGACCTGCGCGGCATGATCGCAGCCGAACGCGCGTGAACGACTCTGCTGCACCGTCGCCGGTCCGGCCGGCGCCCCGCCGCGGGCGGCTCGAGGTGTTCCTCGGCTACTGGGCCGGCGTCGGCCGCACGCGGGCAATGCTGACGGCGGTGGAGCGGCGGCTGCCGCCCGAGGCCCGGGTATTGTTCGCCGGGGCGCCGCCACCGGCCGCCGGTGCGCCGCCGCGGCGGTTCGTGGCCGTCGATGACTTCCTCACCGGGGGCCTCGACCTCGATCGACTGCGCCGTGCGCGGCCCGATCTGGTGCTGGTGCCGGACCTCGCGCGCCGCAACCCGCCGAACGCCCGCCACCGCTGGCGTCATCAGGACGTCGCCAGACTGCTCGATGCCGGCATCGACGTCTGGACCACGCTCGAGGTGCGCCAGATCGCGAGCCTCGCCGACGTCATCGAGGGTGTGCTCGGCGCGCCTCAGCTGGAGACGGTGCCGGATCCCCTGTTGGCGGCGGCGGAGATCGAGCTGATCGACCTGCCGCCGGCCCAGCTGCTGGACCGCTGCGCACGTGAGGTGGCGGCGGCGACCCGCGCGCCGCTGCCGGCGATGGCGGCGCTGGTCGCGCTGCGCGAGATCGCGCTGCGCCTGGTCGCCGATCGCCTGACGGCGCGTTCCCGCGCCGCGGACGACAGGGCGCGGCGGCACGTCGGCGGCGAACGTCTGCTGGTCTGCGTCGGCCCGAGCCCGAGCTCGGCGCGGGTCGTGCGCGCGGCGGGGCGCATGGCGGCGTCGTTGGCGGCGCCGTGGTTCGCCCTGCACGTCACGACCGGGCGCCCGGTGACCCCGGCCGAGCAACGCGCCGTGGCCGAGCACCTGCGGCTGGCCGAGCAGCTCGGGGCCACCACCGCGGTCGTCGCCGCCGAGGACGTCGCCGGCGAGCTCGTCGCCTTCGCCACGCAACACGGCGTCACCCGCATCGTGCTCGGCATGACCGGGGCCGTGCAACGGTCGTGGTTCGGCGGCGGTCGTTCGCTCGTGGAGCGGGTGATGGCCACCAGCGGCGCCATCGACGTGTTCGTGATCCGCGGCGGCGAGCCCGCGGCAGGCGAGGTCACCGCGGCGCCGCCCGCGGGCCGGCCGTGGCAGCCGTACGCGCTCGCGGGGCTGTTCTTGGCCGGGGGCACCGGCCTCGGCCTCGGCTTCGATGCGCTCGGCGTCGGCGAGGCCGAGGTCGTGCTCGGCTACCTGCTCGTCGTCGCCGCGGTGGCGGCGTGGCTCGGCCGCGGGCCGGCGATCTTCGCCTCGTGTGCGTCCGTGCTGCTGTTCAACTTCTTCTTCACCACGCCGCGCTTCACCTTCGAGGTGCACGATCCCGGCGACCTGTTCACGCTCGGGGTGCTGCTGGCGATCAGCGTGTTCGTCAGCACGCTGACGGCGCGCGTGCGTGAGCAGTCGATCACGGCGCGGCAGCGGGAACGGCGCACCGAGCAGCTCTACGAGCTGGGCCAGGACCTCTCGGCGAGCACCGGCCCGCTGCAGATCGCCACGGCGGCGGGAGCGCGGCTGCGGGCGCTGCTCGGCGGTGAGGTCGGCATCGTGCTCGCCGATGCACACGGCCGGCTGCGGCCGGTCACCGGCGGCGATGCGCTGCCCTGGGATGCGCCGACCCAGGAGCTCGTGCGGTGGGTGGTCGAACACGGCCACATGGCGGGAGCCGGCACCGAGACCCATGCCGAGGCGCCGTTCCTGGCCGTGCCGCTGGTGTGCCCCGTGGGCGTCGTCGGGGTGTTGCTCGTGCGCACGGCGATGCCGGAGCTGCTGCAGCTGCCCGACCGGCGTCGCCTGCTCGAGAACTTCGCGGCGCAGGTCGCGCTGGCGCTGCAGCGCGAGCGCTTCGCCGAGCAGCTGCACCGCACGCTCGCCGAGGCCGAGAACGAACGCCAGCGCAGCGCCGTGCTGAGCACCATCTCGCATGACTTCCGCACGCCGCTGGCGGCGATCACGGGCGCGGCGAGCAGCCTGCTCGACGGCGGCGACCGGGTGCCGGCGGAGGCCCGTGACGAGCTGCTGGGGTCGATCCGCGACGAGGCCGGGCGGCTCGCGCGGCTGGTCGACAACCTGCTGCAGATGACGCGCATCGAAGCCGGGCGCCTCAATGCGCTGCGGGAATGGCATCCGGTGCAGGACCTGGTCGGTTCGGCGCTGACGCGGGTCGAACGGCAACTCGCCGGTCGTGAGGTGACGGTCGCCGTGCCCGACGAGCTGCCGCTGTTGCGTGTCGATGGCGTGCTGTTCGAGCTGGTGCTGGTCAACCTGCTCGACAACGCCGCCAAGTACTCGCCGGCGACCGCGCCGATCACGGTGTGGGCCGCGAGTGATGGAGCGGAGCTGCGATTGGCGGTGGCCGACCGTGGACCGGGCGTCGACGACGCCGACAAGCACCGTGTGTTCGAGAAGTTCTATCGTGGTGCCGCCAGCCGCAACGACGCGGTGCCGGGCACCGGGCTCGGCCTCGCCATCGCGGCGGCGATCGTCGCCCAACACGGCGGCGAACTGCGCGCCGAGGATCACGCAGGCGGCGGCGCCTGCTTCGTGATCACGCTGCCGATCGAGGCACAGCCGCCGGCGGTGCCGGTCGAGCCGAGCGATGGCAGCGGAGGTGGGGCGTGAACCCGGACGAAGCGCTGGTGTTGGTCGTCGACGACGAGCTGCCGATCCGGCGCTTCCTGCGCACCTCGCTGCTCGGCAACGGCTATCGGGTCGTCGAGGCCGGGAGCGCCGCCGAGGCCAGGGCGCGGGCTTCGACCGAACCGCCGGATCTGGTCGTGCTCGACCTCGGCCTGCCCGACGGCGACGGTCTCGACGTCATCGATTGGCTGCGCGGGTGGAGCCAGGCGCCGATCCTGGTGCTGTCGGCGCGCGGCCAGGAGCGCGACAAGGTCCATGCCCTCGATCGTGGCGCCGACGACTATCTGACCAAGCCGTTCGGCGTCGGCGAGCTGCTCGCGCGCCTGCGCGTGGCGTTGCGCAACCGGGCCCGCAGCGCGGCCGCGCCCGAGGCCACCACCTTCCGCGTCGGCGAGCTCGAAGTGGACCTCGTGCACCGCCGTGTCGCGCTCGCGGGAGTGGCCGTGGCGCTGACGCCGATCGAATACCGGCTGCTGGTGCTGCTCGTGCGGCACGCCGGCAAAGTGCTGACGCACGGCGCCATCCTGCGTGAGGTTTGGGGGCCGGACCACAGCGACGACGCCCGCTACGTGCGGGTGTTCGTGGCCAGCCTGCGCCGCAAGATCGAACCGGAGCCGGCGCGGCCGCGGTACCTGCTGACCGAGCAGGGCGTCGGTTACCGGCTGCTGGAGAGCCTCGGCTGAGCGGGGCCGGGGCCGCCGTTCGCGCCGTCGCCTCAGCCGTCGACGGTCGGCGGCGCGCGCCCGGCGAGCTTGCACAAGGCGGCGACCGCGGGGTCGAGCTGGCGCTTCTTCTTGATCACCAGCGCCTCCTGGCCGGCGAACGCGGCGAGCATCACCTCGGCCCACTCCTGCTTCTGCGCCTTGCCCTTGACGGTGCGGCCCCACTGTTCGATCTGCTCGGCGAAGCGCTTCGACTCGGCCTTGTTGGCGAGGCGCGCCGGCGAAGCGAGGTAGCGGGCGACGGCGGCGACGCTGCGCTCGGTGAAGACCGCTTCGCCACCGATCGTGCGCCAGGTGCGCGCCAGCAGCCGGGCGTCGTCGCAGCCCTGGCGTTCGAGATCGCCGAGCAGTCGCTTCGCCGCTTCCGGGTCCTTCGGCGCCGGCAGCTCGCGCGCGCGGGCGTGGGCGAGGTCGCGCACCGTGCTGCGGTAGAGCGGGTACTCACCCGGCTTGACGAAGCGATCGAAGCTGGCCACGAAGGCGTCGAGCACGGCGAGCGCTGCCTCGGCGTCGGGGGCCGCGTCGATGGCGCCGAGCACCGCCGGCAAGGCGAACGGGTTGGTCGCCACCGCCGCCTGTACGAAGGCCGCCCCCTGCGCCGCGCGCCGTTCGGCCGGCTCGGCGTCCCACAGGCGGCGCATCACGAGGCTCTGCACGTAGCTGGCGAAGTCGCGGCTGACGCCCCACGCCACCGACTGGTGGAACACCATCGGCCGGCGGCCGCCGACGTCGTCGTAGTTCCAGCCCGCGTGCACGGTGGTGACCTCGTCGCCGCCGGTCGCGTACTGGCCGCCGACGCAGCGGAAGGCGCCGGTCTTCGGGTCCTGCTCCATGCGCACGATCGCGCAGTGGCCGGGCTGGCCCGCGGTCGAGGCCGGCACGCCGACGATGCGGTAGGTGCGCGCGCCGATGTTGCCCATGGTCCCGCACACGCCGCCGTCCTTCCACATCATCTGGATCGAGCCGTAGCTGAACGCGAACGGGCTGACGCGCCGCGCCGACTGCATGTCGAACTGCTGCGCGATGCCGCCGATGTACTCGCCGTAGGTGCGGAACTCGCCGCCGTCGCGGAAGCGGAGCCAGATGTCCTCCCGTTCGCGCAGCGGCTGGTCGTCGGCGGCCAGCATCAGCAGCACGGGCCACGGCGCGTTGAGCGGGAAGCGCGGCCACTCGCGCATGAGCTTCTGCTCGGCAGGGAACGGCCAGCGGTCGTTGCGCACGAACCACAACATCGACTCGGCCGGCGTCGGCGCGCGGTCGCGTTCGGCCGGCATGCGGCCCTTGTTGCGGTAGGCGGCGTGGAACAGCTCGTGGGCGGCGTTGATGCGTTGCCGCAGCCCCTGGTCGTCGATGGCGTTGGTGCTGTTCCAGGCGACCTGGTGATCGCCGCAGTCGATGGCGACGTCGCCGCAGCCGTGCGCCTTCAGGTAGGCGTTGCACTCGTTCTGCAGCGACGGTGAGGCGATGACGTCGGCGCCGACGAGCCCGCGCGTGACCTTCTTCTTGACCTCGACGGCCTTGCCGCGCGGCTTCGCCACGCCCTTGTCGTCGTACTCGAGCGGCGGCAGCTCCTTGACGGTGACCTCGACCTCGATCGGTGCGTGGTCCTCGAGGAAGTTGATGAGGTGGTCGTCGCGGTCGAGCGGCCGGCTCGGGTCATGGGTGTCGACGCGCACGCGCGGGTCACCCGGCACCACGAGTTGCAGCGTCGCGCGCGGCGTCACGTCGGGCAGGGTGCCGTCTGGCGCCTCGCCGTCGCCGTCGTTCCAGCCGGATGCCTGCCGGCGCGGCGGCGCGTAGCTGCCCTGGATGGCGAAGGCGAGCGCCAGCTGCGGGTAGTCGCGGCGCACGAGGTCGGCGCCGAGGTCGATGTCGAGCGAACGCAGCGCGAGCAGCACCGGCAGCGGGTCCTGGCGGCAGCCGTAGACCGAGGCGCAGCGCACCGGATCGGCGGCGACCCAGGCCACGAAGTCGGCCGGCAGCGTGATGCCCTTCGCGGCGGCGGCGGCGAGCGTGCGGTCGCGGGCGGCTCTCACGAAGGCCTGGACCGCGCCCGGGCCCCACGGCGTGTCGATGCCGTCTTGCGCGTGCGCGAGCGACAGCGGCAGGCTGGCGAGCAGCAGCAGCTTCCTGGCAATCGGCGAGAACGGGGCGGAGCGGTGGCGGGCGCGTGGAGTCATGGGCGCGGCTGGTGCGGGGCGGGCCGGGGAACTGGTGCGGTCACGTTCGCCCGCTGCGCTGCAGCCGTCAAGGCACCGGCAGTGCGTCGAGGTCGGCGCCGAGCACGGCGAGCGCGATCTTGGCCAGCGCCGGCCGCGGCCCGGTCAGGTGCAGCGTGCGGTGCACGTGCGTCGCCGCGGCGCCGGGGCCCAGCGCCAGCGCCGGCGAGCTGCTCTCCAGCTCGTAGAAGTCGCCGAAGCCCTTGCCGCCCGGCGTCGCCGGGCCGTCGTTGTAGCTGTTGACGACGTCGCCGCCGAACGGGTCGTCCTGCAGCCGCCACAACGAATTGACGTAGTCGGTGGCGCCGGCCGGGCGCGAGAACTCGACGATGGTCAGCACCTCGCGGGCGCCGTCCCAGCTGCCGAGCACCGACCTGGCGCGGCGCGGGCCGAGGCCGATCTTGCCGCGGCTCCTGGCGTCGCCGCGCAGCAGCACGAGGCCGCGCCCTGCGTCGATGTGCAGCCGGTCCGCCGCGATGCGGCCGAAGTACTCGTCGTTGACGATCGGCCCGCGCTCGGCCTCGCTGCCGCGTTCGAACGGCAGCAGCACCATCGCGTCCTCGGCGGCGTTGAACATGCCGAGGATCCAGATCGAGAGCAGCCCACTCGCCTTGGTCCACGGCTCGGTGCCGGTGTTGGTCAGCGTGTTGCGTGTCTCGAAGGCCACGCCACGCACCCCCGCCGCGGCCGTGGCGCCGAGCCGCGCCAGCGCTTCGCCGGCGTCGCCGAGCACGACCTCGCGGTGCACGGCGACGTCGAAGCGGGTGCCGGCGCGGTTCTGCAGCGAGAAGCTGCGCGTGAACACGGCGTGCGAGGCGTCGTGCTCCTGCAGCACGAACGGCTCGGTGTCGATCGGCGCCGGCGTGAACCAGTCGGCGAGGCCGAACTGCGTGCCCGGCGCGAAGAACACCGAGAACTGACCGCCCTCGGGGCCGATCCAGAAGCGGTCCTCGCCGCCGAAGCCGTTCATGTGTTCGACGAAGCGACGGCTCGCGATCAGCTCGCGGTTGAGCCAGCCCGACGAGTCGCCACCGCCGGTGGTGCTCGTCATCACCCGACCCTGGTAGGCCGGCACCAGCAGCACGCGCGCGCCATCCGGGCCGGCGAGTTCGAGGGTGTCGACGTGGGCGGCGAGGAAGTCGCGGTCGGCGGTGTAGGCGTCGACGGCCGCTGGCCGCGTGCCTTGGCAGGCAGCGAACAGGACGAGACCCGACACGAGGGGGGGCGTTCGCATGTTGGTCGAACGACAACACCGGGCGGCAGCCAGGTCAACGGCGTGGACGCGGCTGCCGGCCGGGCTCGTCGCCCGCCGTGGCCCCGGCGCGATAGCATGCGCGCCGCGGCCCTGCCGCCCGTCTCCAACCAGAAGGTACCCATGCTCCGTGCTCTCACCTGTGGCCTCGTGCTCACCGCCGGCACCCTGCTCGCGCAGACCCCGCCGTGCTTCTCCGCCAATGACTCCAACCTCAACGTGCCTGGCCTGATCTACGGCTATTCCTCGGCGAACGTCGGCAAACACGGCTGGCAGGTGTCGCCGGCGACGCCGGTCGTGGCGCAGGGCCTGCAGGTCGTGACCGGCAACAACTACTCGGCGAGCATCGGCGCCTTCATGTCGCTGGAGATCTGGGATGACGTCGGCGGCCTGCCGAACGCGCGCCTCGCCGGCGGCACCTGGCGTCTGCAAGCGGCGACCAGCTGGCAGGGAGCCAACCTCGACCAGCCGGTAGTGCTGCTGCCGGGCACCCCGTACTGGATCGTCTTCGTCGAGCCGGGCTGGTCGGTGCCGCCGTACGAACCGGGCGCCGCGGCGACGTTCCCGACGGTGAACCTGTCCGGTGGCTCGTGGGTGCCGGGCACGGCATCGGGGCTGAAGTTCCGGCTGTTCTGCGGCCCGCTCGACGGTCCGGGTGTGGTTGCGTTCGGCCAACCCTGCGCCGACAGCACGGGCGCCTTCGGCACCGCCTTCACCAACCAGACGCCGAGCGTCGGCAACACCACGTTCGCGGTCGAGGGCACAGGCCTGTTGCCCGGCACCGCGGTGCTCGAGGTGATCGGCGTGACGCAGGGCTTCCCGAGCGTGCCGATCCCGGGCACCAATGCGTGCTTCCTGAGCACGGACTGGTTGCTGTCGATCGGCGCCACCACCGGCACCGGCACCGTGCGTTCGGGCTGCAGCGGCTGTGCTTCGGCCGAGGCGTCGGGGCACGTCACCTTCACCATCCCGATCGCCGCCAGTCCGGCGCTCGCCGGGTTCTACTTCGCGCCGCAGCTCGTCTCGCTCGACTACCTGTCGGCGCTGCCGCTGCCGTTCGTGAGCTCGAACGCGCTGCAGATCACGATCCAGTGAGGTGCGGCGCCGCCGTCAGCGTTCGGCCTGATCCCGGTGACCGGTGCGCGCGCGCCACTGCTGCACCGCGCGCTGCCACACCACCGCCGGCACGTGCTGGCACAGCTTGTCGACGGCGAGGTGATGGCCCTGCAGCCACGCCGACACGCGCAGCACGTTGCCGTCGCGGTCGCGCAGCCGGAACCAGTAGCCGCCGTTCGACCAGGTGACCTGGACGAGGTCGCGCCAGGCCACGCGACGCAGGCCGCGGAACGCGGTGCGGCCGCCGATGCCTTCGTCGTCGAAGCCGAGCTGTACGCGGCGTTCGGCGAGCACGATCACGATCAAGCCGAGGCAGAGCGGCACGCCGATCGCCGCCGTGCGCAGCTTCTTGACGTCGTCCGGGTGGCGCACGAGTTCGACGATGACGAGCGCGAGCAGCCCGGTGAAGAAGAGCAAGCTGACCCACGCGACCACCTGCATCGCCGTCGGCAGGCGCAGCACCGTGAGGTCGCCGAACTGCGCCGGGGCGCGGCGGGTGAGCGCCGCGAGCAGCGCCAGCACGATCACCGTGATCGCGGTCGACAGGGTCTGCGCCCAGAGGTCGGCGAGCATCGGCCGCAGTCTAGCACCGCTGGTGATCGCCGCCGAGGTCAGCCGCTGCGCGCGAGCAGGCTGCGGCGGAACAGCGCGCGTGCGCGCGCCCGGCTCATGAGCCCGTGCTCGGCGCCGCCGGCCAGGTGCACGGCGAGCCGTCGCATGCTGCTGAGCGCGTAGAACTGCGGCAACGGCACTTCGAGTTCGAGCCGCGTGCGCAGCGCGTCGACGAACTGCAGCGCGCGCAGCGAGGTGCCGCCGACGTCGAAGAAGTTGTCGAACGGGCCGAGCTGGTGGTGGCCCAGCACCACGGCCGCCACTTCGATCAGCTTCGCTTCGAGCTCGAGCACGGCGGGCGCCGGGTGCTTGGGGTCCCCACCCTCGGGCTCCGCCGCCGCCAAGGCCGGCATCGCCGCAGTCGTCGCCGAGGCGAGGATCTGGCCGGGCACGCCGACCACGGTGGCGAAGGCCGGCACGTCGGCCGCGACCATCGTATTGGCGCCGATGGTGACGTCGTCGCCGATGGTGACGTCGGGCAACACCGACGAATTCGAGCCGACGTAGACGCGGTCGCCGAGGCGCACGCGCGCGTTGAGCACCGCGCCCGGTGCGATCACGCAGTCGGTGCCGACGGTGGCGCCGTGGCCGACGATGCCGCGCATCAGCACGCAGGAGCCGTCGCCGAGGCGCGTCTCGGGCGACAGGATCGCCTGTTCGTAGACGAGCACGCCGGCGCCCAGCGCACAGTCCTCGGCGTCGACGTCGGGGTGCACGAGGCTCAGGAACGGCACGCCGCTGGCCGCGAGGCGGCGGCGCACCGCGGCGCGGCTGGCCGTGCGGCGGGCGACGAGGTTGGCCACACACGAGCCCGGCGCCGCGGTCTGCAGCAGGTCGAGGCCGCCCTCGATGCGCACACCGAGCAGCTCTTCACCGAGCTTGTCGGCGTCGTCGTCGAGCAGCACCAGGCGCCGCTCGGGGCCGCGGCGCGCGAGCACACGCTTGGCCAGCCGCACGCCCTCCGAGTTGCCGGCGCCGAACAGGAACAGCTCGCTCATGGGCACCGCCGCGGTTCGGGGCGGATGCGTTCGGCGCGGCCGACCATCCAGTCGCGGCACTGCTGGCAGCGTTCGGGCAGCTCCTTGAAGCGGTGCTGCAGGTGCAGGTCGCGGTAGCGGCCGAGCGCCGCCCACAGGTCGACGAGCGACGCCTGCCAGACGTTGCCGACACCTTCGTCGCCCTCGGTGTCGCCGGGGCAGCGCGGCACGCGGCCGTCCCAGAACACGTGCATCATCGTCACCGCCCAGGGGCAGGCGATGCGCTCTTCGTCGGGCACGCAGAGCGGGGTGCCGAAGCGGCCGCCCCAGCTCAGCATGTGCCGCGCCTTGACGGTGGCGCCGCGCTGCAGCCAGTAGTCGCGGAACGGCTCGTACTCCCCTGCGTTCTCGGCCATGGCGATGAACTGCACCATCACCTCGGGGCCGTCGATGCGCGCGTTGCGCTGCTTCAACAAGTACTCGACGTTGCGGTAGACGACGTCGCGGTCGCCGCCGCAGCGGATCTTCGCGTAGCTGTCGGCGGTGAAGGCGTCGAGGCCGATCACGAACTGCGACAGCCCGGCGTCGAGCAGGCGGTCGGCGACGTCGGCGGTCAGCAGCATGCCGTTGGTGTTGAGGCACAGCTGCTGGAGGCCGACGCGGCGACCGTAGGCGAGGCACTGCAGCAGCAACTCGGGCTGCAGCAGCGGCTCGCCGCAGAACGAGAACCACGCCTGCGTCGCGGGCGCCACCGCGGCGATCTCGTCGGCGCACTTCTGCCACAGCGGGAACGGCATGATGCCCTTCGGTCGCTGCATGGCCGGGTGGTGGCACATCGAGCAGTGCAGGTTGCAGTCGGCGCAGAGCTCGACGGCGAAGCGGTTCGGGAAGGTGTTGGGGCGCAGCGTGCGGGCGACGCCGGCGAGGTCGGGCTCGGAGATCATGCGAGTACGAAAGCGTTGGCTGGTGGACAAGCCTACAACCGGTGTTCGGCCGTATGCGCCGCCAAGTGTTGCGCACATCGGCGTACGGGACTGTGCCGATGTTTGGTGGACAAGTATATCCACAGAAGCGGACCGTGTGCGACGATAGCCGTGCTGCTGCCCTCCAGCGACGTTGCCATGAGCTCCCGGTTGTCCCCGGCCACACCACCGACTTCGCCGCGCCCCGCGGCTGGCGACCCGTTCGCACCGCTGGCGCGCGCCCACCGTTTCGGGGCGTGGCGTGCCGGAGCACTGTTCTCGGTCTACGTGCTGATGGTCGTGCACATCCTGCACTGGCAGCTCGCCGGCCGCACGCTGGCGCCGCTCGAGCTGCACGAAGTCATGTACACCGCCGAGTTGGGGGTGGTGACCGCGGGATTCCTGTTCATGGCCGGTACGCTGCTGCTGACCGCGGTCTTCGGCCGCTTCTTCTGCGGTTGGGCCTGCCACCTGCTCGCGCTGCAGGACCTGAGCGCGTGGCTGCTCAAGAAGCTCGGCATCCGCCGCAAGCCGATTCGCGCCCGCGTCATCGCCTGGGCGCCGTTCGTGATCATGTTCTACATGTTCGTGTGGCCGCAGCTCGAGCGCATCGCCGACGGCCGGCCGCACCCGGGCTTCCGCTTCGCGGGCGACGAGGAGCCGATCGCGTCGTTCACCACCACGAACTTCTGGCGCAACCTGCCCGATCCGTGGATCGCGCTGCTGACGTTCGTGGTCTGTGGCGGCTGGATCGTCTACGTGCTCGGTTCGCGCGGCTTCTGCACGCACGCCTGCCCCTACGGCGCCGCCTTCCGCTTGCTCGATCGGCTGGCACCTGGACGCATCCGCGTCGACGACAAGTGCACCCAGTGCGGCACGTGCACCAAGGTCTGTACGTCTGGCATCCAGGTGCACGACCAGCTGCGCACGCACGGCACCGTCATCGACCCACGCTGCCTCAAGGACCTCGACTGCGTCGGCTCCTGTCCACACGACGCCCTGCACTACGGCTTCGGCGCGCCGGCCTTGTTCACCCAGCGCCGCGCCGGCGAACTGCCGCGCCAGCGGACGCCGGAGTTCTCGTCGGCGGTCGACCTGTTCCTCGGCCTGGGCTTCCTGCTGGTGCTGCTGGTCTATCGCGGCCTCTACGGCACGGTGCCGTTCCTGATGGCGGTGGGGCTCGGTGCGGGCGTGCCCTACGCGGCGCTGGTCACCTGGCGTCTCGTACGGTCGTCGCAGGTCGAGCTCGGCCGGTGCGAACTCAAGCGCGCGGGCCGCCTGCAGCGGGCCGGCGTGCTCTTCGCCGCCGGCAGCACCCTGTTGCTGGCATTGACCGCCCACAGCGCGGCCGTGCGCTTCTCGGCGTGGCGCGGCGCGGCAGCGTACGCCGAGGCGTCGAGCCTGCCGGCCGCAGCGCGTGGCCCCGCCTCGGCGGCGGCGGTGGCGTGGCTGCAGCGGGCGAACGACCTCGCGCTGGTGGCGACCAGCGCCGCGAAGGTCGAGCTGGCGTGGGCGCGCGCGCTGTGCGGCGAGCCGCTGGTGGCGAAGGCGCTGTTCGCCGAGGCGGTCGGGCTCGACCCCGCGCGCGCCGACCATCGCTACTTCCTGGCCGGCTTCCAGGCCCGCACCGGCGAGCCCGATCTCGCCGTCACCAACCTGCGTGCGGCCGTGCAGCTGGCGCCGCGTTGGGCCGAGGCGCACGAACGGCTCGGCCAATTGCTCGTGCAGCAGGGTGACAAGGTGGGCGGCGAAGCCGAACTCGCGCTCGCCCGGCAGCTCGCCAGCGAGGCCGCCGACCGATGAACGCAGCACGGCGATCGTGGTCGGATCCACCGGGCGGCACGCTGCCGTGGCTGATCGTGCTGCTCGAACTGGGCACCTTCTCGATCGTGTTCGTCGCCATCAGCATGCTGCGGCGTAGCGAGCCAAAGGTCTTCGCAGCGGGCACCGCGGCGCTGTCGCAACCGTTCGGTCTCGGCCTGACTCTGTTGCTGTTGACCAGCGGTGCAGCGGCGGCGTCTGGCGTGCGGGCCTACCGGGTCGGCGAGCGCAGGCGGTCGCGCGCCAGGCTGCTGGGCGCGGCCGGCCTCGGCCTCGGTTTCGTGGTGGTCAAGCTGCTCGACTACGCCCACCATGCCGCACGTGGCCACGGCCTCGGCGCCGACCTGTTCTGGGACACCTATGTGCTGGCGACCGGCTTCCATCTGCTGCACGTGGTCGTCGGCGTCGCCGTGTTGGGCATGGCGGCGCGCGCGGCCGGCCGCGAACAGTTGGCCGACCCGGAGACCTCCATCGCCGGTCCGGCACTGTTCTGGCACATGTGCGACGTGGTGTGGTTCATCTTGTGGCCGCTGCTGTTCGTCGGAGGCAAGCCGTGATCGTGCGGACCTGGATTGTGCTCGTCGCCCTGACCATCGTGTCGTGGTGGGTGGCTCGCCTCGATGCGGCGCTGCTCGCTGCGCTCGGCAAGACCATGCTGCTCGGCCGGCAGTTCATGGAGCTGCAGCACGCGGCGCGGGGGCACGCCATGGCGTGGTCGGCGTGGGCCTGTGCCCTCGCGTCCCTGTTGTTGCTGCTGCACGGGTGAAGGCGTCGGCAGAGGTGGCGGCGGTCTAACCCAGCATGCGCTCGTGCAGCCGGGCGAGGGCGACGGCGAGTTGCGGCACCGATGGCACGATGCGGAAGCCGCGGGCGCCGAACATGCGCGGCAGGTGGGCACCGGCGGCGGCGTCGATGGCGAGCGCCAGCGTGCGCACCCCGGCGCGGCGCGCCTCGCGCAGCGCCTGCCGCACGTCGCCGGTGCCACGACGGCCTTCGTAGTGGTCGTAGTCGACCGGCTTGCAGTCGCTGACGACGAGCAGCAGCCGCTGCCGCGCGGGCTGTCGCAGCAACAGGGTGGTGGCGTGGCGCAGCGCCGGGCCGATGCGGGTGTAACCGTCGGGTTCGAGGCCGAACAGGCGTTCGCCGTGCCGCTGCCAGTCGTCAGTGAAGTTCTTGACGACGTCGAAGCGGCAGTCGCGCCGCGAGTGGCTGCAGAAGGCGGCGATCGCCATCGGCAGCGCGACGCCTCGCAGCACTTCGCCGAGCAGGAAAGTCGCGTCGCGGGCCACGTCCAGCACGCGGCGGCCTTGCACCCACGAGTCGCTGGAGAGGCTGCGATCGAGCAGCACCAGCGTGGCGACGTCGCGGGGTGATGGCCGGCGGGCGACGTAGAGGCGGCCCTCGCTGGCGGTGCCGAGGCCGCGCTTCGCCGCCTGCACCGTGCCGTGGTGGTCGACGATGGCGTCAATGTCGAGGTCGGCGCCGAGCGCCTGCCGGCGCTGCAGCGAATGACCGTGCGCCAGCCGCACGAACTCGTGGTGCAGCGTGCGCAACAGAGCTTGGTGGTCGCGGCGCAGCCGCACCGCCTGGCGGCGCGCGCGGACGGAGTCCAGTGGCGGCGGCGCCGGGGTCGTGCGCACGGCACACCATGCCGGCAGGTAGCGGCGGCCGGCCTCGTCCCATTCGTCGTAGCTGATCGTCGTCGCGGCGGATGGGGGGGCGGTATCGGCGATCTCGACCCTACAGGCGTCGACCTCGACCTCGGCGCGGAACACCGACTTCGTCGCCTGGCGCGTGCGCACCACGCGGCGCAGGTCGAGCTCCTGTAGCGCCTCCACTTGCGCGTCGAGTTCGTCCTCGCCGTCCATCGTGCGGTGGCCGCCGGTGTGTTCCTCGGCCGTGGTCACTTTCTCGAACACGTGAGCCAGTGGGTTGGCGCCGTCGTCGTTGGCCGGCAGCTCGACGAGTTCGGCGGTGCGCTTCTGCGGTTGCCGGCGTTCGCTGCCCGTGGGCAGCGCTTCCCGCGGCACCAGCAGTGGCTCCGGCTCGGCGACCGTGTCCGACCCTGGCATCGGCAGCGCACCGAAGGCATGCAGTAGGGCGTCGTCGGGCGGCAGGCGTAGGGCCGCGGCGTGGCGCTCGGCGGCCGCGCGCAGATCGAGCGCGGCCGGCCAGTGTTCGTGCAGCCACGCGCAGAGTTCGGGCAAGGCGCGCCGGAGCGCCGCGGCGGGTGGCACCGGCGCGACGGCGACGATCCCCGTGGCGTGGGCGGCGGCCTGCAGGGCGGTGCGCCAAGCCAACGTCTGCCAGGTGTCGGCGAACGAACTCACGACCGGCAGTGTGCGCGGCAACATGGCGCGCTGGCGCAGCCGCGGCGGTTCCGGACCGAAGCCCAGGTCGAGGTCGCAGCCGGCAAGCAGCGGCAGCAGGCGCCGCAGCATGGGTTCGTGCGCCTCGACCTGCAGCGAGCGATCGGCGAGGTCTTGTTCGCGGCGACGGCACCACCAGCGATGGAACGCGCCGAACAGCCTCTCGTCGAGGGCCATGGTCAGAACGCCAGGTGGACCGCGTTGGTGAGTGCTGCGGTGATGTCGCGGTCGTCAGTCAGCGGCTGCACGATCGCCGCTTCGCAGGCTGCGCGCGGTGGTACACCGGCGACGATCAGGCGGCCGGCGGCGACCAGCAGCCGTGTCGATACGGTCTCGGCGAGCCCGAGCTCGGGCTGGCTGCGCACCTTGCGCGCGAAGGCAACCAGGCGTTTGCACACGGCGGCGTCGGCGCCGCTCTCGACGGCGACGATCTCGACCTCGGCGGCGGCGTCGGGCCAGTCGAAGGCGAGGGTCACGAAGCGCTGGCGCGTAGATGGCTTCAGCTCCTTCAGGGCACCCTGGTAGCCGGGATTGAACGATGCGACGAGCAGGAAGCCCGGGGCGGCGGTGACCACCTCGTTGCGGCGGTCGATCCAGAGTTGGCGGCGGTGATCGGCCAGCGGGTGGATGACCACCAGCACGTCGGCGCGGGCCTCGGCGACCTCGTCGAGGTAGAGCAGCGCCCCCTCGCGCGCGGCGCGCACCGCCGGCCCATCCTGCCAGACGGTGTCGCCGCCGACGACGAGGTGGCGGCCACAGAGGTCGACGGCCGAGGTCTCCTCGTTGCAGGCGACGGTGATCAGCGGCCGGCCGAGCTCATGAGCCATGGCCTCGACGAACCGCGACTTGCCGCATCCCGTCGGCCCTTTCAGCAGCACCGGCAAGCCGGCGCCCGCGGCCGCGCGCAGGATCTCCTTCTCGCGGCCGGCGGCCCGATACCAGGGCGCACGGTCGCGAGCCGCAGCCGCGAGCGGGGTCACGACACAGCCTCCGCCCCGGTCGCGTCGTTGGCGATGTCCGTCGGTGCCGCCGCGGTCGCGCGCACATCTCCGATCGGCATGCCGTAGCGGATGAACTGCACGAGGTAGGCGATGATGCCGCTGGCGAACAACGTCGCCGCCAGGATCAGGCCGAAGAAGTGCACTTCGAGCTCCTTCTGCACGGTCAGGAAGTCCATGCCGACGCGGCGCTCGAGCACGACCTGGCTGACGCCAGCGACCGCGAAGGCCAGCGTCATCGCCACCATGCCGATGTTGGAGCTCCAGAAGGCATAGGTCGCCAGCGGAGTGTCGTAGAGCTTGCGGCCGGTGAGCTGAGGCAGCGCGTAGCTGATGATGGCCAGCACCAGCATCGCGTAGGCGCCCCAGAAGGCCATGTGGCCGTGCATCGCTGTGACCAGCGTGCCGTGCGTGTACATGTTCACCTGCGGCAGCGTGTGGGCGAAGCCGAGGAAGCCGGCGCCGACGAAGGACAGGATCGAACAGCCGATCGTCCAGGACAACGCGTTGCGGTTGGGGTGGGAGCGCCCGCCCTTCTTCGCCATCGAGATGGCGTAGATCGCCATGCCGAGGAAGGCCAGCGGTTCGAGCGCGCTGAACAGGCCGCCGATCAAGAGCCAGTAGCGCGGCGTGCCGATGTAGTAGTAGTGGTGGCCGGTGCCGAGGATGCCGGACAAGAAGGTCAAGCCGACGATCACGTAGAGCCACTTCTCGATGATCTCACGGTCGACCCCGGTCAGCTTGATCAGCAGGTAGGCGAGGATGCCGCCCATGATCAGCTCCCAGACGCCCTCCACCCACAGGTGCACGACCCACCAGCGCCAGTAGCTGTCGAGGGTCTGGTGGTCGGTCGGGATCATGCCTGGCAGGTAGAGCAGGGCCGCCATCAGGAGGCCGAAGAAGAGCACGCAGCTGGTGGTCGTGATGCGCGGGCTCTTCCACATCGTCTTGCCGATGTTGCCGATGAACAGCAGTACGTTGACGACTACGAGCCAGTCCAGCGGCCGCGGGATCTCAAGGAACTTGCGGCCTTCCCACCATTGGCAGTGGAAGCCGATGATCGCGGTGACGCCGACCACGACGAGCGAGACCAGTTGCACCCAGGCCAGCTTGACGCTGTAGAGTTCGCGGCCGACCTCCTCGGGGATGATGTAGTAGGCGGAGCCCATGAAGCCGCACAGCAGCCACACCACCAGCAGGTTGGTGTGGGTGGCGCGGGCGACGTGGAACGGGATCCAGTCGTGCAGGCCGTCGATCCCCATGTGGGCGAAGCCCATGATGAAGCCATAGACGATCTGCAGGGTGAGCAGCAGCATGCTGGTGGCGAAGAACCACCAGGCGACGCGTTGGGACTCGTATTTCACTTGCCTGCCTCCTTCTTGGGCGCGGTGGTCTGCTTGCTCAGAAACGCCGCCAGTTCGGTGATGGACTCCTCGCTGAGCGGGAGCTTGGGCATCTTGGTGTCTTTCTTGACCGACGCCGGGTCGCGCAGCCAGCGCTGCAGGTAGTCGACGTCGAAGCGGTTACCGACGTCGTCGAGCGCCGGACCGACCTGGCCGCCTTGCCCACGCAGCGAGTGGCAGGCGATGCAGATCTGGTTGAACACCTGCGGGCGGTCGCCGGTGGTCGCGAGCGGGTCGCCGCTGGCACTGACGGCCACGGCGACGTTGCCGAGCGTCGGCTTGGCCGGGAAGCCGTTCAGGTCCATGGTGCCGATCCACTGCAGGAAGGCGACCAGGTCGTTGATCTGGGCGTCGTCGAAGCCGTAGTCCTGCATGCGGCGTTGACCCGGGTACATCGCCTGGGGGTCCTTCAGCATCGCGGCGATGAACATCGGCCCACGACGCTCGTAGACCCGCGTCAGTTCCGGCGCGTAGTAGGCGCCTTCACCGAGCAGGGTGTGGCAGCCCATGCAGTTGCTGGAGTCCCACAGGTGCTTGCCGCGCACGACGGCGTCGGTCATCGCCTCCTGGTTGGTCTGGGCGGGGATGCGGCGCAGGGTGTCCAGCGTCAGCAGGACGAAGGCGCCGAAACAGACGAAGGTGCCGCCTAGGAAGAAGCGGCGGGCAGCGGACTTGGACAACATGCGATCGATGGCCTCCTGGGTCAGTTTGCATACTGGACACAAAGATCCAGTGACATGGCAACGGGCCTCCAGCCGAGGACTTTCACGGCACAGTGCGTAGCTTGCAGGTGCCTCGGCTCTTGGGCGAAGCGCACGCGGTCGGCTTCAGCCGCACGCATCCGGCTCGCGCAGCACCCGGTCGAGTTCGTCGAGCAGGGTCGCGGCGGCGGCACCGTCGAAGGTCATCGGCGGGCGGATCTTCAGCACGTTGTCGTGCGGGCCGTCGGTGCCGATCAGCACGCGGCGCTGGCGCAGCCGTTCCTTGACGTAGGCGGCGGCGCGCCCGGCCGGGGTGCGGCGGTCGCGATCGCTGACGAGGTCGACGCCGAGGAAAAGGCCGCGGCCCCGCACGTCGCCGATCGTGGCGTGCCGCTGCTGCAGTTCGCGCAGGCCCGCCAGCAGCAGGTCGCCGGTGCGGCGCGCGTTCGCGGCCAGCGGTTCGGCGGCGAGCACGTCGAGCACCGCGAGCCCGGCGGCCATGGCCACGGTGCTGCCGCCGAAGGTGCTGAAGAACTCGGGGCCGTCGGCGAACGAGTCGGCGATCGCGCGCGTGGTGACGACGGCGCCGAGCGGGAAGCCGTTGCCGAGCGGCTTGCCGAGCACGAGCACGTCGGGCACGACGGCGTGGCGCTGGAAGCCGAAGCAGTGCTCGCCGGTGCGCCACAACGCGGTCTGCACGTCGTCGGCGATGCAGAGGCCGCCGGCGGCGCGCACGGTGGCGTAGACGCGGGCGAGGAAGCCGTCGGGCAGTTCGAGCTGGCCGCCGACGCTCGGCAGGCACTCACACAGGTAGCCGGCGAGGTGGCGCCCGTTCGTGAGCAGCGTGTCGATGACGGCCGCGGTGTCGGCGGCGTAGCGGTGGCCGGCGTCGGCGCCGCGGTGGGGGCCGCGATAGACGTCGGGCAACGGCGCCACGTGCACCCAATCCGGCTGCGGCGGCGCGCCACGCTGGCGGAACTTGTACGGGCTCACCGCCATGGCGCCGGTGGTGTGGCCGTGGTAGCCGTGGTCCATCACCACGAAGTGCTCGGCGCCGGTGTGTTGCCGCGCGAGCCGCAGCGCCAGCTCGTTCGCTTCACTGCCCGACGCGGTGAAGAAGAACACGTCGAGGCCGGGTGGCAGGAGCTCGGCGAGGCGTTCGGCGTAGCGCGCCATGCCGTCGTGCAGGTAGCGCGTATTGGTGGCCAGCAGCGTCGACTGCTCGTGCACGCGGCGCACCACGTGCGGGTGGCCGTGGCCGACGTGCGGCACGTTGTTGTAGGCGTCGAGGCAGCGGCGGCCGTGCTGGTCGAACAGGAAGTGGCGGCTGCCGCGCACCGGCGCGAGCGGCTGCCGGTAGCTGGTGCGCAGGTTGCCGGCGAAGTGCAGCTCGCGGCGCGCGCGCAGCGAGCCGTCGTCGACGGGGTGGTGCGTGACGCTGCCGGGGGCGAGGCCGAGCCACGGCGCCGGGTCCGGGTACAGCA
>JAEUHT010000207.1 GCA_016793265.1 Planctomycetota bacterium
TCGAGCCTGGCGCCGAGGGTGGTGACCTTGGTGTCGTCAACGAGCAACACGAGCCGGCCGCGAGACTCCAGCGCTGTCGCTTCGATGCCGGCGGTGACGATGCCGCGGCCCGCGGGCGAGCCGGACTTGATGAACAGATACTCGTAGCGCGCACCGACGAAGACCACGTTGTCGGTCCACGTCGTCGCCGCACCGGCGCCCGGGATCACCGTCACGGCGCCCCAGGACGCGGAGCCGGGCAGGCGTCGCTGCACGGTGAAGCCGCTCGCCGTGGCATCGGCCGGCCACGTGAACGTGATCGACGGCGGGCTCGTGCTGACGGTGGCGTTCACCGGCACGACGGTCTGTTGGGCGGTCTGCGCGGCGATATGCGCCAGCAGCAGCAGGGGCAGGAGATGGGAGAGGGCGCGGGACGAGGGCATGGCGGGCCAGAGCGTAGCGCGCCGCCGCCTCGCCGCTGGTCAACGCTCCGATGAGGTGTTGGTGAGGAACGGGTCGGCCCAGTTCCGGCTCGGGTCGTCGGCGGCACCGGTCATCCACTGCACGTCACTGATGATGCCGGTCACCAAACCGGCAGTGGCACCGACCACGGCCATGACGCCGAACACCCCGACCACCGCGCGGCCGTCGCACCCGCCGCAGCCACTGAACGAACCAGTCGTGTTGCCGAGGATGACGACCGGCCCGGTGATGGCGCCGATCAGAGGTTTGGCCAAGGTGCAGCCCGGGGCAACGAATGCGGCCGAGAGGGCGAACGCGGCGACCAGGCGGGGCGAGCGGGACATGGCGCGCGCCAGCGCAGCCTGTCCCGGTTCCGTGTCGGTCCGCCGTTCCCGGGCGAGGGAGCCGCGGAATCCCCAGCCGCACCGCGGCTTGCCGGCGACGGCGGATTCCCGAACTCGGCCAATCCGTGGTCGCCGCCGCGCGTCTTCACGGCGACGATCGATCCATGGCCCCGGACGCGCCCCCATTGAGCGACCTGTTCCAAGCCCATCGCCATGGGCTCGCAGGCGCCGTTCGGGGGGTGCTCGGCGGTTCGGCCGACGTCGCCGAGGTGCTGCAGGAGGCCTTCCTGAAGTGCTGGCGAAGTTGGCAGCAGGGCACGCGCCCGGCGGATGCGGTGGCGTGGATGTTCGTCGTGGTCTGGAACGTGGCCATCGATGCCCGGCGGCGCCGGCAGCGACGGCCGAGCCATGAAACCCTGGATGAGGACACGACCTTGACCCCCTCCACCCGATCCCCGTCGCACGCGATGGAGCAGCGCGAAGACGTGGCGCGCGCCGAAGCCGCCGTGGCCGGCCTCAGCGCACCGGAGCAACAGGTCTTCCTGCTGCGCGTCGCCGGCGAGCTGACCTACGAGGCCGTCGCCGACCAGCTGGCGATCCCCGTCGGCACGGCGAAGACGCGCATGCGCAACGCGCTGCAGAAGCTGCGGCAGGCATTGGGGGCAGGGCGGCGAGGTGAGGAGCACGCACGATGAACCCGCACGACGAGATCTTCTCGGCCGACGAACGTGACCGGCTCGAACAGGAACTGCTCGAGCTGCACTTCGGCTGCCACCCGGATGCCGAGGCGCTGCAGGCGCGGCTCGCCGCCGAGCCGGCGCTGCGCGCGCTGCAGGCGCAGGTGCTGCAGCAGGCGAGCGTGCTCGAACGCGCCGTGCGCGACGAGGTGCCGCAGCTGCAACTGCGGGTGCCGACCGGCGGCGGCCGCAGCGCGCGCTGGCGCTGGCTCGGTTCGCCACAGTGGCGACTGCTCGCCGCCGCCGCGGTGCTCGGGGTGGTCGCGCTCGGCAGCTGGGGCGTCGAGCTCGTGCAGGCCGCGCGGCTCACGAGCTACCAGGCCGACCACCTGCACGTGACGATCAGCGCGCCGCAGGCGGTGCCGACCGGCGCGCCGTGGCAGTTCACCGTGCAGGCTGCGGACCTGGGCGGCACACCCGCCGACTGCCGTCTGCGCTGGCGCGCGTTCGACGCCGGTGGCAACCCGCTCGCGGCCGACGAGGTCGCGCTGCGGCACGGCAGCGCCACGGTGTCGATGGCGGCGAGCCTGCAGGCCGTGAAGCGGGTCGAAGTGCTCGCGGTGGGCGCCAGCGACGAAGTGCGCCAGTCGTTCGAGCTGTCGGCGGCGTTGGCCGGCCCGCTCGTGCACGTCAGCACCGACCGGCCGCTCTACCGGCCGGGCGAGACGGTGCTCGTGCGCACGGTGCTGCTCGACCGCGTGACCAGGTTGCCGGAGCCGGGCCAGTTCACCCCGGTGCTCCTGGAGCTGCTCGACAGCAAGGGCGCCGTGGTCGCCCGCGGCTACGACGCCAGCAGCGGCCAGATGCAGGGCGTCGCCGCCGCGACGCTGCAGATCCCCGCCGACAGCCGCGGCGGCGTGCACCGGGTGCGCGTCACGTCCAGGGCCAACTCGTTCGCGCCCGAGTTCGCCGACGTGGTCGTGCGGCCATTCGAAGCCCCGCAGCTGCAGAAGACGATCGTGCTCGATCGCATCAGCTACGCACCGGGCGCGCGCGGCACCGCGGCGGTGCGGGCGACGCGGCTCGCGACCGGCGGCGCCGCTAACGGGGCGATGGCCAAGGCCGCGCTGATCATCGACGGCGACGAGGTGTGGAGCGAACGGCGTTCGCTCGGCAGCGCCGGCGAAGTGACGTTCGCGTTCGTGGTGCCGGGCCAGGTCGCCAAGGGCAGCGCGCGCTTCGTCGCCACCATCGAAGACGGCGGCATCGTCGAGACCGAGGTGCGGCCGTTCGTGGTGCCGACCGGCAAGCTGCTGGTCGGCATGTTCCCCGAAGGAGGCGAGCTGATCGCCGGCGTCGAGAACGGCCTCTACCTCGAGTGCACCGACCCGCTCGGCCGCAGCATCGATACGTTCGGCGAGCTCGTCGACGGCCGCGGCGAGCGCCTGACGAAGTTCAAGACCACGCACCAGGGCCGCGTGCGGCTCGGCTTCGTGCCGCAGGCCGGGCAGCGCTACCACGTGCGCCTCGCCGGCGACGACGAGCAGTTCGAGCTGCCGCCGGTGCGCGAGCAGGGCATCGCGCTGCGCACGAACGGCGACGACGTAGCCGCCGGCGCCGCGCTGCCGATCGCGCTCGCCGGGCGCGGCAACGGGCCGTGGCTGGTCGGCGTGTTCTGCCGCGGTGTGCTCGTCGGCCAGACTACGCTGCGCCCAGACGATCGGGGCGAACTGCGCGCCGACGTGCAGGTGCCGCTGGCGGCGACCGCGAGCGGCGTGCTGCGCGTGACCGTGTTCGACCGCGAGCAGCGGCCGATCGCCGAACGGCTCGTGCGCCGGCTCGATTCGCGGCGCGTCGACGTGCGCCTGACGCCGTCGCAGGCGGTGCTGGCGCCGGGCGCCACGCAGCAGCTCGCCGTGCACACCACCGACGAGAGCGGTCAGCCGCTCGCCGCCGTCTGCGGGCTCAGCGTGACCGACCTCGCCGTGGCCTCGCTCGGCAGCGAACCGCGCCTCGGCCTCGCCGACGCCGCCATGCTGTTCGCCGACGTCGAGCGCGTCGAGAACCTCGGCGACTTCTTCCTCGGCCACGAGCACTCGGCGCAGCACGTCGACCTGCTGCTCGGCACGCGCGGCTGGCGCCGCTTCGTCTGGCGCAACGACGACGCAGCCAAGGCGGCGATCGCGGCCCACGGCGACTTCGGCGCCGGGGTGCTGGCGCGCGAGGGGTTCTCGCAGACGCCGAAGGTGATCAGCAACCTGCAGGCGGCGAGCGCGCCGGCGGCGGCGCTGGCGCAGGCAGCGCGCCGCGTCGAGCACGTGCGGCACGCCACGCTCGTTCTCGGGACGTTGCTGCTGGTCGTGCTCGCGCTCGGCGAACTGCTCACGTGGCTGCTGCGCCGCGCCGCGGTGCGTCCGCATCCGGGACAGTGGATCGCCGGGCTAGGCGGTGCGAGCCTGCTGGTAGCGTTCGTGTTGGCATTCTGGCTCCCGGCCACGCTTGGCTCCAAGGCCGCCGTGGATGCCGAGGCGCAGACGCCCGCGGACTTCGTGTGGGACTATGACGGCGGCACCGTCGACGACACGGTGCGGCGCTGGCGCGAGCCGGTCGCGATCGACCTCGACTTCCTTCGCGGAACCCTGGAATCGGCGAAGACCACGAACCCACTGGCCGGGGTCTTCTACGACGACGGCAGCGAAGCGGACATCCGCGGCCGCACCGAGAACTTCTTCGTCCCCGGATTGCCTCCCGAAGGCAGCTTCGCTCGCGGCTGGGTCGACCTGCCGCCAGCACAGCGTCAGTACGCCCACCGGCACACCACCACCGACGACCGCCGCGACTTCGCGCCGACCATCTACTGGCACTCGCTGCTGCTCACCGACGCGAGTGGCACGGCGACCGCGACGTTCGACACCAGCGACGCCGTGACGACGTGGCTCGTGCAGGCGGACGCCCACGTGGCGAGCGGCATCGGCCGCCTAGGCCAGGGTTCGACCACGTTCACCACGCAGCTGCCGTTCCACGTCGAGACCAAGCTGCCCGACGAGCTGGCCGCCGGCGACCGCCTGCTGCTGCCGGTGCACGTCACCAGCACGGACCCGACGCTCGCCAGTGCCCTGTTGTCCGTTCGCCTCGGCCCGGGCCTGCACCTCGCCGCCGACGCCCCCACCAGCATCCCGCTCGCCGACGGCCGCGGCCGCGTGCTGCTGCCGATCACCGTCGACGCCGTGTTCGGCACCAGCTCGATCGGCCTCGAGACGCGCGCCGGCGGCTTCGTCGACCGCCTCACGCGCCCGCTCACGATCGCCCCGCGCGGCTTCCCGCATCGCGACAGCAGCGGCGGCACCGTGCGCGCCGACGCCCCGGCCACCTGGACCCTGACGATCCCCGCGGCGTCGGTGCCGGACACCGGCCACGTGCGGCTCAAGGTCTTCCCGTCGCCGCTGACCTCGTTGACCGAAGGGCTCGCCGGCATCGTGCAGGAACCGCACGGCTGCTTCGAACAGGCGAGCTCGGCCAACTACCCCAATACGCTCGTGCTGACCCTGCTCGACGCCACCGGCGACGTCGTGCCCGAGGTGGCGGCGCGCGCGCGCGCGCTGCTGCCGAAGGGCTACGCCAAGATCGCGGGCTACGAGTGCAGGCAGCACGGCTACGAGTGGTTCGGCGCCGACCCCGGCCACGCGGCGCTGACCGCCTACGGCCTGCTCGAGTTCCACGACATGGCGAAGGTCTACACCGTCGATGCCGAGATGGTGGCGCGCACGCGCGACTGGCTGCTGGCGCGCCGCGACGGCAAGGGCAACTTCGTGCACCAGGGCACCGACTACCACAGCTTCGGCGGCCGTTCGCAGCCACTGACCAATGCCTACGCGACCTACGCGCTGCTGCAGTCGGGCACGCCGGTGGCGACGCTGCAAGTCGAACTCGAAGCGCTGCGGCAGCGCGCGCCAGGGCTCATCGACCCGTACGAGCTGGCGCTGATCGCCTGCGCGTTCGACCTCGCCAACCGCCCCGAAGCGCCGGCCCTGCGCCGCCAGCTCGCCGACCTGCAGCGCCCCGACGGTTCGCTGCGCGGCACCACCACGTCGATCACCAGCAGCGGAGGCCAGGACCTCGTGGTCGAGACCACCGGCTTCGCCGTGCACGCCTGGCTCGGCGACCCGGCGTTCGCCGCCAACGTGCGCCTGGCCATCGAGGCCGTGCAGCGCTGCCGTGCCGCCAACGGCACCTTCGGCAGCACCCAGGCGACCATCGTCGCCCTGCGCGCCCTGACCGCCTACGCGCTCGCCAACCGCAGCACGCGGCAGGCCGGCACGCTGCGCGTGTTCGAAGGCGAACGGGTGCTCGCCGAACGTACGTTCGCGGCCGACGAGACGCAGGCGATCGAGTTCGACCTGTGGCGCGCCCTGCCGCCCGGCGAACACACGCTGCGGCTCGAACTCGACGGCGGCGGCGATGCGCTGCCGTTCGCGTGCGACGTCGCCTACTTTGCCGAGCAGCCGGCCGACGCCGCCGCGGCGACGCTCCAGCTCACCACGACACTGCGCACCGCCTCGGTGCGCGAGGGCGAGACGATCGCACTCGACGTCACCGTCACCAACACCGCGACCGGCCCGGCGCCCACGCCGCTCGTGATCGTCGGCCTGCCGGCCGGCCTCGAGGTGGCGACGCGCGTGCTCGACGACCTGCAGCGCGGCGGCGCCTTCGCCGCGTGGGAACAGCGTGGCCGCGAGCTGGTCTTCTACTGGCGTGAACTCGGCGCCGGCGCGACGCAGCGCTTCGTGCTCGACCTCACCGCCCGCGTGCCGGGTACCAGCAGCGGCCCGGCGTCGCGCGCCTGCCGCTACTACGACGCCGCCGCCAAACACTGGGCCGCGCCGCTGATGATCGAGGTCACGCCGGCGCGGTGACGCCCGGCGCTTGGGCGGCCTCTCTGGCGAAGAGCCCTCCCGCTCGCCGCCCGCCGAGCCGATAGCCCGCTCATGGACTTCTCGGCGGGCTACTTGTTCGCCTCGCTCGTGGTCAGCAGCGTCGGCCTCGGCCTCTTCCTCTATGGCAAGAAGCAGGCGCGCGCGCCGCAACTCACGGCCGGCGTCTTGCTGATGGGCTTCCCTTGTCTCGTCACCGGCGTGGGGTGGATGCTCGGCATCGCCACGACGGTGCTCGCCGGTCTGTGGTTCGCCTGCCGCCAAGGCTGGTGACGCACCGAGCACCAGCCCGACCCCACCTGACGCACCCCGAGAGCCTCCTCGCCGAACGACCTACCGGGCGCGGAACGTGCGCGCCGGCCACGAACCGAACACCGCGACGACACCCGTCGGGTGCTTCGCCGGATGGCCGCTGGTGGCGACGTGCAGGCCCGAGAAAACCGACGACGCACGCACCCCGGTGACGCCCTGGAACTGCCCCGGCGCACCTTCGACGACGACCTTCGGCGCCACCACCGGCTTGCCCTGCTCGACGACTCCCTGCCAGAGCCGCGCGTGCTCTTCGCTGATCTTGCTGAAGTAGACGAACACCTGTTCCCCGGGCCCACGCGCGAGGCTGAAGTGGCCCGGGTTCTCGTTGCCGGCGAGCAGCGGCGGATCGGCTGTGATGGTGGTCGTCGTCACCGTTTCCTCGGGCCGCGCGAACGACACGGCGAGCGTGCCGTTGCCGGGCGTGGCGTCCGCGGAGACGTGCAGCACGGTGCGGCCGCCGCCGCCGTCGAGGCAGACCACGCCGACGTTGGCGTTCTTGCCGACGTGTTCGGGTGCGATGACGCAGACGTCCTTGGCCTCGACGAACGCGCCGCGCGCGGCATCGAAGGTGCGCAGGCCGAGCAGCGTGTCCTCGTGGATCGTGCGATAGACGAACTCGACCGTCTCGCCACGGGCGACCACGTTCGCGACCACGCCGCTGTAGCCGACGTTCGCCTGCTGCAGGGCGCTCCACTCGGTGCTGCCGGCCGAAAGGCAACGGGCGCCGCTGCTCCACCCGCTGGTCCAACCCGGCGACGTCGGGGAACGGTGGCAGCCGATCGCGGCGACGAGGCGGCCCGCGGTGGTGCGGGCGAGGTCGTAGCAGAAGTACTGGTCTTCCTCGCCGCTGCCGTTCATCAGCGACACCGGCTGTCCCACCCACTCGCCGGTCGTCGGATCGAAGCGCTGGAACCAAACGTCGCCGAAGGCATCTTCCCCGGTCGCCGAACACAACACCGCGAGGTGATCCCCGTCGACGACGATGGCGCCGTCGCTGGCGCCGCGCACGGGCATCGTCGCCGCGCGTTGCCAGCCGTGGCTACCGTCCTTGCTGCGCCAGAGCTCCAGCCCGCTGGTCCAGCTCTCGCCGCGTTCGCCCGCCACCTTCTTCGCCCGCACGACCAGCACGAACAGCTCGCCGCCCGGCACCGCGGCGATGCCGTTCTGGAAGCAGCGCGCGGCGGTGACGTTCTCGTCGGCCAGAGCCGTGGTGACGGTCACGAGCTGTTGGCCACGTACAGGGGCCTGGGCGACGAGACCGGGAGCCAGCGCGAGCAGCAAGGAATGGCGCAGCATCGGACCCTCTAGGCGCACCTGTGGTGGAGGTTTCGGGACGGGTGGCTACGGCGAACGCTTGCGCGGCGAGCGCTTCGCCGGCCGTGCCGCGGCGGCGGCCTGCGCCAACTGCCACGCGTCGGTCGCCACCGGGCGCAGCTTGGTGGGCGTGACATTGGCGAGCACGAGGTAGGTGCAGCCGGCGCGACCCCAGGCACCCGCGGCCGGGGCGAACGTCGCCGGGTCGCGTTCGACCAGCGCGCGCTGCGCGTCCAGCGGCAGCTTCAGCATCGCGCGTTCCCCATCGGGCAGCAGCGAGGCGAACACGCGGCCGCCGAGCCGGAAGTCGGCGTGGCCATGATGGGCACCTTCGATCACCTCGGGCAGCGACAGCAGCAGCTTCTGGAACTGGGTCGGGGTCATGGTGCTCAGTGCCCTCAGTCACGGACGGCGACGCGGCCAAAACGGCCCCGTTGTCGGGTTGTACAGGTCGTCAAACCACATGCAGACCAGCTCCGCTGGGACGCAGGTGATGGGAATGTTGCGCTCGTAGGCAAGCTGAGCATCCGGGTCGCCCAGCGTCCGCAGCAGGCTGACGATCGCGCAGCGGAGGGGATTCTCGGAACGACCAGACATGTCGCCCCACGTCTCTGGCATGGAGCGGCGAACACCGCTTGGGGCGCTCGTCGGCTACCGCGGCTTGTTGGGGCTCATGTTGATCCACTCCGTTGAGAAGCTCGAAATGGGCGGGAACGCTTGCAGAGTGCTCGAGAGAACATGCAGCAACTCATCCTGCAGGTGCATCGATCTCAGCAGCTGAGCATGGTCCGGCGGATGCCCAACCCACAGCGACTCGACTGTGATGCCGCTCCCACCATACTCCTCGCGGTGGCCGTAGCTGAAACCCGCAACGGCGCCGTCACGGCGGAACGGACACCACAGGGCTTCGCCATCCCAGGCAACCGCATCCACTGCATCGAAGCCAGGTTGCTGCCGCAGAAGCTGCTCGGCGGCAACAGGGTCGAATGGCCCCGGCGCTTCAGCACGTCGCATGACGCCGTAGAAGGTGTCACAGCTCGCCATGGGCAAGCACATCAGGAGCACGGCGAATCGCGACGGCATCTGGCGGGCCAAACCTCATTCTCGCTGAGCAGGCGAGCGCATGTGCGGCGCTCGCAGTCGCCAGGGTCAGGTGGACGGTCAAACTACCGTAGATCTGCAGGCTCGGCGAGCGCTGCATCAACAGCTTCTGCAGCCCGGTCCCCCAAACCACTCATCAAGACGAGGAGCAGGTCGCGATCCTGTCGCCGGATGGCAGCACCGCACACCTCCAGCCAGACGCAGAGACCGTCACCCTGCCCATCACTCCATCCGGCCGACCGAGCCTGCCAGTATTGCTCGCGAGTACGAGTGCAGCGGATCATCGAGGAGCCAGACAGCGCATGCGCGAAGCCTGCACAGTACGCAAACAGATACTCCACCCGCTCCCGGGGGCTTGCGTCGAAGGGCGTCGCTAGTGGGATCGGTACATCACGAGCGACCTTCATCCCTGCACAAGAACCGGCGATCGTAAGCAGTGCCGCACATGCCAGCCTCAGGAACATGACGGCGTGTTGTACGATCACCACGCTCCGACCTTCCGCGCGAGCTTCGCCCCACGGCCCCACGCTTCGCGCATCAGGCGCCAGCGCCGCTGCGGCGCTCGTCGGCTCCTGCCGCTTGTTCGGCGGTCAAACGCCACGTTGTTCAGCGGAGCTGAATAGCGGCTGCGCTATCAAGACTCCGGCGCGAAGTGCTGATAGCGCACACTCGGTGGGCAAGGGATGTCCCGACTGCAGGCGGCGGCGGACGCGACCAGGACGGCGCGGGGCATCGTCGGCTTGTCCATCGCCAGCCGTTCTAGCCGCGACCGCCACCGCCGTCACAGTTCGCGGGTCGGCGCCCCCACATATCGCCGCCCCGGCAGCAGCACTTCGTGCTTCATCACCACACCGTGCGGCAGCACCTGCGCGCCGTCGCCGATGTCGGCGCCGTAGAGCACGACCGTGCCGCGGCCGACCGTGGCGTGTCGCCCGATGCGCACGCGGTCGATCTTGAGCACGCGGTCCTCGAAGCTGTGCGCCTGGAACAGCGCGTGCACCGTGGCGCCGTCCTCGATCGTGATCATGTCGGGGTCGACGACCTGTGCGAAGCCATCACCGAGCAGGCAGCGGCGGCCGATGCGCATGCCCATCGCGCGCAGGAACCACGGCAGCAGCAGCGTGCCTTCGAGCAGCGACAGGAGACCGCGGGCGAAGCGCTGCCAGACCACGTAGTGGAAGTCCCAGCGGCTCGCCCAGCACGACCACAGACCGTGTTGCCCCGGCCGGACCCGCCCGAGCAGCAGCCACTTGAGCGCCCACACCAGCAACACCGGGAACACCATCACCATGGCGGTCGCGGCGACGGCAGCGCCGAAACCGCGGCCCGCGGTGGCCGTGAGCCACCACAGGCCGAGCACCACCGGCAGCGCCGGCAGCGTCATGCGCAGCGCTTCCCAGCACACGCGGTTGAGGTAGCGCACCGGCCCCGGCGCGTGGGTGAGCCGGCGGTCGACGTGCACCACCTCGCGGCGCGGCAGTTGGAACGCCGGCTGGCCGAACCACGCCGTACCTGCGCGCATCTGGCGATCGGCGATCGTGCTGACGCCGAGCAGCAGGTCGTCGGGCAGCTGCAGTCCCTGCTCGACGACGACGTGGTTGCCGACGAACGTGCGGGCGCCGAGCGCCGTCGGTCCGACCGTGACCCGGCCGCCGTGTACGAGCGGCGCACCGAGGTAGACGCCGTCGGCCAGGAAGCTGCCGGCGCCGATCGTCAGGTGCTCGGGCAGCGTGTCGAGGATCGTGCTGACCTCGACGTCGCGGCCGATGCGGGCGCCGGCGAGCGCCAGCCACCACGGCCAGAACAGCGTTCCCGACAGCCAGCCACAGGCGAACTCGAGCATGCCGTCGCGCAGCTGCTGGCGCAGGTGCAGCAGCGACCAGCGCGGGTGGGTGCCGGCCGGCACCTTCGGCAGCGAGCGCAGCGCGAGCGCCGTGGACACCAAGGAGAGCGGCAGCAGCAGCACCGCGCAGGCGACCAGGGCGAGCCCCCACGTGGCACTCGGCGCCTCCCCGTCGGTGAACAACCACGCGGCGAGGCGCGCGCCGTCGATGCCGTTCTGCGTCAGCAGCCACCACGCCAGCAGGGACCACGGCAGCGCGGCGAGGGCCGGCCCGGCGAGGCGCGTCAGCAGCAAGAGCCACGTGCAGGTCCACGACGGCAGCTGGTGGCCGTGGTCGACCGCAGCCGCGGCCGGAGCCGGTCCGCTGGCACTGGCCGGCACCCCTTGCCAGCGTTCCCCGGCCGGCACGCGCGTGCCTTCGCCGACGAACGACAATGCGCCGATGCAGGCGCCCGGGCCGATCACGACGTTCCGCGCGGTGCCAGCGCGCGTCGCCAACGTCGCGCCGGCGCCGAGCTCGACCGTGCCGAACACGAGCTGCCCATCGACGCGGTCGACGAGCCCGAGGCACGCCTCGCGGCCGAGCGTGGTGTCGTCGCCGAGCGTCAGCAGGTCCCAGCCACCCTGCGCGAGGTCGACGCCGCGGTGCACGTGCACACGCCGACCGACCCTGGCGCCGAGCAGCCGCAGCACGACCGCGGTGGCTTCGGTGCCTTCGAACAGACCCCACGGCAAGAGGCGCGCACAGCGCACCACCAGCCAATGGCGCAGGTGCAGCCCGCTCCACGCCGGCGTGCTGCCTTCGTGGTAGCGACCGATCAGCAGGCGCTTGGCGACGACGAGGACGAGCACGCTGGCGACCACGAAGCCGAGGCGCAGCGCGGCGAACAGCCACGGCAGCACGAGCAGCAGCACGGGCAGCGCAAGCGACGCGCACAGACCGGACGTGAGATCGAAGGTGACGAAGCGCGCAACTGCAGTGATGCCGAGCAGCATCAGCAGCAGGAACAGGATCTGACCGCTCGTGGTCGCGACCACCCGCATCGTCGACGCCATCGGCCGCGACCGTGGGTCGGGCGCGGCGGTGATGCTGGTCGCCGCGGCAACGCCGGCCGCGGCGAGCCGCAGCATGCCGTTCGCCGAACGCGCGCTGTAGACGTCGCGCACCGCGAACGTAGCAAAGCCGCCGCGCCGCAGCCGCGACACCAGCAGCGCCGCCCGCAGCGAGTCGCCGCCGAGGTCGAAGAAGTCGTCGTCGGCGCCCACCTGCGCGAGCGGCAGGCCGAGCACGGCCGCGATGCCCTCACGGAGCTCACGCCGCAGCGGGTCGGCGTCGGCTGGCGCGTTCTCGGCGCGCGTGTCCACACTGGCGGCCGGCGGCGTGCCGTTCGCAGCGAGGCGCCGCCGATCGACCTTGCCGCCGAGTGTGCGCGGCAGCGCCGACACCGTCTCGAAGCGCGACGGCACCATGTAGTCCGGCAGCGTGCGCCGCAGCGCCGCGGCCAGCGCGCGCGGCTCGGGCGGCGGCCCGAGCGCCGCGGCGACCACGAACGCGATCAGCTGCTTCGCCGGCTCTTGCCCCACCACCGCGCAGGCCACCTCACGCACACCATCGCACGTCGCCAGCAGGCTCTCGACCGCTTCGAGTTCGATGCGGAAGCCGCGCAGCTTCACCTGCGAGTCGATGCGGCCGAGGCAGGTGAGCTGGCCATCGGCGCCGCGCACGGCGAGGTCGCCGGTGCGGTAGACGCGGCCGATGCCCGGCAGCTCGGGGAAGCGCTGCGCCGTCAGCTCCGGCTGGCCGAGGTAGCCACGCGCGAGGCCCGGGCCGGCGAGGCAGAGTTCGCCTTCGACGCCGTCGGCCACCGGCTGCAGCCGGTCGTCGAGCAGGAAGGCGCGGTGCGGCGGCACCGGCTCGCCGATGGT